>CAKAPS010000008.1:0-32394 GCA_916719965.1 uncultured Streptococcus sp.
TTGCTGGAGTTTTAGGATTTCTCACTTATTTTGTAGGAAGCACCATTTACTATTTTTTAACTCATTAATCACAGACACTCTCTACATTGATATGTATAGAAATTACCTAAGACCGTAACAGGAGATCTAGAATAAAATAAATAAGCGTTCATCCTTTTTAAGATGAACGCTTATTTTCTTTTATGCTTCCTCAATATTTGCAATGTAGTAAGAATAACCACCCGTCACTGCGATTAAGATAATCATAATCATCGTTGCGACAAGGATGGCAACATTATTTCCCATGAAGATTCCTGTAAGCATCATAAGGATACCTGCCACTACAGAGGCAATCCCGAAGAAACGTTGCGTTTTACGGAAGGCTACGTCATTGTTTTTCAACCATGAAGCACGGAATCCAAAGTGTTTTGAATTCTCTTTAATTTTTGGTGCTAGATTTCCAATAAGGATAAAGAATACCCCTAGAATAAATGTTAGGAAACGGCTCATTTGCGCGCCGACTGTCATCCCGCCTAAGTATAACCAGAATTGGAAGTACGCGATGACGTTCAATAATAGTAAAAGAATCCAGCTAATCGAGCGAGCTGTTCTCACATTTCCCCCTGTTAGTTTTGGAGATGAGCTCGCAATACGAATCCCAAACCCAAGAATCGCTACAAGGATTGGGAAAAGAAATATTGAGAATCTGCTTGCTGTTGCCGTCACATTTCCCGCTATGTCCATACGCGATACAATCGTTTCAGGTAAGAACCATACCACAAAGAGTGATACAACGAGTGGTGCGAACATCAATGCGAGATAGGCATATTTTTTAAATTGTTTTACTTGTTCCATGTTATTTTCCCCCAATAATTTGATTGATCCATACAATCGCTTCGTCCAGTACGGTCAAATTCAATTCATAATAAATAAAGTTTTTATAGCGTGTTTCGTAGATTAAATCAGCATTTTTTAGCTTTCTAAGGTGATAGGATAAGGCTTGCGGCGTCATCCCAATCATCGTGGCAAGGTCACCGGTGTTGGTCTTCCCTTTTCGCAGGATTTCCAAAATCTGGCGACGCGTTTCATCAGAAAGAGCGGCCATTACTTCGTTCACTGCCATGATTTCATCTTCTTTCTATTTAAATTTATCTTTAATTAGAGTATACTCTTGCGATTCGTAAAAAGCAATAGTTATTTAAAAATATTTTTTAATAACTTTGCATGTAAAAGATGATACCTTCGGTTCCTTACGGATTTTTTTATCATCGCGGTAATGTTGTACCGGTTCAAGCCTTCGTCTTTCACCTTCGAAGCTTCAAACGCGGAGTAAGGGACAATCCCTACTCCGCGTATTTCACATTCGATACCCTTTCACATTACTGCGATGATAAAATCCGTAAGTTCCTTCGGTATCATCTTTTACGTTCGTTCTTCTTCTGAGTGTATTTCCACCATTAAAGTGCGTCGCTTAAGCGGGCGAACTCTTCAATCGTCAGTGTTTCGGCACGTCTAGATGGGTCAATACCTGCAGCTTCTAATGCAGCGGCTAAGCTTTCTTTTGTATGGCCATTCCCAACGTAAGCTTTGGCTAAATTATTCCAGAGCGTTTTACGACGTTGCACGAAGCTGTTTTTCACGAGCGCGAAGAATTTCGCTTCGTCTTTCACTTCCACGAGTGGGTTTTCGCGACGTTTCAATACTAAAATCGCAGAATCCACATTCGGAGCTGGATTGAAGACCGTCTTCGGCACGATAAATCCAATGCTTGCCTCGCAGAAATATTGAATCGCAATCGTAAGTGATCCATATGCCTTCGAATTTGGCTCAGCCGTCATTCGTTGCGCCACTTCTTTTTGCATCATCATCGCAAACCCATCGATTGGCAATTTCGATTCCAATAAGTTCATAATGATTGGCGTTGTAATATAGTACGGCAAGTTGGCCACGACTAATAATGGCTCGTTAATGTCGAAATGCTCTCCGATGACTTGCTCTAAGTCGACGTCCAAGATGTCGCTATGAACCACTGTTACATTATCGTATGGGGCCAATGTTTCATCGAGCACTAGTAACAAACGGCCATCGATTTCAAACGCCAGCACTTGTTTAGCTTCTCTTGCTAGACGTTCGGTCAACGCACCAATCCCTGGTCCGATTTCAATAACGTTTGTCGTTTTGTCGACTCCCGCCACTTCTAGCATACGCGTTAAAATATTCGGTTCAATTAGGAAGTTTTGCCCTAGACTCTTTTTTACCGTTAGTCCATGACGTTCCATAATCTCGCGCGTTCTTTTCGGCGTCGCGATATCCTTTATTTCATTCATGTTTGTCCTCATTTTCTAAGACAGCCTCAAGTGCCGCCCTTAATTGTTCTTCTGTAATACCAAATAATTGTAATCTTTTCGCGAACTGTTTTCCATTCGTATGGCCAATTTTTAGAAAATCCGCCACCTTTTGACGTCTCGTTGCTGAATCTGGTCGTCCGATAAACCCAAGCGCCATCAGTGTTGCCTGTGAAATCACTGGCTCTCCTGTTTCTGTTGAAATCTCATGCACCGATTCGAGCGCTCGCTGGATGGCTTCGGTACTCGCGTGTTCCACCCCAAGACTCTTATGATTGTCTTTTCTGACGGCTTCTGCGCGTTCGATAAAGGCATGTTTCACGCCAGGAACACGTTCTTGAATAATGTTGCGAATACGAGTTCCAGGATAATCAGGGTCCGTAAATACAATCACTTCACGTGTTTGGAGCGCCTTTTGAATGAGCGCAATCGTTTCTTCGTCAATCGCCGAACCGTTCGTTTCAATCGTCTCGATTTCCGGATAGATTTCTCTCAAGCGTCTTGTATCGTCTCGCCCTTCTACGACAATGACTGGATTCATAGCAAGCCTCTTTCTTCCATACGGAATAGCTTGATGGCATTCTGTGTTGTTTGGGCCGCCACTTCTTCCCAAGCAAGGCCGCGTTCTTTGGCAATCGTTTCAACCACGTAGCGCGTATATCCGGGTTCATTTCTTTTTCCACGGTATGGCACAGGCGCTAAATACGGTGCGTCGGTTTCCACTAACATACGGTCGAATGGAACCAATTTTGCACATTCACGAACTTGCGGTGCGTTTTTAAACGTCGTCACACCGCTAAAGGAAATATGCATGCCTAAGTCTAAGAAACGCTTCATAAATTCCACGTCTCCATTATAACTATGCATAATTCCCCCGATGTCTTGAATGCCTTCTTCTTTTAGAATCTTGTAGCAATCCTCTGTCGCATCGCGGTTATGAATCACAATCGGCAATTTCATTTCTTTAGCAATCGCGATTTGGCGACGAAACACTTTATCTTGTTCTTCTGGCGTTGAATCTTTCCAATAATAATCCAGGCCCATTTCCCCCATCGCAACCACTTGTGGATGCGTCAAGCGTTCCTGTAGCCATTCTTCGATTTCAATATTGTATCGATAGGCTTCGGTTGGATGCCATCCGATAATCGAAACCACTTCTTTGAACTCTTCGCTAAGCTCCAGGCTACGCGTAATCGTGTCCGTATCGAATCCCACCACCGCAAAGCGCGTCACGGCTAATTCCTTTGCACGCGCGATGACTTCTTTTTCTTCACCTTCAAACGCAGATACATTTAAATGCGTATGCGTATCAAAAATCATAATTTCGCCTCTTATCTTGTTGCGCCATTTAAGAATAGGTTTGTCGCAATTTCATCTTTTAGCGTTGTTGGTTCCCCGTGTCCTGGGAAAATCACAGTTTCAGCAGGTAATGGCAATAAATATTTATGGATGCCTTCCATTAACTCTTTATGGCTTCCGTATGGGAAATCACTACGTCCAACACTACCTTTAAACATCACGTCTCCACCGATGACGAATCCATTTTCTCGGAAAATGAAGATGGTTCCACCTGGTGAGTGCCCTGGAATGTGCGCTAATTCTGGTTCAAAGCTTCCGATTTTCCATTTGCCCATTTCTTTAGGGAAATAACCATCCGCTGGCTTCACTGTAATATTTTCGCCAGAGTAGTATGAACGATTCAATTCAGGATCGTGTAAAAATACTTTCTCCAACTCGTTCATATACATTGGAATATTGTACTCTTCACGAAGCGCGTCCACGGCTCCGATATGGTCTCCGTGCGCATGCGTTAACACAATCGCAACAGGCTTCAATCCTTCTTCTTTAATCAGTTCTTTAATGTCCTCGGCTTGTGCACCTGGGTCAAAAATCACTGTTTCTTTATTCTCATCAATTAAAAAGTAGACATTTTCTTCTAAACGTCCTACTGGAATGCTTAATAACTCCATTTGTATTCCTCCTTTAGGTCTCCTCTTAACTCTACATAAAATAGTGAGTTCTTGCAATCAAAAAACGCCCAAGCATCGTGCTCGGACGTCTGTTGATTAATCATTGATTAATTTTTTCAAATCGATGGCTTTGTTTAATGCCGTCATCAACGGAACACCCGCTAATAATACGACGATTTCACCAAAGAATGTTTCACCATAGCTTAACCAGAATGGTAATTCTAGCGCTAAGTTCAATTCAATCGCTACTAAGAAAATCATCACACTGAAGACACCTGCTAAAACAAACATACGTGTTTTAACATCTTTCACTGATTTGAAGATTAGTGCGCTGATAGCGAATGAAGCAATTGTATGTCCTAATCCGAATACTAAGTCATACCAACCTAGACCAGAAGCTGACATAAATACTGAGTTGACAAGTAATACACCGGCAACCACACCGATTCCGTATTTTTTGTCAAAAGCGAATAAGTGGTTCAACATTTCCGCAATACGGAATTGAATATTTCCAAATGACATAAATGCTGTTAATGATGTAACGACCACATATAGCGCTGCGACGATTGCGTTAATCACAATCAATTTTGTTTTTTTATTTTGCATGTTACTGCCTCCTAGTTTTTTATTGAGGGATGGTTTCGAACCTCATCGGCAAAAAAATCGCCACGAGCTATTGTACTACAAACCGTTTCAGATTGGTAGTCTTAGCTAAAAAAAATAGAGCAACTGAATGATTTTCCAGTTGCTCCATGCTTTCTTACCATTTTTCTCTTCCTACAGGTTCAAATAATGTTACCTTTTCAGCTGTAGGTTCTCCCTCGTACTCTTCAAACAAGTCTTGAATGGTTACTTCTACATCCTTACAGTCATCCATTTCTTTCTTTTTTAAATCATCCATTACTCAAACCTCCTTTTTCGCCTTTATCTTACCATAAAAGCTCTCATCCTTCTCCAATATAGTCTTTAAATTTCTTCTTGCACCGCTTGTGAGCTCCCTTGATGGACGTGACCGATTTATCGAAATGGTCCGCCATCTCCTCAAACGTCGCACCGTCCAAGACTCCTAAAAACACATCCCTTTCAAAGCGGGAAAGATGATGGAAATACTCCTCCGCTTCTTCATGCAAGAGCACTTGTCGCTCGCACGAATCCACCGAAGCCGAGAGCAATGCGAGTTCCGCCTTTTCCCCGCGAACGACTAACTCGTGTGGAATAAGCCGCTGACGGTGTTCTCTACGCAGGCACTCCACCGCTAGATTTTTCAAGCAGCGCTGGTAATAGCCGGCAAAGGAGACGGCATGGTTCTCGTCGTATTTATGCACCGCCCGAAGCATCATAATACGGGCCTCCTGCGCAAAATCGTCCTGGTCCATTTCATGAAAAAAATAATGGTGATGAATGCTCATAATCAATGGGTCAAAACGCCGCAATAATTCGGTGATCGCTTCCTCCTCATCCTCCTTTGCTAAATGGACAACCTCCGCTAACCCTTTTCCTTCCATAATTTATCCTCCTATTTTAGTGTCAGCTCTAGTATATCCGCGTAAATACACAAAAAACCTTGTCTTTCTCATAGAAAAACAAGGTTAAAGATGAATTGTTCGAATCGTTTGTTTTGAAAAGCCAACGTCGGATAAATTCCTGCCTCCTGTACAAAGAGCAATAGTCCCTATTCCTTTTCTCCGACCTTCTTGAAATAATGAACGCCATACGTTTGGAAGAAATCGACTTTCAATTGTACAAATCGTTTCAAATCGCGCAATAACTGGTATAACTGCGCACGTTTTTCGAATTCACGGCGCGTTTGTGGCAGTGGCCGTTCACGAAATTGTTCCAACAAGTCTTCAATGTCATCGATTAATTGACTCGCGGTATTTTGTTCCGCCAACTGCTGTGCGGTCTGTTTAAATATCTCCGACAGAATCGCCATCTCTTCGCCGTCCCAGCGGAATTCATTTAAGTTAGCAGCCATGATTTCTAACAACTTGCTTTGATCACGGCGCATTTCGAAATATTGATAATCGTAAGTCACTTCTTTTGTTAAATGGTTCTCTGCTTCGAGCCTGACATATTCACGTGCCTCGCTCAACTTTTCCTTCAACAACTGAAGCACTTCGCCATCATTTTTCCCGTTTCCAATCGTCAGGAATCCCGACATCTTCAAGAGAACTTCACGCATTTTATCTTCGATTTCCTCTCGGACACGTTCGATTTCTTGGCGATACGACGGCATATACCAGTTCAGTAAAATCGCCACGCCGGCCCCAATGGTAACCAGCAAGAGCTCATTGACGAAGAGGCTGAAAGTAAGTTGTTGCTGCGTCCAAAGATGAATCACGAGGACGGTACTCGGCGCCACGCCGATGTCCACTTTTAAGAGATACGCTAAAGGAATGTAGCAAAGAAGATACAACCCGAAACTGGTCACGTCGAATCCAAAAACAGCGAATATCCCCATTCCAATCACAAGCGCCAAAACGGCTGCCGCTAGCCTTTGACCGGTTGCCGCAAGCGAAACTTTCTTCGTGTCCATGACACTAAGAATTGCAATAATAGCTGCCGCGGATGGCGTCGTTAAATGCAGGGCCTGTGCCACGAGTAGCGCCACAAATGCCGATACAATGACCTTAGCAATTTTAAGCTTCATGCCTTTCTCCTTTCACGACTCTGTCTTTTACCACGCTATGCCCTTCAAGCGTTAGGAGCGCGCGTTTTCGCTCCACGCCTCCTGCATAGCCTGTTAATGCTCCTGTTGTGGCTACGACGCGGTGACATGGTACAAAGAGACTGATTGGATTTCTTCCAATCGCTGTCCCCACCGCACGCGAGGAAGTCTTTCGTCCTAGCTTTTCGCCGACACGTTCGGCCACGTCTTTATACGTCCACACGGTTTGATAGGGAATTTCTGTTAACACGGCCCACACCGCTTTTTGGAAAGCTGTCCCTCCTACAAATTCAATCGGCACTGATGAAGTTACGTCGTCCACTCCTTGGAAATAGTCTTCCAGCGCGTGTTTCACATTCTTCCACAACGGCAACGAATCGTCCCATATTGGTTTTTCCACAAAGGCGCATTCGTATTTTTGCCCTGCAAACCATAATCCCGTCAACGACTGCCCGTCACTGGATGCAATTACGGTTCCTAATGGTGTTTCTATCTTCGTTAAAACCGTCATGGCGCACTCCCCTCGTTTTTCATTACAAATCTATTTTTCTATTATATAATATTTTCTATCGAATGAAATAGGAAAGGAGCACATTCATGCTCATTAACGAAGCCGTTTTACATATTTTAGATAAAAATTCAGGGAACTTACTCTTATCACAGGCCCCACTGCAACTGGGCGACCCATTTCTCATTGAATACATTACAAAACTCGTAGATAAAATCAAAAAAGGCGACCCGCATATCGGTCAATTGGCTGCAGACGAACCGCTTCTTGGGTATCTGGCAGACGAAGGCATTTCTTTCTTAGAAAAGACGCAACAGTTAGCAGACAAGCTCTTTGCTCTGATTGCTCCAGCAGAAGAAATCGGTGCAGCGGATTACTTATTCTTTACAGGAACGAGCGATACAGGTGGTACCCTCTTTGGAATGATTCGCCTCGATTACAGTTCAAAGGTCACTCACTTTGTCGATTATGAAGGCGAAGCCGTTAGCAATACGATTTTACAAAATCACGCTATCTTACCAAACGCGACGCAAAAACCTTCGGAAGCTTTCATCGTGGATTTATCAAACGGAAACTACCACTTAATCGAGAAAAAAGTAGTAATTGAAGGCCAAAAGACTGCCTATTTCTCTGAAAAATTCTTAGAAATCACAGTGCCAGTCACAACGAAAGAACAAATCAAGGAAATCAAAAAAACGGTCACTCATATCGCGAAAAAACACGACGAGGAACCGTACAAAGCGCTGGCAACGACGCAACAAGCCATCTTCCACCAGCTCGAAGAACAGGACGAAATCGACGCCGCAGTCATCTTCGACAAGGTGTTCGAGGAAAAACCGCTCGCACGTGAAGCCGCACAGTTGGCCATCACCGAAGAACGCGTTCCAGAAAAAATCGCCGTAACGAACGTACCAAAATACGAACGCAAATATAGCAAGCAAAAATTCAAACTCGACAACGGTATCGAGATTACCATTCCAAGTGAAATCTACGAAAACAAGGAAATGGTCGAATTCATCAACAATCCAGATGGTTCTGTTTCGGTACTAATCAAAAACATCGAAAGTATCTTAAATAAATTTAATGCGTAACACGCCCGATCCATTATTATTTTTAAACAGAAAAGCTTTCTACCTCAATCAATCTGAGATAGAAAGCTTTTTGTCATTATTGTCTATTTAAAAACCAAAAGATACCGAAATACTCCGTATAAAAATACATTCTAGTAACTGGTTTATTCGAATATAATTTAGAAAGTTTAACTAAAGCAAATGTTACTATCCAATATTGCGCTTGCATATCCTTAGAAAAAACTCCTGAAAAGAATAGTCCCATTTCTAAACAGAATTGTATCATTAAAGGTTGCCAAACTGTTCTAGATGGTAAATCCTCCCAGAGATATCGCCATAGTTTTTTTAGGAACATATTCTTTCATCTCCCCTCAAGTACACCATTCACAAAACTATCTTTATCTTATCAAGTTAATTTTATCACAAACTTATTTTAAATCAAGATGCTGAGATGTTGTTTCACTTTTATGGAATAAAAAAACCGCTAACCTCATGCGTTAGCAGTTTCTTGATTATTTAAACTCTTTCCAGTCCATCTTTGTTAAATCGATGGTATCTTCTTGCTTCAATCCTAGATCTTCTAGTTTGAATTGCATTTTTTCGAATTTCAAAGCATTTACAAGCGTCAAACCTGCTCCTTTTGGCTCCAGTTTGAACACTTTAGCATCGCCATTTCCTGTTCCAGACAAGAATTCAACCGTGTAGAGCAATCCGCCTTTGAAGAAACTAAAGGCACTTCTAGCTCCACCTGCTTCGGCAACGTAACTTTGATGCAAGATTTTTGGAGTCTTGCCATCTAAGTAGTACGCCACGACCGTGAATGGTTTGCCATTCGAAGTATGTCCGATAAACAATTCATCCACTCCATCGTCATTGATGTCATAGAATAAATATTGCAGCGAATCTTTTTGCTTATTCAAGCTGTTTGCAGCCCAATATTCAAGCGGTACATTCAGTTTTCCAGCCACATCAGCACCCAGTTCTTTTACGGTGCGGATATCTTCAAAGACTTTCGCGTACAACTCTTTGTTATCTGGTTTAGGCGCAACCGTTGTCGTAGTCTCAGTCGTTGGAGCTGCCGTCGTAGCAGCTTGCGTCACTTGCGACTTCTCGGCTCCTGCGTCCTTCGTCTGTCCATTTCCACAAGCACCTAATACTAGCGCAAGTAGCGTCATCATTCCTAAGTGAACTCTTTTCATCGTTCTTCCTCCTTTGGTTATAACGGCTTCTTCAATGGAAGACCCGGTTTTCTTGGATACTTATTCGGTGTTTCCTTCGTCTTTAAAATCGTGACCACGTGACGGTTTCCGCCTTCATATGGCAAGTCGAAAGAGACGTCCCCTTCTACTTTTCCACCAAGAATCGCAATGGCTTTTTTCGCTTCTTCCAACTCAACTTCTGTATGCGCCGCTTTTAATGCGAGGAAATACCCCTGCTTTTTCACGAGCGGCATGCAAAATTCGCTCAGTACACTGAGTTTGGCAACAGCACGAGCAGTCACCACATCAAACGATGCACGGAACTCCTTGTTTTGCCCAAAGGTTTCAGCGCGGTCATGGAAACATCGCACGTCTTTGAGTCCAAGCGTCTCCACTAATGTATTCAAGAATGTAATGCGTTTATTCAACGAGTCCACAATCGTCACCTTCAAGTCTGGGAAGACGATTTTCAGCGGAATACTTGGAAATCCTGCGCCCGCACCCACGTCGCAAAGCGTTTGGTCGGTCAATTCATGATGAAATCCAAGCGCTAATGAATCGTAGAAATGTTTCAAGTACACGCCCTCTTCATCCGTAATTGCCGTCAAATTCATCTTCTCATTCCATTCCACTAATAGATGGAAATATTGGTCGAACTGCTTCTTTTGCTCGTCCGTCAATGTAATCCCATGCACTTCTTGGAGTCTTTGATAAAATTCTTCTGGTTTCATACGCGCCTCCTTATTCTTGTACTTTAGCAATCTTGCCTTGTTCGATATAGACCATCAAGATCGATACGTCGGCTGGGTTCACCCCACTAATACGACTCGCTTGCGCAATCGTTTCTGGTTGAATCAATTTCAAACGTTGACGCGCTTCGGTCGCAAGTCCATTAATCGCATCATAGTCGATATTGGCTGGAATACGTTTGGCTTCCATACGTCTTAATTTCTCCACTTTTTCAATCGCTTTGGCAATATAGCCTTCGTATTTAATCGAGATTTCTACTTGTTCTTTCACTTCACGAGAGACTTCCACCGTTTCACCGGCAAAGCCTACTAATTCGTCATAGCTTAATTCTGGACGTTTCAACAAGTCGCTTAGGAGGATGCCGTCTTTCAATTCTGCAGATCCTTTTTCGGCCAAGAACGCTTGTAATTCGGCAGTTGGCTTCAGGCGAATCGATTGCATGCGTTTGATTTCGGCTTCAATCGCTTCTTGTTTTGCTTGGAACGCGGCATAACGTTCGTCATCAATCAATCCAAGTTCGCGTCCTTTTTCCGTTAAACGTAAATCGGCATTGTCATGACGAAGTAAGAGACGATATTCCGCACGAGAAGTCAATAGACGGTATGGTTCAGTCGTTCCTTTTGTGACCAAGTCATCCACCAATACACCGATATACGCATCGCTTCGGCCAAGAATAAATGGATCTTCTCCGCGAATCTTACGCACGGCATTAATCCCAGCGTAAAGCCCTTGCCCCGCCGCTTCTTCATATCCACTCGTACCGTTCATTTGTCCGGCAGTGAATAGGTTTTGGATAAGTTTTGTTTCAAATGTATTTTTCAATTGGTGTGGCACAACCACATCGTACTCGATGGCGTAACCCGTACGCATCATCTCCGCATTTTCCAACCCTTCCACGCTACGAATCATCTTGATTTGCACGTCTTCTGGAAGCGAAGTCGATAACCCTTGAATGTATACTTCTTCCGTATTTTCCCCTTCTGG
Source organism: uncultured Streptococcus sp. (assembly GCA_916719965.1). Taxonomy (GTDB): domain Bacteria; phylum Bacillota; class Bacilli; order Lactobacillales; family Aerococcaceae; genus Granulicatella. The sequence continues at coordinate 11,474 of CAKAPS010000008.1, forward strand.
CTCTAGGAAAATTTGGTGACGAGGCTTATCGCTGAAACGAACGATTTTATCTTCAATCGATGGACAGTAACGCGCGCCGACCCCTTCAACAATCCCTGTAAACATCGGTGCACGGTGTAAGTTCTCACGAATCGTTTCATGAGTCCCTTCATTCGTATATGTTAACCAGCAAGGAATTTGGTCATAACGGTAGTCTTCGTCTTTGGATGTAAAACTAAATAAGTTCGGCGTATCGTCCCCTGGTTGAATTTCTGTTTTACTATAATCAATCGATGACCCTTTGATACGTGGCGGAGTTCCTGTTTTGAAACGCGCCAATTCAAAGCCTAATTCGAGTAAGTTCTCTGATAATTTAATCGATGGTTGAGAGTTATTGGCCCCGGATGAATATTTCAATTCACCGATAATAATTTGACCACGAGAAGACGTTCCAGCCGTTAAAACAACCGCTTTTGAACGGTAGATGGCACCCGTATTCGTGATAACCCCTTTACATACGCCATCCTCCGCAATCAATTCTTCCGCAATTCCTTGGCGTAAATCCAAGTTTTCTTGCTTCTCGATTGTCTTCTTCATTTCTTGCGCATATAAATGCTTATCCGCTTGCGCACGTAAGGCACGTACGGCAGGGCCTTTCCCTGTATTTAGCATACGCATTTGAATATACGTTTTATCGATGTTGCGACCCATCTCGCCCCCAAGAGCATCGATTTCACGCACAACAACCCCTTTTGCAGGTCCCCCTACAGATGGGTTACATGGCATGAAGGCCACCATTTCTAAGTTCATTGTAAGTAATAATGTCTTTGCGCCCATACGTGCACTTGCTAGCGCCGCTTCACTGCCGGCATGACCTGCACCGACGACAACTACATCATAATTTCCAGCTTCGTAAGTTGTTACCATAGTCTCTCCTTTACTTTCTTTCTCCATAAAATTCTACATTGTGACTGACATATTCTCCGGCTTCATAGATGAATTTCGCAGAAAAGAACGGTTTCTGTTCTAAAATCCACTCTAGGAAAATGCGGTCCCCTTCCCAAGAAGGCTTCCTTAGGATTTCATCGTACGGAACCCATTCCAGCGTCCCTTCTGGCGAATCAATCAGCTCTCCTGAAAACTCCGTCACACGAAAAACATACGTATACCAATCGTGTCCTGGGGTAAATTCCGGGAAGGTGATGATTCCTTTCATCTCCATCTTCGTAGCCTGCAGTCCTGTTTCTTCAAAAATCTCACGCACGGCACATTCTTCCGGAGTCTCTGCTGCTTCGAGCTTGCCACCAACGCCAATGTACTTGCCCTCATGGACATCGTTTGGCTTTTTGTTGCGTAATAACAGTAAGAAATCTTTTCCATTATCGATATAGCAGATTGTCGCTAGCTTCGTCATCAGCTCTTCCTCCTTGTACCTTTCGTTGAAAGAGTTATAACTCCAATTCTTTACGGATATCTTCATAGTAGCGATAATGGGGCATCGGATTGAGCCTTACGTCTCAATTCCTACCAAGCTTCAAACTGACTCTACGGGTTACACCCTAGAGTCAGTAATTCACATTGGTTGCTATTCCCCATTACTGCTACTATAGAATCCGTAAGAATTTCCGTTATTACTCTTTCACGAGAGCCTACAATTAAAACTCTGCATGCTCTCATCTCTTATTATTCGTACTCTGTCTCAGTTTCCTGCAGCAAACTGCCAACTCTCTACCTCTTTTGAGCACACTTGCTTATTTTCCTAAACAGAACTGGCTGAACAATTGTGTTAACAGCTCGTCTTGAACCGTGTCGCCTGTGATTTCGCCCAAGAGATCCCAAGCGCGGGTAAAATCGATCTGGATTAAATCAACAGGCATGCCCATATCGACCCCGTTCGCCACTTCTTGCAGCGCTTGTTCTGCCTTTTCAAGCAGCGCAATATGACGCGTGTTCGATAAGTACGTTGCGTCGCGCTCGTTCATTTGTCCTTGGAAGAAGTAATCGGTAATCTTTTCTTCCAATTGGTCGATGCCTTCTTTCTTCAGCATTGACGTTGTGACAATCTCGTTGTCTGTCGCGAATTCTTTGACCTTGTCCATGTCGATTTTCGTTGGTAGGTCTGTCTTGTTTAATAAAATAATGCGTTTGAAGTCTTTCGTTTGTTCTAATAAGCGGAGGTCTTCGTCCATCAACTCTTCGCTTTGGTTTAAAATCAATAGCACGAAATCCGCTTCATTTAAGGCTTTACGGCTTCGTTCCACCCCGATACGTTCAACGACGTCATCTGTTTCACGAATTCCCGCCGTATCAATCAGTTGAAGTGGCACGCCACGAACATTCACGTACTCTTCGATGGTGTCACGAGTCGTTCCAGCGATATCCGTTACGATGGCTTTTTCTTCGCGTAATAACACGTTCAACAAACTCGATTTTCCTACGTTTGGACGTCCAACAATCGCCGTCTTCAATCCGTCACGCAAGATTTTCCCTTGGCTTGCGGTATTTAGCAAAGCACGAATCCCTTGTGAGACTTGCTGCGTCTTCTCGCGCAACAGTTGCAAGGTCATTTCTTCCACGTCGTCGTATTCCGGATAGTCGATATTCACTTCCACTTGCGCTAAGGTGTTTAAGATTTCTTGTCGTAAATTCTGAATTAACTTCGAGAGTTCTCCGTCGAGTTGGCGCATCGCCATTTGCATCGATTTATCTGTTTTCGCACGAATCAAATCCATCACGGCTTCCGCTTGCGATAAGTCGATACGTCCATTCAAAAAGGCACGTTTTGTAAATTCACCAGGCTCGGCCAGACGTGCTCCCATGCGAAGAACGAGTTGTAAGATGCGGTTAATCGCCACAATCCCACCGTGACAGTTGATTTCCACAACGTCCTCACGCGTAAAAGTCTTTGGCGCGCGAAGTACCGTCACCATCACTTCATCAATGACTTCATCGTTCTTTGGATCCACGATATGCCCATAGTGAATCGTATGACTTGGCTGTTCTTTTAATCGTTTGTCTTTCAATCGATACACTTCGTCGGCAATGCGAATCGCATCATCCCCACTAATACGAACAATCCCGATAGCCCCTTCGCCAGGCGCCGTTGAAATCGCCGCAATGGTATCAAATTCTGTCTGCATACTATCCCTCACTTCCGTTTCATTGCACAAAAAAAGTGCACACTCCACCCCTTTCTTTTCTAGGGTGGCTCGCACTTTGACTGCTAACCGATATTCTCAAAGAGATTATACACTATTTTCCTTAGAATTCATAGGCAGAAAGGCAGATTGGATAAATTCCCAGCGTTTTTTATTTTCTTTTCGAATTTCTATCCTTCTCATTGCACTCTTTCTCAAAACAAGATACAATTTTCCTATGAATATAAAGGAGGATTCCTATGACAGTAGAACATCCATTTAACAAAATCGTAGAAGGCATTGCAGTTTCTGATATTCGTCAATTCGACGCAGAAGTTTCTACAATTCCTGGCATTATCAAATTAACTCTTGGAGAACCAAACTTTGACACGCCTGAACATATTAAAGAGGCGGCTATCCAAGCGATTAAAGACAATCACTCACATTACACACCAAACTCAGGGATTCCTGAATTACGACAAGCTGCGGCTGAGTATTACAACAAGAAATTTAATTTCAATTACACAGCTGACCAAGTCATCACAACAATTGGGGCAACAGAAGGGATTAACGCAAGCTTACAAGCCATCTTAAACCCTGGCGACACAGTCATCGTGCCAACACCAGTCTTCCCACTATACTTGCCAATCACATTGGTGAACCAAGGGAACTTCATTACGGTGGACACAAGTAACGACGGCTTCGTTTTAACAGCGGACAAATTACGCGAAACCATCGAAGCAAACCCAGACAAAAACTTCAAAGCGGTTGTTCTTGTATACCCAAGTAACCCAACAGGCGTGACTTACTCTAAAGAACAATTAGAAGACTTAGCCGAAGTAATCAAAGAATACAAACTATGGGCACTTTGCGATGAAGTCTATGCAGAATTAACATACGACAAGACTCACTACTCTCTTGCGAATATTTTACCGGACCAAACGATTGTCATCACTGGTTTATCAAAATCACACGCGATGACAGGATGGCGTATCGGATTCATCTTAGGGCCAACACACTTCATGAACGAAGTCGTAAAAACTCACCAATACATGGTGACAGCTCCAACAAGCTTCGCGCAATACGGAGCGCTTGCGGCAATGTTACACGGCCAAGATGACTGCGCGAAAATGATGGTTGAATATAGCGAGCGTCGTGACTATCTTGCGGCTGAGTTGAAGAAACTTGGCTTCGAAGTGGCAAGTCCTGACGGCGCGTTCTACTTATTCGCGAAAATTCCTGCAAAATGCGGCACTGACTCATGGGCATTCGTTCGTGATCTTGCGCCAAAAGCAAAAGTAGCGCTAATCCCAGGGGTATCTTTCGGACCTGGTGGCGAAAGCTATGTTCGTTTCAGTTACGCAGCTTCAATGGAAAACTTAAAAGAAGTTGTCGCTCGTTTAACAACTTACTTAGCAAATATCTAAAAAATTGAGAGGCGAAAAAGACCATATATGGTCTTTTTTGCTTTATAGTTTATATACTATATTGTTTTTATTTTAAAAAATGTAGATGCAGAACATTCATTACCAAATATGGTAATGAATGTTCTTTTCATTGCCCAAACTCATATTGTAATAGAGAATTCTTTTTGATAAAATGTGTGCAAATAGCGCAAAAAACACGTCAGAAGAAGAAAGTTGGGAGAAAAATGGGTAATAAATCAGAGGATTTTAATCAATTAGTGCTATCAACCTTATCAAAAACGACAAAACTACCATTTGTGAAGGTTAGTCGTGAGGAATTTCTTAAAAAGGAATTTAAAGGGAGCGAATATTTAGATATCATTCTAAAAAATGGACCGCAATCCGTTTTTACGCCGGAAGCTTTACGAAAAAGAGCCACGAAAATTATTAATGACACTACGAAGAAAACAGCCTTAACATCTTTTGTGGCTGGACTACCTTCAAACCCAATCACCGCTACTCTGTCTGGTGGAGCAGATGTCGTTCAATACTTTGGGTTTTCACTCAATCTAGCACAGCAATTGGCTTATCTCTTTGGAGAAGATGAGTTATTTACAGGTGAGTTTGATGAATTACCAGAAGAAGCAAAGGCTCGAATGATTGGTTATTTAGGAATCATGCTCGGTGCAGGCGGCGCGGCAGCCTTGATTACAAAAGTTTCAAAAAATATCGCTGAAAAAGTCGGTAAGAAAGTCGTTACTACGGCTCTTACAAAGAAAATGTGGTATCCGATCATGAAGAAGGTCGGTGCCTTTCTCGGCTGGAAGATTACGAAGATGTCTGTCGGAAAGACAGTCACAAAGGTTATTCCGGTCATCGGCGGTGTGTTCTCTGGAGGATTGACTTACTACACGTTCAAACCTTCCGCAGAGCGTTTAGCTAATACCTTTGAAAAGTTATTAAAAGGCGAATTTATCGAAGAAGACGTCTCTATCAATGATCTGTCGGATGATTTTAAAGAGTACTTAGAATCTGATAAAGCCATCATCGACGGTGAATATACTGAAGTTGAATAACAAATAAAAGAGATAAAATTATCATATATGATAATTTTATCTCTTTTTCTTATTTCCAAATACTGTCGATAAAAGTGTCGCGACCTGAAAGTCCGCGGTAACGTTTGTAATGTTCTGGATCCTTTTTGTAGAAATCTTGGTGATACTCTTCAGCAGGATAGAACGTGCTTGCAGGCTCGATTTTTGTCACGATATCTTTTTTGAATCGTCCGCTCGCTTGCAAGGCTGCTTTGGAAGCCTCCGCAATCTTTCTTTGCTCCTCGGAATGATAGAAGATGACTGGTCGGTATGAATCTCCACGGTCCACGAATTGTCCCATTGCATCCGTTGGGTCCGTTTGTTGCCAGTAGACTTCTACGAGTTTTTCATAAGGGAATACTTCTGGGTCGAACGTGATTTGCACGGCCTCTGTATGTCCTGTTGTTCCGCTACATACTTCCTTGTATGTCGGATTTTCTTTGTGGCCGCCTGTGTATCCTGAAATCACAGACTCGATTCCTGGTTGGCTATCAAATGGCTTCACCATGCACCAGAAACAGCCTCCTGCAAATGTAGCAATTTCTTTTGCCATGTGTATTCCTCCTACTCTTGTTCCGGGTTCAAGGAAACATCTTCCCCGAAAATGCGCATCTTAATCGCAATCCCTGTTCTTGTGCCTGCCGTTCCACCGAGTCCCGTTTCACGGAGTTCTCGTGGCATTCTCACCCCGATACTGCGCATCGCTTCGATGGTTTCATCGGCTGGAATCACATTTGTAATTCCTGCAAGTGCCATATCCGCTGCAATCAAGGCATTCCCTGCACCAATCGCATTTCGTTTCACGCAAGGCACTTCAACAAGACCAGCTACAGGGTCACAAACGAGCCCTAGTAAGTTCCCAAGTGCTGTCGCAAAGGCTTCGGAACTCTCTTGTGGTGTTCCACCGGCTGCTTCAACGGCTGCGGCTGCGGCCATCGCGCTGGCACTTCCGACTTCGGCTTGGCATCCACCTGTCGCCCCGGCAATCATCGCGTTATTGGCCACGACCATCCCAAAGGCTGCCGAAGTAAAGAGGAATCGAACTTGTTGTTCATGGTTTAAGTTCATCGTATCGGCAATCGAGAACACAACGCCAGGTAAGGTTCCACTCGCCCCTGCTGTTGGAGTCGCACACACAAGCCCCATTGCAGCATTGACTTCGTTTGTTCCAAGCGCGTATTGTACCCCCGCTAGAATACTATCCCCCGACAATGTTTTCCCACGTTCACGATATTTCTTCATCTTCAACGCGTCGCCACCCGTTAAGCCTGTTGGAGAGAACACGCCCTCTCCTTCCACGCTTCGTTCAACGGCATTCTTCATCGTTTGTAAGTTTTTTTCCATTTTCTCCCAGATGTACTCACGACTTTGCTGGGTCATTTCCATTTCTTGTTCAATCATGATTTCCGAAATGGGCTTCTTTTGTTCTGTTGCTAATGCTACCAATTCTTTAATGGTCGAAAACATTGCAAACTTCCTTCCTTATCATCACGCAAACATATAGATGTCATGCGTTTTTCTTAATGTTTGTATTTGTTCTTTTAATTCTGGGGATAATAAATCAACAAGCTCATATCCCATCATTTGGCTATCTTCTGTCATTTCCACTCGTTGTTTTGAAATGGTAACGCCATGCTCATGTAGTAAATTGTAGAGAACTGGCATTTCCCCCAGAGAAACCACTTCCAGTAAAACCGGAAGCGGACCTGAAAGCTCCATCTTAAAGCCATCGACTTCGATGACCTTCACTTCCACCGCTCCGCCACCAACAGAGGTCCCGATAAGGCGAATCGTACGCTTCTCGTCGCTCAAGATTAAATCCGCGGTATTGGCATGATTCACAGGGCTTGGTTCTTTTCGTTCGACAAATTCAATATGCATTCCTTCGGACTTGGCAATCTCAACGGCACGTGGCACGCGCTCATCGTCTGTCGCAAAGCCTAGGATTCCGCTAATAATCGCAAAATCCGTCCCATGTCCCTTATGCGTTTCGGCAAATGACTCATAATAGTCGCATCGAACGCTCCTTGGCGTTCCACCGAACAACTGTCTCGCAAGAGCACCAATCGCAATCGCTCCAGCAGTATGTGAAGAAGAAGGACCTACCATAATCGGACCAATAATATCAAAACAACTCTTATAATTTTGTACTTTATTTCCTTCCATGTCGGCACTCCTTTCTTTGCTTTACTATCGTATCAGTATACGCCTTCAATGTAAATTATTTTTGGCCGGCAACTCGTATTGCGTATGCATCGAGTAAGATTCGGCTGATGACTTGTAGTGGTAAGCGCGAACGAACTTCATAATCTGGGAAATACGAACTCTCTGATTTATACCCAACAAACGTGATATCACTGAGTTTTGCTAAAGGACTCGCTCCATTTGCGGTCAATAAAATAACCGGCACTTCATTTTGTTGGCAAACACGCGCTGCTTCCACCAATTCTGCGGTATGCCCATTTAATGAAATAATAATCGCCACATCTTGGGCATTTAAACGGTGACTGATGGTTCGGATAATATTTGGATCCACATACTGTTCGCAGGTGCGCTCCAATAGATGGAGTTTGATTTCCATCTCCGTCGCAATCATTTCACTGAGGCCACGCGAAAATAAATACACTCGTTGTGCCCCAAAAATCGCTTGAACAGCATCCTCAATCGTTTTACTGTCCAGCTGTTCAATCGTCCGACGCACTTCCTGCTCGTTTTTCACAACAACTGCTTGAATTTTTTTGTCAACAGCTTCCAAACTGTTGAAGGTGGATAACTCTTCATTTGTAAAACGGTATTGTTTTTTTAAATCATGTTTAAAACTCGTAAAACCGTCATATCCTAGTTTCTTCATGGTTCGCACAATAGACGCAGTAGAAACATTTGCATCCTGACTCAACTTCACGATGGAAATAGAAGGGATCTCTTCTAGATGTTCCTCGATATAAGCGAGTAGATATTTTTCCGTATTCGTTAAACCTTGCGTGTTGAACATGCGAACTCCTCCATTTTGTAAAGATTTACAAATGTTAACCTCATTTTAGAAAACATTTACAACCTGACGTATGTAATAATAAGTATAGCAAAAAAAGCTTGGAGGTGAAATGATGATTTATACGTGTACGATGAATTTAGCCATCGATTTGTTCATTAAAACTGCGCAAATGCTACCGTCTGAAGTGAACCGAACCGACGAGGCTGTTTACATGCCAAATGGAAAAGGCGTAAACGTCAGCTTCATCTTAAAGGAACTCGGAATTGATAGCACCGCCACTGGTTTTAAAGCAGGTTTTACTGGCCAATTTATCGAGGAAGAACTGCAAAAGGCAGGTATCCAAACACAATTCGTCACGGTGGACGGAATTACTCGCATCAATGTGTTCACGCAAGTTGTGGCCACAAACGAAGAATTCAAACTCGTCAACCAAGGCCCAAGTGTAACACCCAAACAAGAAGCGTCCCTTCTTGCTATTGTGGAAAACATGAACGCAGACGATATTTTGTTTGTTTCTGGAAGTCATCCTGAAGGTATCACACGTGCCACTTACGAGAAAATTGCAAAAGCATCCGAAAAACGTGGCTTTAAGTTTATTCTCGACACTTCCGCTCATTTTGTACCGGAACTATTGGGTTACAAACCATATCTCATCAAACCAAACGACGAAGAATTAGCCGGATGGTTTGGATTGAAGGACATTAGCCTTGAGGAAATTAAGGACTGCGGTCGTAAACTCCTCGAACAAGGTGCTCAAAACGTCATCGTTTCTTTAGGAGATAAGGGAGCCATTCTCTTTACACCAACTGAAACGATTCATGTTACAGCACCTGATGGCGAAGTTGTCAATACTGCCTGTGCAGGAGATACACTTCTTGCAACCTTCGTAGGAAGCCAGTTGCAAGGTTTATCCGATGAAGAAGCACTGATCAAAGCCGTTGCAGCGGGAAGCTCAACCGCGTTTAGACCTGGTTTGACAGACTTCAAGGATGTTCCTACATTAATGCAACAAATCAAACGAGTATCCTAACTCGGGAAAATAAAGGAGGAAAAACAATGACAAAATATGATATTATCGCTGCCACTGGGTGTCCGACAGGAATTGCGCACACTTATATGGCACAAGAAGCGCTCGAGCAAGCCGCTAAAAAAGCAGGAGTAACGATTAAAGTCGAAACACACGGACAAATCGGTATCGAAAACGAACTTACTCCAGAAGAAATCGCAAACGCAAAAGCAGTCATCATCGCTGCTGACAAGGATGTTCAGCCACAACGTTTCGTAAACAAAAAGATTATCGACGTTTCAGTTGGACAAGGAATTAAAAACGCCGACGAATTAGTGGCACAAGCTCTTCGCGGAGAAGGCGTTGTGAAATACCACTCTGACGATGCAGCTGTTGAATCTTCACAAGCTCCACAATCTTCTAACGTTGGTAAGAGCTCTATCGGTCGTGAAATCTACAAACACTTGATGAACGGTGTATCTCACATGCTTCCATTCGTTGTTGGTGGTGGGGTTCTAATTGCGATTTCATTTGCCGTATTCGGGATTTACTCATTTAAACCAGACGATCCAAGTTACAATGCCTTTTCTGCTCAATTAAAAGACATTGGTGGATTAGCAATGGGCTTAATGACTCCGGTTTTAGCAGCTTACATTGCACAAAGTATTGGGAACCGTCCAGCATTAGTGAGCGGTTTTGTCGCAGGTTTAATGGCAAGTAATGGTGGTGCAGGATTCCTTGGCGGTATCGTCGGTGGTTTCTTCGCAGGTTACTTAGTGGTTCTTTTAGAAAAATTATTCAAAGGACTACCAAAAACATTAGATGGTCTTAAAGCTATTTTCTTATATCCTTTATTAGGCGTATTCATTACTGGTTTATTTATGAGTGTCATCGTTAGTCCAATGGCTGGTATCAACCAATCATTAATGGACTTCTTAAAAGGATTCCAAGATCAAAACCCAATTCTTCTTGGTCTTGTAATCGGATGTATGTGTGCCTTTGATATGGGTGGTCCAGTCAACAAAGCAGCCTACGTTACAGGTACTCTTCTTCTTGCTGAAGGAAATACTACATTCATGGCAGGTGTTTCTGCAGCATGTATCGCTCCTCCACTTATCACAACTGTTGCCGTATTATTATTCAAAAACCGTTTCGATACTAACGAACGTAATGCTGGTTTAGTCAACTTCATCTTAGGTTCAACTCACATTACTGAAGGAGCTATTCCTTTCGTTGCCAAAGATCCACTTCGCGCAATGCCTTCAATGATGTTAGGTTCTTCAATCGCTGCAATTTTAACTTACTTATTCGGTGTACAAGTACCTGCTCCTCACGGTGGATTCTTAGTATTACCAGTTGTAACACATCCATTCTTATGGGTATTAGCGATTGCGATTGGTTCTGTTGTCGGCGGTCTTGTTCTTGGAGCAACTCGTAAACCACTTTCTGAATAATCGACTTTTAGAAAGAACTTAGGAGGTTGAAAATGTTAATTAGTAAAGAATCTATTTTCTTAAATGAAAACCTTACTTCTCAAGAAGAAGTATTTCACTTCATCGCTCAAAAAGCTGTAGCACTAGGCGTTTCAGCAGACGAAAATGCCGTGTACAACGGACTTGTAGAACGTGAACAACAAGGAACAACAGGAATGATGGACGGATTTGCGATTCCACATGCGAAATCAAATGCCATCACGACTCCAAAAATCGTCATTGTTCGCCTTAGCGACGGAATTGACTGGAACAGCATGGATGGAAAACCAACTTCATTCATCTTCAGCTTATTAATTCCAGATGGCGAAGCAGGAACGACTCACCTTAAATTATTAGCAACTGTAGCTCGTATGCTCATGAAAGCTGATGTCAAAGAAGCTTTATTAGGTGCTACAACTGCTGAACAACTTGAAGAAGTATTAAATAGTCATTTAGCAGGCTAACCCACTCGCCAGGAGAGAAAGCACAAAACCATTCTCTCCTGGTATTTTTATTCTATTTCCTGAAATTCAGTTGAAAATCCTCAGAATCCCCCTCTTTTTATGCAAACGCTATTGACGAAAGTGTTAAAAAAACTTACAATGGTATTAACTGGTAGTGACCAGTTGTAGAAGAGTTTTTTACGAAAGGAGGAACCGATATGGTAGCCAAACCTTCTCCACTCTACTCAACACTGAGTCTAGCGTTGATCGACTTCATTAAGACCAAAGGAAAAGCGCACGAAAAAATGCTTTCGGAGCGCGAAATTACAAAGGTCTACAATGTCAGTCGTACCACCGTTCGAACAGCGTTGAAGGAATTGGAGACGCTTGGATATATTTATAAGCGTCATGGAAAAGGCACGTTCATTTCAACGCAATGGAAAGAACGCCAAAACTTGCTGGAAGGCTACAGTTTCACGGAACAGATGAAGGAACTCGGCAAGGTCCCTTCCACGAAAATTACTTCGCTGGATTGCTACGAAGCCGATGAATTTATCGCTCCACTCGTTGGAATCGAAGCTGGCGACAAGCTCTTTCGTCTGAAACGCATTCGGTATGCAGATGGCATTCCACTCATGAAAGAAACAACTTTCTTACCATACGACGTCTTCAAAACCTTAACGAAGACGCAGTTAGAAGGCCAATCTTTATATGAAGTGTTTGCGAATGATTTTCATCAGCAAATCCACTACGCCGACGAAGAATTCTCAGCGAGCATTCTCACGCCGGAAGAAGCGGAAGTCTTGGATGTGGATCCGCACAGCGCTTGTTTACGGTTTATGCGAACCACATTAAATCCTGAAAATCGCATCATCGAATATACGATTAGTGTTGCCAGAAGCGACCAATTCTTCTACAAAGTAAGACACTATCGCACAAACAACTAAAAAAATATTTGGAGGGTATTATGTTTCAATTTTCAACTAGTCAATTAGAAGCTTTATCTGCAGAAATTACAACGCGCGAAATTCGCCAACAGCCAGAATTGTGGAAAGAAGCTTTTGATTACTACAAAGCAAACTTAGAACGCATCACTGCTTTCTTAGACCGTTTACCAGAAGGAAAACTTCGCGTGATTTTCGCAGGTGCGGGTACATCACAATATGTGGGAGATACGATTCTTCCTTACTTAAAACGTACAGGAAATGAAGACCGTTTTGATTTCCAATCGGTCGGAACAACAAACCTTGTAAGTAATCCACATGACTACTTCAAAGCAGAAATTCCTACAGTGCTTGTTTCATTTGCACGTAGCGGGAACTCACCAGAAAGTCTAGCCAGTGTCCAACTTGGCCAACAAATCGTGCGCGACTTCTATCAAATCACGATTACTTGTGCGCCAGAAGGAAAATTAGCCATTGCTGCTAAAGACGATACAAACAACTTACTCTTAATGATGCCAGACCGCTCTAACGACGCTGGTTTTGCGATGACAGGAAGCTTCACATGTATGACTCTTACAGCGCTTCTTGTATTCGACGAAGCACACTCACTTGAAGAAAAAGAAGGCTTCGTGAAAGCCATCCGTCAAATGGGTACAAGCGTCCTCGAACGTGAAGACGTGATTCAACATTACGTGAACTTAGACTACAACCGTGTGATTTACTTAGGTTCTGGTTCTCTCAGCGGCCTTGCTCGCGAAGTTCAATTGAAGATTCTTGAATTGACTGCTGGACAAATCGCAACAGCGTTCGATTCTTCAATGGGATTCCGTCACGGTCCTAAATCATTCGTAAACGGCTCTTCTCTAGCCTTCGTATTCGTATCGAACGACGACTATACACGTCAATACGATATCGACATCTTAAACGAATTACACGGCGACCAAATTGCACGCCTTGTTCTTGCGGTTGGAGTGGATGCAGAAAGTGACTTTGAAGGCCTATCTTTCAGCTTCGATAAAGAATATCGTTTCGTTCCAGATGCTTACCTTGCACTTCCATATGCAGTATTTGGACAAACCGTTTCTCTACTTTCTTCTATCAAAGTTGGAAACAAACCAGATACTCCTTCACCAACAGGGACTGTGAACCGTGTCGTTAAAGGAGTAACGATTCACCCATTAGAAGCATAAATAACTTTATTGAAAAGAGATGATCCTATGACAACTTATATTTATGCCAAAGCATTTTATTTTGAAGACGAAGTGAAAGGCCCAGGGTACTTACCTATCTTGGATAACGGAACTTTCGGAGACTTCCAAACTGAAAAACCAGAAAGCGGCGCTACAATTATCGACTACGGCAACTATCAAATTGCCCCAGGTCTTGTAGATACACATATCCACGGATTCAAAGGCGCTGACGTCATGGATAACGACGTAGAAGCACTTCGTACGATTTCAGAAGGACTTCCTTCATGCGGAGTTACTTCTTACTTACCAACAACCTTAACCGCATCTCGCGAATTATTAGCGGATGTCTGCCAAACAGTCGGCGATAACGCCACAACACTTGGCGGAGCTAAAATCAGAGGGATTTTCCTAGAAGGTCCATTCTTTAGCGAAAAATACAAAGGCGCGCAAAACCCTAAATACATGGGCGACCCTAAATCTGAAATCTTGGATGAATGGCAAGAACGCGCTGGCGGTTGGGTGAAGAAAATCGCGATTGCGCCAGAACGTGAGGGTGCTGTTGATTTCATCAAACACGCGAAAACAAAAGACATCTATGTCGCTCTTGCACATACAGATGCCACTTACGAAGATTGTAAAAACGCCGTTGAAGCCGGCGCAAACATCTTCGTTCACACATACAACGGAATGCGCGGCTTACATCACCGCGAACCAGGTGTTGTCGGCGCGGCACTTACATTGCCAAACGTATTCGACGAACTCATCTGCGATGGTCACCACGTCCACCCAGTGAGTGCAAGTATCGTCATGAAATGTTGCGGTCACGACCATGTAGCTCTGATTACTGACTGCATGCGTGCTGGCGGTATGGGCGAATGCGAATCGATGCTTGGAGAATTCCCTGTTATCGTAAAAAACGGTACGGCTCGCTTGAAAGACGGCGGTAGCCTTGCCGGAAGTATCCTAGAACTCATTCAAGGGGTTCAAAACGTTGTGAAATGGGGCATTGCGACTCCACACGAAGCTCTTACAATGGCTAGCCTTGTTCCTGCAAAATCTGTCGGTATCGACGACGTTTGCGGACGCATCGACCCAGGGTATGCAGCGGACTTCATCGTATTAGACGATGAGTTACAACTCAAAGCGACTTACTTAGACGGTAAGCCTTATTTCGAAGCTTAATAAAATAAAAACAACTAAAGGAGTGTTATTATGTCAAAATTAGTATTAACAAAAGGAAAATATGATCACTTAGTAAAACTTTCAAACAAAAACCATGTCATCGGTGCTTTAGCGATTGACCAACGTGGTTCATTGAAAAAAATGATTGCTGCAGGAAATCCAAATGTAAAAGGTGACGAAGGTATCATCCGCTTCAAAGAATTAATCTCTGAAGAATTAACAAAATTCTCTTCTTCAATCCTTTTAGACCCTGAATACGGTCTTCCAGCTGCAAAATTACGCCACGAAGACTGCGGACTTTTAATCTCTTACGAAAAAACTGGTTACGACGCAACTGAAATCGGCCGCTTACCAGACTTACTTCCAATCTGGTCTGCAAAACGTATTAAAGAATTAGGCGCTGATGCTGTTAAAGTTCTTTTATACTATGATATTGACGAAGATCCAGCAATCAACGACATCAAACATGCGTGGGTAGAACGTGTTGGTAGCGAATGTGTGGCAGAAGATATTCCATTCTTCTTAGAAATCGTTTCTTACGAAGCAAGTGACGACGATGTGAAATCAGCTGCATACGCAAAAGTGAAACCTCATAAAGTAAACGATGCAATGAAAGTCTTCTCTGACCCACGTTACAACGTTGACGTATTAAAAGTAGAAGTTCCAGTAAACATGAACTTCGTAGAAGGCTTCACTAAAGAAGGCGTTGAACCTGTATATACTCGCGAAGAAGCATTACGTTTATTCAAAGAACAATCTGAAATTACTGACCTACCATTCATCTTCTTAAGTGCTGGTGTTTCTGCTGAATTATTCCAAGAAACACTACGCTTTGCTAAAGAAGCTGGTTCTACTTTCAATGGTGTGTTATGTGGTCGTGCAACATGGAAAGATTCTGTAGCTGTGTTTGCGACTGAAGGGGAAGAAGCTGGTCGTGCGTGGTTGGCAAACCAAGGACGTAAGAACATTGAGGACCTTAATGTTGTTTTAGGTGAAACTGCAACTCCATGGTTAGATCGTGTTGAAGTAAAATAAACAAAACAATGAATGAATAAGAGCGTTGCTCTTGAAACACCTAGGATTTTCTCATACGAGTAGTAATGGCTGTACCGGTCTGAGCCAAGTCTCAGACCTCTCGAGCCTCAAACAGACTCTAGGAAATTTCATTTCCTGAGTCTGTAATTCGCATCGAGTACACTCGCGACTACTACTCGTATAGAATCCTAGGTGTTTTTTTCGCAACGCTCTACTTATTTTTCTTTTTCTAACCATGGATTGCAGAAAAAGGGTGAGAAATACAAGGATGAGGCACCGGCTCGAGTCTAAGGTCTCTCGCCTTTAAAGCCTCAAAGGGGACGTACGGAATTTTATTCCTACGCCCCCTAAGCACAGTGGTTGAATGGAACGAGCTTCGCTACATGTAACTCGCTCACTTTGTGGGGGAAAGAAAACGAAATGACCAAAATAGCAGCTTCTATTTTGGTCATTTCTGTCTTTCTCCCTCGTTTTAATGCACTTCGCATCACTATTACTATAGAATCCGCAAGATTCTTTGAAACCACAATTGGTGTTGTTAGCAACGCTCTACTTTATTACTTCTTCTAACCATGGAGTGCAGGGAAAGGGAGAGAGACGAAGCAGGCACTTAGACGGGAGTAGGTTCTTCAAAACCACACTGGGTGTTGTTAGCAACGCTCTCCCTTTTTGCTTCTTCTAACCATGGATTGCAGGGAAAGAGAGAGAAGACACAAAAAAGGCTGGGCGAAAATCGCTCAGCCTTTTTGGTTTTGATTATTTTTTGATGCTGTATTTTGTACCTTCAAGAGATGCTTGTAATGCGTCGACGCTTGCGTCTCCTTCGACTGTAGCTACTTTGTTTTCTAAGCTGACTTCAACGTTTGTCACGCCTGGGACGTTTGAGAAACGTTCTTTCACTGTGTTCGCACATCCTGCGCATTTGATTCCTTCTAAATTGTATTCTTTTTTCATAATAGATCTCTCCTTTATAGTTATGCTTTCCAGCGTTTTAATCTTAGGGCGTTGAGGACAACGGATACGGAACTGAAGCTCATTGCGGCTCCGGCAATCATTGGGTTGAGGAGTGGTCCGCCAAAGAGGTGAAGAACTCCCATCGCAAATGGAATTCCGATTACGTTGTAGGCAAATGCCCAAAATAGATTTTCTTTAATATTACGGATGGTTGCACGGCTAAGTTTTAACATCGCTGGTACATCCATCAAGTCGCTCTTCATTAAGACAGCGTCTGCAGATTCGATGGCTACGTCTGTTCCGGTACCAATTGCGATACCGACTTGTGCTTGTGCAAGCGCTGGGGCATCATTGATACCATCCCCCACCATCGCCACAATATAGCCTTCTTCTTGTAATTTTGAGACATAATTCGCCTTATCTTGCGGTAAAACTTCACTAAATACGCGGTCAATCCCCACTTCAGCGGCAATTGCTTGTGCAGTTCGTTCGTGGTCCCCTGTCATCATAGCGACTTGAATGCCCATTTCATGTAGGGTTTGGATGGCACGCGCACTGCTTTCTTTAACAGTATCCGCTACAACAATCAAGCCTTGTACGGCATCGTTATAGCCGATATAGAGTGGTGTTTTTCCTTGTTCAGCAAAACTGTTCGCTTTTTCATTCATCTCAACATTGGCAAGACCATTTTCACGCATCCATTTTTCATTACCAAGGAAGACGAGCGTTTCACCCACGTGACCTTTAATCCCGAAACCAGGAATGGCTTCGAAGTTCGTCACTTCATCAAATGCAGCCCCTTGTTCTTTGGCTTTGGCAACAATCGCTTCGCCAAGAGGGTGTTCGGACGCTACTTCAAGGCTGGCAGCTAGGCGAATGAGGGCATCTGCATCGGCATTGTCGGCAGTGACCACATCTGTGACCACAGGAGTTCCGTTTGTAATCGTACCTGTTTTGTCGAAAACAACCATATTCACGTGGTTCGCTTCTTCCAACGCTTCCCCACTCTTAAGAAGGATTCCATTTTCGGCCCCTTTACCAGTCCCAACCATGATAGCAGTTGGTGTCGCAAGCCCTAACGCACATGGGCAGGCAATGACGAGCACTGAGATGGTAATCGTGAGGGCAAATACCCATGATTCTTGTCCAAGGAAATACCAAGCAAGTCCAGAAACAAGAGCCAAGACGATTACGATTGGAACGAATACTCCAGAAACCTTGTCGGCCAGTTTGGCAATCGGTGCTTTGGATCCTTGTGCTTGTTCGACTAACTGAATGATTTGAGAAAGGGCTGTGTCTTTACCGATTTTTGTTGCTTTTAGAATGAAAGAACCTGTCTTGTTTAAACTTGCCCCAATCACTTCATCGCCAACTGATTTCGATACTGGAATACTTTCCCCTGTTAACATCGATTCGTCAACGGTTGAGTTTCCTTCTGTCACGACGCCATCGACTGGAACTTTTTCACCCGGTTTAACACGAATGAGGTCGCCCACTTGCACTTCTTCTACAGGAACTTCTACTTCTTGTCCGTCGCGTAAAACCGTCGCCATTTTAGGAGCAAGTCCTACGAGCGTTTGAATCGCCATGGATGTTTTCCCTTTTGACACGTCTTCGAAGTATTTTCCAAGTGTGATTAAGGTTAAAATAACGCCGGCTGATTCGTAGTAAAGGTTCATCGCAAAATGCGCATGGCCTTCTAATACGTGGTACGTTCCGTAAAGGCTATAAAGGAACGCAGCGCTTGTTCCAAGTGCGACTAAGCTGTCCATGTTCGGATGTCCTTTAGACAAGGCCTTAAATCCATCCACGAAGAAACGACGTCCAATCCAGATAATTGGTAGAACGAGCGCCAATTGAATCAACGCGTAGCTAACTGGACTTTGCATTGGGCTTAGAAAGGCTGGCATTGGAATTCCAACCATATCCGCCATTGCGATAAAGAGAAGTGGCACGGTGAAAATCGCTGAAATGGTTAGGTTTCGCTTCATTTCTCTTAAGTGCGCTTCTTTCTTTTCGTTCTTTTCTTCAAGTTCTTCTTCCACTGATTTGCCACGAGGACGAGCGCTATATCCCACACCATCGACCACTTTGGCGATGTCTTCAGGGGTCACGCTATCGTTTGCTTCAACAGTCATGATCTCGGTTGCCAAATTGACGCTAGCTTTATCAACGCCAGGAATTTTGCTGACGGCATTCTCGATCGTCATGGCACATGAAGCACAACTCATTCCTTCAATAATGTACTCTTTTTGTTTGCTCATTACTTTCACCGCTTTCGTTTACATTTGTAATTTACATTGTTAGTTTACACCAGTAATCTACAAATGTCAACAAGAAAGCTTAAAAAATTTTTTTGAATAAAAAAACTCAAGCCAACAACGATTCTGCCAGCTTGAGTTTATGCTATTCAAAGTCATACAGTACCTTTCCTTTATGAATTCCTGGTTGGTGGTTCATTCCGATACGTCTTAATTCAGGAATACTATCTCCCTTGTCCATAGTAAAATCTACAAAAATGACTGTTTCAGGTATATTATTAAACTTTCCTCTTATCGACAAATTATAGTAGGCTATCGATACTCCATTGCTTACAGGGACTACTTTTAGCGTATTCCAATCAAACTGTACCGTTTCGATTTTCGGATACTCTGAATGAACCCATGCAACGATTTGTTTTTCATGCTCTTTCAACCATGCCAATTGCTTATCTCTTGCGGTCGCAAAGATTGTGTTCGCACGCCATTCTTGATTACTCAGCGCAACGGCTCCTACACCTAACAAAGCCACTGTCCCAATGATTGCTAGTTTCTTCTTCATCCTTTTTCCCCTCTATTCTCCTATATGTATTAATGATTCTACGCCGTTTTTCAAGGCCTCCCGATACGCATCATCGCCTGTACCATCCTTGTCATACCACGCCATTACGATTTCAGCCCGATCCTCAACGATTTGAGCAACTTCGATTTTAAAGAATCTATACGGAGCAAAACTAGCATCCTCCACGATGATTTCTCCCATTCTATCCTCTGTTTCCAATATGATTCTTAAATAATCTTCGTTATCCGCAACCATTTCCATTTGAATGCCATGCGCATCTAGAACATCGCTATTCTCAAATAGCCATTCTCTAACAATCGTTTTAAGTCTTTGAATTCTATCCATCATTTTTCACCTATATACTTAACATCAACATTAGATTTATCTACATTCCCAGTAATATATTCTGCTCTTTTTAACGGATCGAACCTTTGAATAGGTCCTAATACTAGTTCACCCTCACTCTTATCGAGAAAGTCTAAATTTTCTATTAGAAACGATGTTACTATATTCTTATTAATCTTTATTTCAAAACTATAACTACCTGTGCTCTCATTCTTTGTAAAGCTCAAAAATTCAACACTCTGTACATCGTAGTTTCTATAAATTCGAATCGCTACATTGTCTTGTTGCTCTTTTGTGATTGAGGGTTTTGCGCAAGTGACTACCATTGCTCCAACAAAAAATAAAATGATTATTGCTATTACTTTTTCATTATCTAATCCTCAAGTTCAATTGCGATTCAATGAACATTACTGCCATTGCCTGCATCAATTTTCTCCTAGATATTTTATCTTAATATTTGATATTGATATATCTCCCGTAATTTTTTCAGTTCTTTCAATATCATCAAACTTTCCAACCGGATCCAGTAACAATTCCAAATCCTGACTATCCAGCTGTTTCTTATCTTCTATTATCAACGTTACCTTTTTTGAATCATCATTATTTAGTTTTAGTTTCAAAATATAACTACCTGTACTCCAATTCTTTGTAAACAGGAGAAACTCAACCTCGCTAACCTCATACCTACGTGCAATTCTAGTCACAACATTATTCTGTTGTTCCTTCGTAATGGTTGGTTTTGAGCAAGTGACCGCCATTGCTCCAACAAAAAATAAAATAATTATTGCGATTACTTTTTTCATTTTCTAATCCCCTAATTTTACTGCTACTCTAGATACTTGATTTTAATCGTGGATAAATCGATTTTCCCGGTGATTCTCTCTTTTCTCTCTATATTTTTATATTTATCAGGCGGATTTAA
>CAKAPS010000009.1:0-32063 GCA_916719965.1 uncultured Streptococcus sp.
AATCCAACTTGGAGGTGTTTTTATTTAATTCTCATTTACGGGGGTCAGTGCCCCTAGCTTAATGTGTTACGATAAATTGTTTAATCAATTGAATGAGTTGTTTTTGTTGCTCTTCGGCACTCATTGTCGCCTCACCATCACCCTTTTGCTGACCATAAAGTCCAAAGCCACTATGATTTCCACCCTCAATCGATGTATAGAGTGTAGATTCTGGCAACCGAGATTTGGCATCTTCATATTTTTCTTGTTTCAAGATTTTGTCATTCGAAGCCGTAATGGATAATACAGGAATTTGAGTGGCGCTAATATCCGTACTCTGATCTGGATAACTTGCTAGTAAAATCAACCCTGCTACTTGACCCATCTCGTTCAATTTTTTCGCTTCAATCGTCGAAACAACTCCACCTAGAGAATGCCCTCCGACAAACACTTTATCCAAGTGCTCTTCTTTTACGATAGTGGCCATCGTTCCATTATCCAATACCGGTAAATTTAACTGAGAGGAAATAATGTACACTTCGATTCCTTCTTTAGCGAGTCCATCTGCAAGTTTTGCATAAGCTTGCGGTTCAACTAATGCACCCGTATAAAATAAAAGCGTTCCTTTCTTTTCTCCAGTCACCTCAAAATGAGTCCAGTTGTTTTTCTGTTCAAACGCTGCAATATTCCAAGTTTCTTGTGCCTCAGGAGTCGCTCGATACGTAAACATTTGAATCAATCCCAGAGCCAATAAAATAAATGCGAAAAGTACCCCAAAAACTCCGTACATAATTTTTCTTTGTTTTGTCATCTGTCATCTCTTCTCTCTATAAACCTTACCACTATAGGATACTACAACTGTATATAAAAACACAATACACCTAATACAAGTGATACCGTATACGGTATCACTTAAATTTCAAAACCGAAATTTTCATGAGCAAGTTGTTCGAGTTAAATTAAATCAATAAAAACAACTAAAAAAGGTGGATGCAATGCATCCACCTTTTTACAATTCAGATTAATTCTCTGCTTCGGCTTGTTTTTTACGTTTATTTGCTTTTTCACGTTCGCCTTTATTTAGAATTTGTTTTCTTAAACGAATTGTTTCTGGAGTAATTTCACAGTATTCATCGTCTGATAAGAATTCTAATGACTCTTCAAGAGATAGTTTCTTAGGAGTCTTGATGACTGAAGTTTGGTCTTTCGTTGCTGAACGAATATTTGTTTGTTGTTTTGCTTTCGTAATATTAACCGCTAAGTCATTTTCACGAGAGTGTTCTCCAACAATCATTCCTTCATAAATTTCAGTACCTGGTTCAGTGAAGATCACACCACGTTCTTCAACACCCATAATTCCGTATGTTGTTGCTTTACCTGTATCTGTTGAAACAAGTGCGCCATTACGACGTCCGCCGATGCTTGTTGGAATGTATGGTAAGTATTGATCGAATGTGTGGTTCATAATTCCGTAACCACGTGTCATTGATAAGAATTCAGTTGTATATCCTAATAATCCACGAGCTGGAACTAAGAAGACAATACGAACTTGTCCGTTATCATTATGTTGCATATCTTGCATTTCACCTTTACGGTTACTTAAAGATTCGATGATTGAACCCATGTATTCTTCAGGAGTATCGATTTGTACACGTTCAAATGGTTCACATTTCACGCCATCGATTTCTTTGATGATTACTTCTGGACGAGATACTTGTAGTTCGTATCCTTCACGACGCATGTTTTCGATAAGAATTGATAAGTGTAATTCCCCACGTCCTGATACGATCCATGCATCTGGTGAATCAGTTGGTTCTACTTTTAGAGATACGTCTGTGTGTAATTCACGCATTAGACGTTCTTCAATCTTACGTGCTGTTACAAACTTCCCTTCACGACCCGCAAATGGTGAGTTGTTTGTCAAGAATGTCATTTGTAATGTTGGTTCGTCAATGTGTAACACTGGTAAGCTTTCATGTGTATCTACTGGAGTTACTGTTTCTCCAACGAAGATATCTTCCATACCAGATACAGCGATTAAGTCTCCTGCTTTTGCTTCGTTGATTTCTAAACGATTTAATCCGAAGAAACCAAATAATTTAGTAACACGGAAGTTTTTCTTTGTACCGTCTAATTTTAATAGTGTTACTTGGTCCCCAACTTTGATTGTTCCACGGAAGACACGTCCGATACCGATACGTCCAACATAGTCATTATAGTCTAATAATGATACTTGGAATTGTAATGGTTCATCTGAGTTATCTACTGGTGCTGGGATATGTTCGATAATTGTATCGAATAAGTAATCCATTGTTTTTTCTTGGTCCGCTGGGTTATCTGATAAACTTGAAGTTCCGTTTAATGCTGAAGCATAAACTACTGGGAATTCTAATTGATCATCATCGGCACCTAATTCGATGAATAATTCTAATACTTCATCGACTACTTCTTCTGGGCGAGCAGCGTCACGGTCGATTTTGTTTACAACAACGATTGGTGTTAAATGTTGTTCTAATGCTTTTTTCAATACGAAACGAGTTTGAGGCATTGTACCTTCATACGCATCCACTACAAGAACTACACCGTCTACCATTTTCATGATACGTTCTACTTCTCCACCGAAGTCCGCGTGTCCTGGTGTATCCATGATATTGATACGAGTCCCTTTATATTGAACGGCTGTATTTTTCGCTAAAATTGTAATACCGCGTTCACGTTCGATATCGTTTGAGTCCATGGCACGTTCTGATAATTCTGTACGTGCATCTAATGTATCTGATTGTTTTAATAATTCATCCACAAGTGTTGTTTTACCGTGGTCAACGTGGGCGATAATAGCAATATTGCGAATATCATTTCTTAATTTCATGTTTTCCTCCATTGATTGACAAAATGAAAGTGATGGAATCTGAACGCTAAAAGAGCCCTTCCATCACCTAAACTTCTTCTCTTAACTCAAAAAGTATACTACAAAAACGCTATAAACTCAAAAGATAAAACATAATGGACATCCCTAACTTACTTTCGTTAAGAAGAGATGCCCATTTTTATTTTTAGTTATTTTGCTTCAAACCAGTTATCCCCTACATTACTATCTGCGCGTAGTGGAACTTTCAGACTCACGGCATTTTCCATGACTTCTTCTACTAAGCTTTGAAGGCTTTCTAATTCGTCTTGTGGCACTTCGAAAATCAATTCATCGTGCACTTGCAATAATAGGTTTGCTTTGAATTTACGTTCTCTCATTTCACGGTCCAATTCAATCATCGCCATCTTCAAAATATCAGCGGCACTTCCTTGGATTGGTGAGTTCATCGCTGTACGTTCTGCAAATGAGCGTAAATTAAAGTTACTTGAATGAATATCCGGCAAGTAGCGACGACGGTGGAATAATGTTTCCACATAATCTTTCTCACGCGCTTCTTTTACCACAGATTCCATAAAGTCTTTTACCCCTTGGAACTCTTCCAAGTAACGGTCGATAAATTCTTTGGCTCTTTTACGGGAGATATTCAAGTTTTGCGATAATCCGTAATCACTAATTCCATAAACAATACCAAAGTTTACTGCTTTAGCTTGGCGACGCATTTCACTTGTTACATCGTCTGGATTCGTAATGCCAAACACGCGCATTGCCGTATTGGTATGAATGTCTACATTATTTTTAAAGGCTTCAATCATATGTTTATCGCCTGCAATATGCGCTAATACACGCAACTCAATTTGTGAGTAGTCACTAGAAAGAATCTTCCAATCGTCATGCGCTGGTAAGAATGCGTAACGGATGCGACGGCCCTCTTGTGTACGAATTGGAATATTTTGTAAGTTCGGATCTACCGAGCTTAGACGACCTGTTTGCGTTAAGTTTTGGACAAAACGCGTATGAATCTTGCCGTCTTCTTGAATATACGCTTGCAAACCTTCTACATATGTTGAATTTAGTTTCGCTAATTGACGATATTCTAAAATCAATTCTACGATAGGAGCTTGATGCGCTAACTTCTCAAGAACATCTACAGCTGTTGAATAACCTGTTTTCGTCTTCTTAATTACTGGTAATCCCATCTTTTCAAATAAGATGCCCCCTAGTTGTTTGGTCGAATTGATATTAAACTCTTCCCCAGCTAGCGCGTAAATTTCTTGTTCGATTTCTTTTAGACGTGCTTCAAATTCTACCCCCATTTCCACTAAGCGTTCTTTATCGACACGAATCCCTTGGATTTCCATACGTGCTAAAATGTCGCTCACTGGTAATTCCATTTCCCAATAAAGATGCGCTTGTTCGTTTTCTTCAAGGCGTTTCAATAATTTTTCAGGTGCTAGGGCTATCGTATACACTTTCGCTGCTAAATGCTGATTCCAAACCTCTTCATCTTCAGGAATTTGGATTTTAACGCCTTTGCCATAGATGGCTTCATCGCTAGAAAGAATCGTCACATCGACACGACGCGCCACATCACTAATCTCTTTCACGATATCATTCGTATCCACTAGGTAAGCAAGTAGTGACACATCATATTTGGCACCTTCTAACACCAGACCGAAACGATGTGCAAGCACTTTGGCTGCTTTTGTATCAAATAAATGTTTCTGGGCAGAAGCATCTGCCAGCCATTCCTTGAAAGCTTTTGAAGCAACGGCCGTATCTAAATCTGTCACGAAGGCTTCTTTTTCATTTCCGAAAGCAACTGCAATCACATCTGCCACATGATAGTTGGCTTCAAGCGTCTCAAAATGCACACTTGTTGCGCCTTTAAGCATGTCTTCAGTAATCTCTGACACACGTGTTACGTTTGGGCGCTCCGCTTTTGGTGCTTCTTCTACAGTAGTCGCACCTGAATTTAATAAGTCTGATTGGAAAGAATTGAAGTTCATTTCTTTATAGAATGCCATCAATGCTTCGACATCTTGTTGTTTGCGAAGTGTATCCTCTAACGTAATTTCAAGAGGGGACTCCACATTGATGCGCGCTAGTTTCTTACTTAAGAAAGCTAGCTCTTTGTCATTGATTAAGTTTTCTTTCAACTTACTCTTCTTCATTTCATCGACATGTTCGTAGATTCCTTCTACGCTACCAAATTCTTGAAGAAGTTTCACGGCTGTTTTCTCACCAACTTTAGTAACACCAGGATAGTTATCGGAAGAATCTCCCATTAACCCCTTCATGTCGATAATTTGATCAGGCGTCAATCCATATTTTTCAAAAATCACTTCAGGAGTGTACTCAACTAGTTCTGTTACTCCTTTTGTCGTAATTTTGACTGTGATATTATTGTCCGCAAGCTGAATCAAGTCCTTATCTCCTGAAAGAACCACAACTTCATAGCCTGCTGCTTCCCCTTGTTTAGCCAGAGTACCGATAATATCATCGGCCTCGTATTGGTTCAGACGGTAATGAGGAATCCCCCATGCATCTAAGAGAACATTAAAATAAGGCATTTGTTCGATAAATTCACCTGGAGTTTTCGAACGTCCCCCTTTATAATCTGCATACATTTCAGTACGGAAAGTCGTCTTTCCAGCATCCCATGCAACGAGGACATGAGTCGGTTTTTCAGAGTCTAAAATGGACTTAAACATACGGTGAAATGAATAGAGTGCATTCGTATGTAATCCGTTAGCGTTTTTGAAACGATTTAAATCTAAAATTGAGAAAAATGCGCGGAATGCTAAACTGCTTCCGTCTACTAATAATAATTTTGGTTTTGCCATAATATGCCTCCTAATTTGTCATTACCAGTGTAACAAATAAACAATCCTATGAACACTAAAAAGAGCGGTATCCCTTCGCCTTCAATACTAAGATGCATACAAAAAGGCCTGGCAACTGCCAGGCCTGAATCCATCAAAATTTAGTTTTGTGTTGGAGAAGTATTTGATAAGAGTTTTTCATAAGCAATCTCATATTTTTGAACGTCCCCTGCTCCCATAAAGACGATTACTGCGTCTTTATAGTTTAATAATGGAGATACATTATCAAGAGGTAATACTTTCGCGCCACCTTTAACAAGTTTTGCTAAGTCTTCGATAGAAACATCCCCTGCTTCTTCACGAACAGATGCAAAGATATCACATAAGTATACATGGTCTGCAAGTGATAACACTGCTGCAAACTCTTCTAATAGTGCAATTGTACGAGTAAATGTATGTGGTTGGAAGACCGCCACCACTTCTTTTTCAGGATATTTTTGACGTGCCGCATCTAATGTTGCACGAATTTCAGATGGGTGGTGAGCGTAGTCATCGATGATAGTAACGCCGTTAATTACTTTTTCAGAGAAGCGACGTTTCACTCCACCGAAAGTGCTGAATTGTTCAGCTAATTCATTACGATCTAAATCGTTTAAGTAGTAGAATGCGATAATCGCTAATGCATTAAGGATGTTGTGGTCTCCATATGTTGGAATATAGAAATGACCATATAATTCGCCTTTAATATACGCATCAAAGTAGCTTCCGCCTTTTTCTTTACGGATATTTTTAGCAATCACATCATTGTTTTCACCAACACCGTAATAAGTAACAGGTACAATCGCATCTAAGGTACGTAATCTCTCATCATCCCCGCAAGCGATGATTCCTTTTTTCACTTGTTTACCAAATGCTTCAAATGCACTTTGTACATCTTCGATATCTGTATAGTAGTCTGGATGGTCAAAGTCGATGTTTGTCATGATTGCATAGTCTGGACGGTATGCCATAAAGTGACGTTTATATTCACAAGCTTCTAAAACGAAGTACTCTGAATTCTCAATCCCTTTACCAGTTCCATCTCCGATAAGGTAACTTGTTGGTTCCATACCACTTAATACGTGAGATAGCAACCCTGTTGTACTTGTTTTACCATGCGAACCAGTAATGGCAACACTCTTATAGCCTTTTAATAATTCGCCTAAGAATTTGTGATAACGAACGACTTCAACGCCTTTTTCGCGTGCAGAAACTAATTCTTCATGGCTATCTGGAAATGCGTTCCCTGCAATAACAACTTGTCCTTCTTTAATATTATCAGCGCTGAATGGTAATAATGTAATTCCAGCTTCTTCCAAACCTTTTTGAGTGAAGAAGTATTGTTCTAAGTCTGACCCTTGCACTTTATAGCCTTCCCCATGTAATACTAAGGCTAATGCGCTCATTCCTGATCCTTTTATTCCCGTAAAGTGATAAATCTTACTTTTATCCATTTTTTCTCCTCGCTTTTCTACTACTGTTTTTTTGGATGAACATATGGCAACTGACGTTCATGTTGCTCCTGTTCCATAATCATCGATAACGATTTTTTCATTGCGCGTCTTTGTTTTCCAGTTAGTGGTTTTTCCGGTGCTTTTCGTCTTTCAACTTTTGTCTCCGGCAAGCCTTCTAACAAGGACTCTTGCACGACTTCAACATCTGATTCTTGTTTGCGTTTAAAGGCTGGAACATAGCCCTTTGTTGCGAAAACTTGGCTTTGTACTGGTTTCTCATAAGAGGTACCATTGTACTCCTTCAAGCGCTTCTCGATTGTATCTTCTTGTTCCTCAACGGATACCAATAAAGCTTCTTCTTTTTCGAATAAAATCAAGTCTGTACTATTTGGCAATAACTCATTTTCTAATTCGCGATAAGAAACTTTTGGCGTCTCCTCTTGTTCTAAACCTCTCGTACTCGAAGGTACCGTACTTGGTTTAAAAGGTTTGCGTTGATTCGTATTCAAATAAGAAGTCCAATCCACACGCGGTTTATATTTTTGATGACCTTCCGTCGCTTTTTCCTTAAATGAACGGAATTGCGCGGGTAATTGATGCTCCTCTTTTTCAATTGGTTGTAAGAGTGCTGCATCAGGTCGCTCATCAAAAGGTAAGGATTCTTGTGGAGTCTCATCTTTTCTTGTCGCATCAACTCGCGTCATTTCTTCAACGACTTGATCTTCAAAAGTTTGACCTTGCTTCAAGTAATTTGGAAAAGTAGACTTTTCACGTCTCGCTTGAAGCGATGCGAATGAATCGTTTTTCTCGTTAAATGGTTCATTCATGACTCCCGTTCCTCCTTTATTGTAAGTTTAATGATTTAAATGGCGTCCCTACTGGAGTCGCATCATCTAACACTAAGATTCCTTTTTTCGCTGGTGCGTTTTCTAATCCTAATTCACGTGCTGAACAAAGCATTCCGTGACTAGCCACTCCGCGTAATTCTCCAGCCCAAATGATAGCGCCACTCGGCATTACTGTACCAGGTTTAGCAACAACCACTTTTTGTCCTGCTTTCACGTTTGGCGCTCCGCAGACGATTTGTAACACTTCAGAGTCACTTACTCGTGTCATTGTAACGTGTAAGTGGTCAGAATCTTCATGATCTACGCAACTTTCAACGTATCCAACAACGAGTGCATCTTCAGGTGTTAAATCTAAAGAGGAAACATCAAATCCAGCTTTTTCAATTAAGCCTTTCACAACTTCTTGTTGCTCGGGAGTTAAGATTTGTTGTCCATTTTCTTCAAATGAAATCACTTCAGAAATCTTTTCAATATTATATCCTAGAACTTCTTTTGTCTCACGAACAAAGACTTGAGTCACATTTCCTTTTTTCTCATAGTCGACATCGTAGCGACTTGCTGTTCCGCTTGTTAATAATAACGTATCGCCAATTCCCTTTTTGTTATAAAAACTTAACCACATATATTGTACCTCTTTAATCTTAATTTGTTCTTCCGTCTAAAATAGTGTTCACTGTGCTACGGTCTAACGCACGGATTGTTTGGATAACCATTTCTCGTGCTGCTTCGTAGTCACGAATTGAGAACATTGTTTGGTGTGTATGAATATAACGAGCACATACCCCAATCACTGCACTAGGAACTCCTTGATTCATTAAATGTGCTTTACCAGCATCTGTTCCACCTTGAGAAACAAAGTATTGGAACGGAATATTATGTGTTAATGCAGTATCTTCTAGGAATTCTTTCATACGAGGAAGAGTCACCATACCTGGGTCTAAAATACGTAATAAGAATCCTTGGTCTAAGTGTCCAAACGTTTCTTTCGAACCATTAATATCATCTGCTGCTGAGCAGTCTACGGCGAAGAATAAATCAGGATTGAACTTCGTCACACTTGGACCCGTTCCACGTAATCCGACTTCCTCTTGCACGTTGGCTCCAGCGATTAATGTGTTTGGTAATTCTTCATCTTTAACGGCTTTTAACGCTTCAAGAACGACTGTACATCCATAACGGTTATCCCAAGATTTAGAAATCATGCGTTTCTTATTGGCAGTCCAAATCGTTTCTACATCCGGAACGATTGTATCGCCAGGACGGCAACCATATTCAAGTGCCTCTTCACGTGAAGTAAAACCTGCATCAAATAAAATATCAGTTACTTTCACAGCTGATTGTTGACCACCAGCTGCGCGTAAAAGATGTGGTGGGATTGAAGAAGAAATAATTGGATAGTCTCCATTACGAGTTAATAAAGTAAAACGTTGCGCTGAAACTACATATGGGTTCCATCCACCTAAAGGACTTACTTTAAACATTCCGTTTGGAGTGATATTTGTTACCATGAAACCAACTTCGTCCATGTGTGCCGCAATCATAATGCGTGGTGCATCTTCTTCTTTGCTATCACGAACCCCAAAAATACCGCCAAGACCATCTTGTTCAATGCGGTCTACTAAAGGTGTTAATTCACTTCTCATAAAGTCGCGAATACGACCTTCGTGTCCACTAGTTCCTTTCATTTGTGTTAACGTTTTGATTAATTGTTCTGTATGAGCTTCCATTGTATCCTCTTCTTTCCTACTTCTATAAAATATCTTATAAACGCGCCAAAAGCTGGAGGTCCTCCAGCTTTCTTTAATTATCCAATTTTGTATAAATCAATAACGGCTCCTGTTTTTGCATCTGCATAAAATTCGTATTGGACTAGTTCATTATCTTCTTTACGAGTAACCCCGCCATAATAAACTTCCCCATAAAACTCAGGGCTATCCACGAATACAGGTTCCATCTCAATCCAAGAGCCTTCGATAGTACCTACTACTTGAAATAATTTACGTACATTTTGAACAATAACATCTCCATTGACATTTCTGCGTTCAAACCATTTTGAAGTGACCCATGCTCCAATAACAGCACCCGCTGCTAGTAGAAAACTTGCACCTTTGAAACTATTTTTTGATTCCATATGAATCAGGCTCCTTTATTTGTTATTCAGGTTGTTTAAAAGCTTTTCTATCCTGTGGGAAAATCACTTCCACACGATAAATTGGATGACCTTTTGCTGAGAATTTCTCTTCGTATTCTGTCATCACATTTCCTGGAAATTCCACTTGATGTAAATCTAACCAAACTTGTTTTAACACAAGTCCAAATTGTGAGAATGAAGCAAGGCTGTATTCAAACAATCCACGGTTATCTGTCTTAAAGTGTAATTCCCCAAATGGTGGTAATACTTTTTCGTATCCAACTAAGAAACTTTCATGAGTCAAGCGACGTTTTGCATGACGTTTCTTTGGCCATGGATCTGAGAAGTTTAAGTAAATTTGGTCTACTTCACCATCTTCGAAGTAGTCTGTTACTTGTCCACCATTTACATGTAATAATTGTAAGTTTGGAACATCTGCTGCAAGAGCTTTTTCAAGCGCGACTACAAGGACGCTTTCTTGAATTTCAATTCCAATATAGTTAATGTTTGGGTTTTGACGAGCCATGCCGCTCACGAATTGGCCTTTCCCAGAACCAATCTCGATATGGATTGGATTGTTATTGCCAAAACGTTCATGCCATCTTCCCTTCCATTGCGCTGGATCTTGGATGACCATTTCTGGGTGAGAGGCTAAAGCATCTTTTGCCCAAGGTTTATTTCTTAATCTCAAAGTCTAACTCCTGTCTATTCTTCTGTTGGCTTTCCGATACGATTATTGTAAATCGACTTCACCAAAAGAATTTTCTCATTCATTTCAAGGTAACGTCCCTCGAAGTGCGTTTTCTTAATGTAGTTCAAGCAATTCATGAGAGCATACCATTCAATTCGTTGATAAATATTTGTAGACAGTTGTAAGCCATACATATCTAACCATTCACCCCATTGATGAACAGGAATGTATTGCGTCAAGATCATCGTCAAATCAGAAACTGGATCGGCAAGGCGAACCATTTCCCAGTCGACAAGGTAGAGCTTCTCGTCTTCTGATAACATAAAG
Organism: uncultured Streptococcus sp.; assembly: GCA_916719965.1. Lineage (GTDB taxonomy): Bacteria > Bacillota > Bacilli > Lactobacillales > Aerococcaceae > Granulicatella. The sequence continues at coordinate 11,161 of CAKAPS010000009.1, forward strand.
TTACGACGGTCTAAGTCTCCGTGACATACCGTTTTCCCAACTTCGCTCACAAGCGGAATCGTTTCAATTAAGTAATTCAATACTTCATTTAAGAAACGGTGGGTTTGTAATCCTGACTGTAAATTATTTAAATATTCATCGATGAATTTTTGAGTGCTATACTCTTCACCTTGAATTTGTTGCAACATTTGTAAAAGATTTGGGGATTGATGAATTTGTTTTAACAGCTCAATGACTTCGACGGACCCCATTTCTTCCTTAGTGAGGGATCTTCCAGACAACCATTCTTGAGCTGTAATGACATCACCATTACCCGCACGTTTGGTCCATATTAACTTAGGAGTGATACCTTCACCCGATAGCACCGCTAAAAACGGTGAAGCATTTCTCTTTAGAAATACACGTTCATGGTCTTTTACACCCATGTACGCTTGACCGGTGTCCCCACCAATTGGATGGAGATCCCATCCTGTGTCCATGTTATATTCCATCTATTCCATCCCTAACGACAAATTCTGTTTCCTTTAATAAATCTATTCTTTTATTTTATGGTTTTATACCATTTGAGTCAAGTTTGTGCGCTACTTAGTAGCCTACAAACTTAAATTTTTCTTCTCTTCTTAAGGAATCGATAACGCAAATAAAATTGTGTAAAGAATACACCGAAAATCGGATAGAAAATAATCCCTACTAATCCAATCATTTCACGCATACCTATCACTGAAGAAATGCCCAGTACAACACCGGATGCGACCATCGTCATCATGAGGACTGATAAATTATCCTTAAGACGAGTGTTACTATCCACTAAAGAGGCAAAATGACTATTTTGCGTGTTGGCACTTTGGATAACTCCAACGAGTTGGAATCCTAATAGCATCACAAGTAACGCATTGACGATAAAGTTCCAATAATACTCTTGAGAAAATAATGCAACTACAAAGCTGACAACTGCCAGTTGTAATAATAAACTCATATATTGACTCGTACGAACGACCGTACGACTCACTAAATAGCGATGACCACTTGGATTTTTTCCAACAAGTACCTTCAATACTCCATCTAAATATGAACGGCGATGCGCTTGTGGTTTATGCACCATTGGCACATCCACAAACAATGCATATAGGCGATAAATTCGTTGTTGTCTTTCTAATTCCGACTCAATCATAGAATCGAATCGATAGACAAAGGCCGCTTTTCCATAATAGTACTCGATAAAAACACTCAGAAGAATTGGAATCACTAATAAAACAAATGACCAAGCTTCAGAAATCCATAAAAACATTCCGAAGAAGTTCGTTACTGCAATCACGTAAATACCGAGTTTTTCCATCCATGTAAAATGCAGTACTCCACGGTAAGCGTATTTCGTACAACGGAATAACAAGTCTTTAAAGAACACTTGTAATAGGAATAATTTAACGAACATACTTAAATTCGTTCCAAAGGCTTGTGCCACAATTGGAAAAATGATTCCTGTCGCAGCCAACATCACAAGTATAGGAAGCATCCAACTTCGACGAATGGCTTTTTGTAAATACGCCTTAAAGTCTTGTCCTACTACCGATAAAAAGATTCCATCAGCTGGTTCGAGTAACGTTGCTACCCCACCAAAGAATGGAACACTCGCTAGTAAAGCTCCAAGCAACCCTAACAATGGTAATTCCAACACACGAATCGATTGAATCCAACTCGAGTATTGCACCATGATAAAGCCAAATAAGAAAAATAAAACAATCAAGAAATGGTCATTCAGTACATAACGCATATACTTCATGCTTTTCTTTTGATATTTTCTTACTCGAGTCTCAAAAAGCTCTGCACTATTCATCGGCATCGTCCCCTGTCGTTAATGCAAAGTAGATTTCCTCTAAAGAAGATTCTTCAATATTCGAAGTGGCACGTAAGCCTTCGATATCGCCTTGAGCAATCACTTTTCCTTCGTGTAATACGATGAAACGATCGCAATACTTCTCAGCAGTATCTAATACGTGCGTCGACATTAAAATCGCTGCACCCTTTTCTTTTTTCTCTTTTAAGACCTGAAGTAAAGTACGAATCCCTAGTGGATCGAGCCCTAAGAATGGTTCATCGACCACATAGACAGGTACATCTAGCATTAACGCACAGACGATTAATACTTTTTGCTTCATCCCTTTTGAGAAATACGCTGGGAACCAATCCAATTGCTTCGTTAAACGGAACGCTTCTACAAGTTCCATCGCATGAGCCATTGTTTCTTCGTTCATTTGATGATACGAACGAGCCACAAATTCAATGTGCTCTCTAAACGTCAATTCTTCGTAAAGAACTGGACTTTCTGGAATAACCGCAATGGATTGTCGGTAGCCACGTTGGTTTTCGAGAATACTTAGTTTTTCTACTTCCACTCTTCCGCTAAAAGGGGTGAGTTGCCCAATAATCGTTTTAATCGTTGTACTCTTTCCGGCCCCATTCAGCCCGATAAGTCCACAAATTTCTCCTGGATTCACATCAAAAGTGATATCCGTAATGACAGGAACTTTCGTATATCCTGCAGTCACTTTGTTTAATTGTAGTGTCATATAGATTCTCCTATCTAACTATTCTCCTTATTATACCATAAAGCCAAAAAAGTGTGAAAGGACGCGGAATAAGTGCACTTTTCTTATTCAAGTATAGAACCATCGAACAATTTCGCCTCTAAGAACAAAATAACAGCTCTCCGTCCTGAAAACCTTTCATTTTACAGCATTTTTTGATACCATAGAGGTACGAACTCAAGGAGGAAACACCATGACAGATTGCATTTTTGACAAAATTATTAATAAAGAAATTCCAGCACATATTGTGTATGAAGATGACGTAGTACTTGCGTTCCTCGATATTTCGCAAGTAACACCTGGACACACACTGGTTGTTCCAAAAAAACACGTAGCAAACATCTTTGAATATGACGAAGACTTAGCAAGCGCGGTATTTGCACGTATTCCTAAAATCGCACGTGCCGTTCAAGCATCAAACCCAGAAATTAAAGGATTAAACATTTTAAGTAATAACGGGGAGTTGGCCTACCAAAGCGTCTTCCATTCTCACATCCACTTAATCCCACGCTATACAAATGAAGATGGCTTTGGATTAAAATGGCACCCGACTAACCCAAGTTCAGAAGTATTAGCAGAAATCGCGCAATCAATTCGCGAACAAATGGAGGCATAATCAATGAGTAAATTTCTAAAAGGTTTTATTTTCGGTAGTGTTATCGGAGGCGCCGTTGCCCTACTAAACAACCCAAGAAGCGGAAAGGAAAACCGCGAAATTCTATCGAAACAAATTCAAGAAGTGACACAGGACGTGACAGTCATCAATACCGGTAAAGCCACTCTTGAAAGAGGCATTAAAGAACTCCAAGAAGTGATTGTTCCACAAACAATGGAAGTTGTGAATTCTATTCAAGAAGAAGTCACAAAATTCCAACTGGAAAATAAACCTCGCTTCAGACGTATTCAAGATAAAATTCAAACATTGCAAACACACCTTAAAGAAATGAAATAGAGGGTTTGCCCTATGATTAAATTATTTGCATCGGATATGGACGGTACTCTCCTCACGAACCACGTAGAGGTACATAAAAACAACATTCAAGCGATTCGAAAACTCCAAAAACAGGGGAAACACTTTATCGTTTGTACTGGACGCGATTATCTTCAAGCCAATTTCGCGCTCGAACAAGCAGAATTGCATCTTCCTGTCATCGCCATGAATGGGGCACAAATTTTCGATAAGAACCACGACATTATTTGGGAAGTAACGATTCCACACGATACCGTCTATACTCTATTAGACTACTTCAATTCGATCGATTTGGACTGGCAGCTCGTGACTTCTGAAGGAAACTTTAGAAAAAACTATGCTCTTTTTATCAACAAAGTGATCGAACGAAAAAAGGCGGAAAGAAATAATCTATCGCCTGAACAATTGAAAGAGGAAATCAGACAGCTAAAAAAACTTCTAGAGGCAACCGATGTGACTACTGCCGAAGAAGTGCTATCGATTCCAGATATTAAAGTGTTCAAGATTATCGTTTCTCACGATGACGGACCAGCCTTTTTCAAGCCAGTTCGTGAACATATCGATCAAGCACATCCAAACCTTGTCGTAACCTCTGCATTTATTACGGATTTAGAAATCAATCATAAGGATGCACAAAAAGGCATCGCCGTTGCTCACTATGCAAAAACTCTTGGCTTATCAATGAAGCAAGTTTTTGGCATTGGTGATAACTTCAATGATGTGTCGATGATTCGTGATGCTGGAATTGGTGTTGCAATGGGAAATGCTCCAGAGGAAGTTAAAGCTGTGGCCGATTTTGTGACAGACACCAATGTTAATGGTGGTGTGGCAAAAGCCATCTGGCGTGTCCTCGAACAAGAAAAATAAACATCACTCTCTTCTCTTTCATCAGAGAAGGGAGTTTTTTATGCTCAGAAACTCATGTCAGAAAATGTAACATGAGATGAGACTAGATTTTTGCATTTTCAGAAAATCTTCCATATAATGGAAAAACCTTATACGTAAGGTAGATTTGGAGGAATATGTATGAACATAAAAAAATTGAGCTTGGGAGCTGTTCTAGTCACTCTATTGATGACTCTTCTATCCCTCGTTTCTCCGACAAGTTCTGTTAAAGCAGAAACTAAAAAATATGTAATCGCAACAGATATTACATTTGCTCCATTTGAATACCAAGATACAAATGGTGAATACGTCGGAATTGATATTGAATTAATGAAGAGTATCGCAGAGGCTGAAGGCTTCGAAGTAGAATTCAAACCACTCGGCTTCAATGCTGCCGTACAAGCATTAGAATCTGGTCAAGTAGATGCTGTGATGGCTGGTATGGGTATCACAGATGAACGTAAACAAAAATTCGACTTCACAAATAGTTACTATGACAGTGGAATTGGGATGGGAGTTCCTAAAAACTCTGAAATCACATCTCTTTCTGATTTAAAAGGTAAAAAAGTTGCCGTTAAATTAGGAACACAAGGTGCCACTTACGCTGAATCTATCAAGAGTAAATATGGTTTTACAATCACTACTTTTGAAGATTCATCAAGTATGTACCAAGATGTAATGGTAGGAAACAGTGATGCGTTATTCGAAGACTATCCAGTACTTGCCTACTCAATCACATCGAACAACTTGCCTTTAAAAATGACAGACCATAACGAAAACAAAACAGAATATGGTGTTGCTGTTAATAAAGGTGAAAACGCAGAATTAATCACTGCTTTCAATAACGGTTTGAAAAAACTAAAAGAAAGTGGTAAGTATGATGAAATCATCAACAAATACACAACAAATGCTAGCGAAAACACAGAAGCAACAAGCATTCTAGGGTTAATCAAAACAAACTGGAAAACTCTTGTAACTGGTTTATGGAACACAATCGTATTAACAGTTGTGGCTTTAATCTTCGCAAGTTTAATCGGTATTATCTTCGGTTTAATGAAAACTAGCCAAAACAATATCGTACAAGCAATCGCAGGATTTTACATTGACATTATCCGTGGTGTTCCATTAATCGTATTAACGTTCTTCATTTACTTTGGAATTCCACAAGCATTCAACATTACAATGCAACCGTTCGTAGCGGGTGTGATTACCCTCAGCTTGAACGCATCGGCTTACATCGCTGAAATTATCCGTGGGGGGATTCAAGCGGTTGATAAAGGACAATACGAAGCCTGCATGAGTTTAGGTCTTCCATATTCTAAGAGCATGCAAAAAGTTATCTTACCGCAAGCGATTCGAATTATGGTTCCTTCATTCATCAACCAATTCGTGATCACATTGAAAGATACATCTATCCTTTCAATTATCGGTATTGCCGAATTAACGCAAACCGGTAAAGTTATCATCGCTCGTAACTTACAATCAAGTCAAATGTGGTTAATCGTCGGCGTGATGTACTTAATCGTGATCGTTCTATTAACGAAACTTTCAGCTCACTTAGAAAGGAATTTAAAATAATGGCTATTATCGAAGTTCAAAAAATTCAAAAGAAATATGGCGACTTAGAAGTATTAAAATCCATCGACCTTTCTATTGAGGAAGGCGAAGTAGTTTGTATTATCGGGCCTTCTGGTTCTGGTAAATCAACTTTCTTACGTTGCTTAAACCGTCTTGAAAAAATCAACAGTGGTCATATCATCATTGATGGCTATGATTTAACAGACAAGAAAACAAACTTAAATAAAGTTCGTGAGGAAATCGGAATGGTGTTCCAACACTTCAACCTCTTCCCTCACCTAAGCGTTCTAGAAAATATCATTCTTGCGCCGGTAGAATTAGGTCGTGAGACAAAAGAAGCTGCAACTGAACATGCGATGGAACTCCTTGGCATGGTTGGTCTTGCAGATAAAGCGGATGTCTCTCCTAAATCTCTTTCAGGTGGTCAAAAGCAACGTGTGGCCATTGCCCGCGCGCTTGCAATGAAACCAAAAATGTTATTATTCGATGAACCAACTTCAGCGTTAGACCCTGAGATGGTTGGGGATGTATTAGAAGTAATGCAAAACCTAGCTAAAGAAGGGATGACGATGGTCGTGGTAACACACGAGATGGGATTTGCGCGTGAGGTTAGCGATCGCGTTATCTTCATGGATGGTGGTTATATCATCGAAGAAGGAACTCCTGAAGAAGTGTTTGGTAACCCACAAAACGAACGTACTCAAAACTTCTTAAACAAAGTCTTACATTAAAATCAATACTGCTCCTGGTACCAATTGGTGCCGGGAGTTTTTTGTGCGATAAATATGCGCTAGAAGAAATAATACTTAATTGGCGCTCTTCAAAAGGAAAAAGATAGACTTGCGTCTTTTTGTTTTTTATTGAAAGAGTCATAGTGGGGCAACGGTTCGAGCCTGGGTCTCTCACCTTTGAAGCCTCAAAGCTGGAGTAAGGAATCAATTCCTAACTCCAGCTAATTCACATTCAATGCTATTCCCCACTATTCTTTCAATAAACAAAAAGACTCGTCTATCTTCATAGCTTTTTGATGGAGCATTGTTTCTTCTACCTTGTATTTATGTTGCAAAAAATTCAGCACATTTGTGTAGTGTAGGTATTTTAATCAGCTTTGTCCAGTTTTGGTGTTTTGTGGCTCAAACACTCCAAGGTTCTTCGACAAGAAAACCACCTCCACTCCGAGGAAAACAAATACTCAAAATTATCATATATGATAATTTTGAGTATCTACATTCTACTTCACTTCAGATTTTGATAATGGCACGATGGCTAGTGTTTTTCCTAAGCATCCTAGAATCTTTAATAAGGTATCTAGTTGCGGAGTACTCTTCCCCGTTTCGATTCGAGCAATCACGGGTTGCTTCACCCCACTTAATACTTCTAATTGCTTTTGACTAATTCCTAGTTCTTTTCTGGCTCGAATTAATTTACTAATAATAGCAACTCTTAAATCAGTAGCGGCTATTTCTTCTTGGGTAAATAAATCGTCCCTAACATCCTTCCAGTTACTTCCAATTGCTGTTTCACTCATCTTCTCATTCCCACTCTCTTAAAATTATCGTACTATTATTATAACTTAAAAGTTATCATTTTTAAATACTTTTAAGTTATTATGTTTTGAAAATAAAAAAATCATTATAATGTATACATTATAATGATTACTTAAAAAAGACCGAGTGGCTGCTCGGTCTTTACTAGTGACATTCAGTTTGAACACCATCAATCATGTCTTGGATGGTGCGTTTGTTATAGAAATTAATTTGTTGTTGGATTTGTTCTTCTTGCAATTTGCCCATAACGCTTCCCATTCGGGTGCTCACAAGGCAGGTTGGGTCGGCAGCTTCTTTGAAGGCTTTTTCCAAGCGTTCATCCTCGGATACTAATAAGAAGATTTCTCCGAGTTTCACCTTTTTTGGATCACCTTGCCACTGGTAGCCACCTTGTTTCCCCGCAGTGGTTGACACCCAGCCTTTCTTCACCGCTTGGCTCATCAACTTTCGAACAATCGCTGGGTTGCTACAAGCGTTAAATGCGAGGTCTTTGCTTGAATAACGATTTTCGTGATGAATTGCCAGGTACGTTAGGCAGTGAATCATTACGATAAAGTCATTTCCCATAATAACCCCTACTTAATTAAGCCGAATACGTCGTTTAAAGCTTCTGCCATTGTTGGGTGAGTATAGATTTGATCGCGAAGAACTGTGTAAGGTAAATTCGCGTTCATTGCAGTTGCGATAATGTTAATCACTTCATGTGCTTCTTCCGCGAATAAAGTCGCACCTACGATTTGGTTTGTTGAAGCGTCCACTAATACTTTGTAGAATCCAACTTGGTTTCCTAAGATTTTAGCTTTTGGAATCGCCATCGCTGGAAGTTTCGCCACTTTGACTTCGATACCTGCTTCTTTGGCTTGTTTTTCATTTAAACCAACGCTTGCTAAAGGTGGGTTAATAAATGTTGCTGTTGGGAATTTCGCACGTTGTTTTGTTGAATATGTTGTATCCCCTGCTAAGAAACGTTTCACGATACGGAAATCATCTAATGATACGAATGTGAATTGTGGTCCACCGTTTACATCGCCTATTGCGAAAATATGAGGCACGTTTGTTTGTAAGAATTCATTGACTTTAATCGCGCCACGTTCTGTTAATTCAACGCCTGCTTTGTCTAAATCAAGTCCTTGTACGTTTGCACGACGACCTGTCGCAACTAAGACTGCATCTGTTGTAAACGCAACTGGTGCACCTTCTCCTGTCGTTGCTTCCACTACTGCTTTGCCGCCTTCTTGATGAACTGCTTTTAATTGAACGCCTAGGTTGAAAGTAACGCCTAAAGCTTCTAATTGTTCTTTCACAGCTTGAGCTACATCTTCGTCTTCACGAGGCAGGAATGCTTCAGTCACATCAATCACTGTTACTTTTGTACCGAATTGTGCGTAAGTTGCAGCGAACTCTAATCCGATAAATCCACTACCGATAATAACAAGGCTTTCTGGATATTCTTCTAAGTTCATGATTGTTTCACTTGTGTGAATCGCCCCACCGATTGTTAATCCTTCCACTGGTGGTACGAAAGGGGTTGCTCCTGTATTAATGAAAATACGGTCTGCTTTGAAGAGTTTTTCTCCTTCTGCAGTATCTACAGCTACTGTATGGTCATCTACAAAACGTGCAGTTCCATCGATAATTTGTGTTTTTTCAACTGAATCTACTTTGTTATAGTTTGCTGTGTTTAAAGCCGCAATCAATGCTTTCTTTTCTTGAACGCTCTTTGTATAGTAGCTGCTAGCGTCTTCGTTTGAATATTGTTTGCGAAGTGCTTTTGTCGCTAATTTTTTAGAAGGAATACAGCCGACATTAATACATGTTCCACCATACATTTCTTTTGATTTTTCGATTAAAATCGTGTCTTCTCCAATACTTCCTAAGTATCCTGCTAATGTTTTTCCGGCTTTACCGAACCCAATAATGATATTTTTTACTGTTGTTGTCATAAAATCACCTTTCTAACTGTAATATTTTTAATTACATTTAGAGTATATCTCACGAATTCATAATCACAAAATTATCTGCTCACGAAAAAAGACACCTACTTTTGTAGATGTCTTCTTGTACTATTTATAAATACTCTTTTAAACGATTGACTAATTGACGCAGGTCATTCTCTTTTGGTTGATATTCTTCAGATGACATTTCTTCCCATGGAACCCACCAGACGGGTCCTCTTCCATTATGGCCATACCCTTTCATATCTCCTGCTTTTCTTGGAAATAGGTGCCAATGTACATGTGCATCACCATTACCTAGCAATTCGATATTCATTTTCTCAGCTTGAAACGCTTTTGACACGGCTTCTTGAACAATACTCATTTCTTCAAGAAATTTAATTTTTGTTTCAAAATCCATCTGATGCAACTCCGTTACGTGTTCTTTGGCTAGGAACAATGTGTACCCTTTAAAATACTGTCCGTCTCCTATTACCACATAACCCGTTTCAAGTTCTTTTACAAAATGCGGATTTTTACCTTGCTTAATTAACTCTATCCGCTCACAAATCAAACACATATACTTAACTCCTACTTCAATCTATCTGCTTTAATAATCGAATAATATGCCATATCACAGATACCTTGATTATTCTTGCCATATTGTCGCAGTGTACCTTCATAAATCATGCCAGCCTTTTGCATCACTTTTCCGCTGGCTGGATTATTCACATCGTGACGTGCGGCTACTCTATTGCAGCCCGCTTCTTCTAAGAGATAATCGATTACTGCAATAAGCGCTTCTGTCATAATTCCTTTTCCCCAGCATTTACGACTAAGTGCATATCCGATTTCCACAGCATCCAGCTTTTCTTCCAAATGCACTACATCAATACTACCAACAACCTCATTGTTAAATACGATTGCCCATTTGAATTGAAGTGGATTTTGATAGCCGTCTACCCATCGTTTAATGCTCTCCTTAGTTGTCAGAGCAGATTCATGCGGAGGCCACGTCAAATAATGTGTCACTTCTGCATCACTCGACCAATTTTTAAACATTGAGGCCGCATCTTCTAGTTGAAAAGGTCTAAGCAGTAATCGTTCTGTCTGAATTGTTTTTGTTCCTATTGGATTCATCGTTTTCCTCCTAAATCAATGGTTAAAACAGAGCCCAAAAGGATTCATTACCATATTGATTTATTATTGAATCGTTGGTTTATAAAACGATCGGTTATCTAAACCAAATACACGCTCTGAGAATGCGCCTGGTTCTGTCTTATCGAGTGCATTTGACATCATTGTAATCGTCGCATCTAACAAGTCGATATGGTGTAATACTTCCGCTTCTAATAATTGCGGACGTACTGGTGATCCGTATTCGAGTTTGCCGTGGTGAGCTAGAACGAGATGTTTTAATAAAAGCACATCTTCTTGATTTTCATCGATATCGAGTTCTTCACAGGCTTTTGTAATCTCTTCGTCCATGATTACGATATGACCAAGTAGGTTCCCTTTAAGTGTGTATTCAGTGCCGATTGCGCCGGTTAATTCCATCGTTTTACCAATATCATGTAAAATCACACCCGAATATAATAACGAACGGTTGATCTGTGTATATTGTGTTGCGATGGCTTTTGCAAGGCGTAACATCGAAACTGTATGGAAACTTAAACCACCTACAAACGCATGATGATGACGTTTCGCAGCAGGAAATTCGAAGAAGGCTTCTTGATATTTCTTCAAGATATTATGGACGATACGACGCAAATATGGATTTGTGATATCGAACATAATTTGGTTCACTTCTTCTTCCATTTCTTCCTTCGTCATTGGAGCGTGTTCTACGAAATGGCTCGCAGATGTTGGCTCTCCTTTTGAAGCGTCAGTAAGTCGAAGGCTGACAATTTTCACTTGTGGCGAATTATTGTACATTTCTCGTTTTCCGTTTACAACTACTACTTTTCCTGGTACGTATTTTGCAATATCGTCTGAAGTGGCTGACCAATATTTTCCGTCCATTTGACCTGATTGATCCTGGAACGTGAAGGCGATAAACGGATTGCCATTTTTTGCCATACGCACATCTGCAGATTTAATCAATAGGCAGATTTCAAAACTCTCGTCCACATTGTATTCATATAATTTTTTTGTCATGATTTACCTTCTTTCTCTTTCCCCTAACTTCAGTACATTCTCTTTAGGTAACTGAAGTGGAACTTCCGTTGTAAAGTAAAAAACTTGTGTTACGCGTGATAGCTCTTCCATTAATTCTAACATAATCAATAGGCGTTCTCTATCAAAATTGACGAATCCATCATCGATTAACACTGGAATTTTCATCTTCTTCGCTAATTGGAAAATAAAGGCAAAACGAATTGCCACATACAGTTGGTCTAACGCTCCTTTTGACAGATAGAAAGCTTCCATCCATTGGCCGTTTGCCTGCTGCACCTTCGCCTGCGTATCTGTTAAGAGAATCTTCGTATATTGCCCCATCGTAAGTCGATTAAAAATACGACTCGCCTCGTCTAAAATCAACGGCACTCTCGTTGGAACTTTTTCTTCAAGTTGCTTCAAAATCCATTTGGCTGCATATACTTGTGTCGCCCAATCTTTGATAGACTCTTGTACCTCGAAGCGTTCAAAGTCTGCTTCAAGCTGAAGGGCTTCCGCATTGTCATCTTCTTCAAGAAGTTCTGCCTTCGTTTTTGTACTTGCCAATTGGTCACGTACTTCTTTCCGTTTACTTTCCAATTGCGCCTTCGTGAAGGACTCGTCTTGAATTTCCTCTTCAAGCATTTGTCGTTCTAAGCTTTCTTTTTCTTCATTCGTAAAAAGTGCGACTTGCTTTTCGATATACGCTCTCTTTTGAACTAAGGCTACACGATTGTCTAGTGTAGGTAACTGGGTTCTAAACTCTTCTACCAAAGTGATTCTAAGTGGAGAAATGGCTACTTGTAATTCTTCCCGCACTTCTGTTGTATCTTGTTCTAATTGCGCTAAATGGCGTTCTTTCTTTAAGATACTTTCTTGAAGTTGTTCTAATTTTGCCACTCGTTTTTGAGAAGCCATCCATGTCTCCCGGATAACGCGTAGCTGTTGCTCCACAGTAGCTGGAGGAGTGATTTGTTCTTTGTCCCAGAAGCCTTTGCTTTCTTCTTTAAAGGCTTCTAGTCTTTGTTCCAATTGGACGAATTGCGCCTTTTTTTGTAAGAAATCATTGACGCTTCGTCCTTCATTTCTTCGAACAAATCGTCTTGCTTCATCTAGAGTTACTTCAATTCCTTTCCCTGAAAGGAGCTGTTGGACTTTCTCATCTACTGCATCGGATTTCGGAGTAAGGAATTTTCCATTTTTCTGTAAGAAGAACCCTCCACCAATTCCAAGAGCTGCAGCAACACCAACGCCTAGCACTACCTGGTTCGTTAAAAATCCAACTACGATAATGGCAATGATTCCAACTAGCCCAATAAGGACTCCTGTTTGAAATTGCCCGGTATGTTCTTTTTCACCTTGAAGGGTATCTAATTCGGCTAGTTCCGCCTCTGTAAATGGTTTGGCATCTTCACTTTGAACACCAATATTCCCCGGATGTGTCTTCAACTCCCGTTCCAATTCAAAGGCACGTTCTTCAACCGCCGCTGCACCTTGAGCCTTCGCGTAAAGTGCTTCAAGAGTCGAATCCTCTGCTTCTTCTCCAAGTGCTTCTGCTTCCGCTTTTGCCTGTTCTAACTCGATTTTTGTACGTTCGAGTTCTTTTTCAAAGGAACGCAAAGTATTATTGGCTTCCACAGCCTTACTATGGTCGTACTCTTTTGGAAACTCATGTAGACCTTCCATTGCACGAAATTCTTCTAAAGCATCAAAATGAGCAAGCTTATTCTCTAAGACATCTAGTCTAGATTCTGTCTCTTGCAATTTTGTAGATAATTCTGCTTCTTCTACTTGAAGCTCTTTAATAGAACTAAGGTAACTTTCATAAAGGGCATTCTCGCCTTTAGTTTGCGACAATTGATTCGTTAATCCTTCGAGACGGTCCATTCGCTCGTTGAGTTCCAGTTTTTTAGCTTGTGGACGAAACAACTTATCCGCCTCTGCAAGTAACTTCTGACTCTCCTCGTAGGCACCCTTATGTCCCATGACACTCAAGCTATACAAGAAGCGATGGATTTCCTCTTCGCTTCCAAACGCATTGTTTTGCAATTCCTCTTCATTGAATCCAAAGAGTGAATGGTACTCATTCATCGTCAACTCATGAAGAACTCGGTCCAGCATCGTTTCAGGCAGCTCTTGTCCAGTTTCTGCACTCTTTAGAACGAGTTTCCTCTGAGACCCCACAGCGCTACGCTCGATGATTAGAGCTCCTAGCCCTTCATCTTCAATCCACATCCGTCCGCCACGCGTATTCGTATGGAGCGGTTGATATGGATAAACGCCATTTTTCTTCTGTTTAAAATCAAAAAGCATCTGCTCGATAAAACGTCGAAGGGTCGTCTTTCCAGATTCGTTCAAACCTTGAACGACTTGTAAGTTCGGATGGAAAGTAAAGGTCTCATGCTCCCATTTCCCAAAATGATCAATCTCAATTTTTGAAATATACATCAACCTTCCTCCCTTCCCGAAAAGCGAGCTTCTAATAGACGCATCGCACGTTCATGAATCTCTTGTTGAACATCTTCTTTTTGTAGGAATTCGCTCATTAACTGATTCGAGAATCCACTCTTGGCAATTTCCATTTCAGAAAAGAGAGTCGCATCCACATCTCCCACAAGAGAAATTCCAGAAGCGCCACGAAGCGGTTTTGTAACTTGTTCTCGAATACTCATCACTGTTACAAGGCTACGTTTTTCTTCTAAGAATCCATTCACAACTTCTGTGAGTTGTTTTAAATCTTCTCTTGAATACATCGATTCTTGCGTTTGTAAATGCAACGTCACAAGACTACGTTTAGCAGGACTCGGCAACGCCTCTACGATGAGATACGGTAAAGTTTCTAAACGAGCGGTCTCGCTGATAGCTAGTTCTACCTCCGTCCAATCCATCGTACTCGTTTCAATAAACTGAACCTCTGGAGCATTCCCTGGAGTAATTTCAACTAGCAAAGCTCCCTTTGGGCCACTCTCTTTACGGTCCGCTCCTTGAGTCGTACCACTATACCACGCACATGGCTGGCTAGACACTTCTTGGCAAGTATGAATATGTCCGAGCGCCCAATAGTCATAGCCTTTTTCTCTTAGTTCAGGAATCGAAAATGGTGCATAACGACCTTGTGCAGTCGCAAGTTCTCCATGCAATACCCCAATATGAATATCACAGTTGGCACTCTTTACCGGATACTCTTGAACTTTTCTGGTAGCTATAACTGGAACCTCATAACTAAACCCACTAAAGGCCACACGTTCTCCGTTTCTCGTCTCCAATTCAATCGTTTCAACGGCACTCCCAAAAGTATAAATATGCTCCCCAGAAACGTATGAAGTGCCCGCATCATGATTTCCAAGCGCTACAACGACGGGAATTCCAAATGGCGCTAGGCGATTCAACTGACTCTGTAAGAACAATTTTTCTTTGACGAAGGTACGAGAACTATCCAGCAAATCCCCCGCCAACACAAGCGCATCGACTTCTTCTTCAATCGCCACATCGATGACTCTTTCAAAGGCATCAAACGCCGCTTGCTTTAGCTCTCTTGCGATATCTTTATGGTTCTTCCCGACACCTGCATACGTTATCCCTAGATGGACGTCGGCTGCGTGGATGAATTTCACCATACGTTACCCCTTTCTTTTCTTCAAAAAAAGCATATTTTCCTGAACCGTCTGTTGTGCGTTCAAAGAAAATATGCTTTGGATCGATTCTTAATAAAACCGTTTAAAATTGATTATTTTGCGCTATAAAGCTCTTGTAATGGATTTGTGATGATACGGTTGATATCTTGCATAATTGTATTCAAACGTTGCTCAGCTTCCATTAATGCTTTAATATGCTCATTTTCAGACACTTTTTGTCCTAATTCTTGTGCTTTTTGAATATCTTCTTCAGTGATTTCTTGTCCTGAGAATTGTTTTTGTTGTAACTCGATATTCACTGTACGGAATTCATCGAATAACGCTTTTGCTGTTTCATCCGCATAAATCGCTTCGAAGCTTTCCTTTACTGTTTTGAATTCTTGTAATTCGCGTAAGTCGCGTTCTAATTGATTGGCTGTATCATAAATATTACTCATGTTTCTTCCTCCTTAAAATACTCTTTTATTATACCATATTTTACATGGCTAAACTATTAATACGTACGTACGTTCGCATTATCGATTTCTGAATTTATCCCAGAGGTTTTTACCCCATTCTTGGATTTGATTCCAAACTTGTTCGCCCGCTTTTTGAGCATCTTTGATAAATTGATCGACACCGTTATTCGAATTGTTGTTTTGGTTATTTTGTTTCGTCTTCACGGCTTCCACATTAAACGGTGTGTTTGCGGTAAATTGAAGCAACCCTTCCATCTCTAGTTTAAAGAGTGGCCCTACCCCTTCTCGGCTAGATGCTGATAAAGAGTAGTTCCCTGATTGGTCATATCCCATCCAAGTTGCGACAACAACATCTGGAGTATATCCGATCATCCATTGGTCACGAGAACCATTGTCATTATTAATAGCTTCGGTTGTCCCTGTCTTACCAGCAATCGTCTTACCAGCTGGTGAAAATGGTGCGCCAAGTCCTTCTGAACCGTACACCGTTAACAGCATACTTGTCATCTTCTTAGCGACTTCTTCCGTTGTCACACGGTTTTCTTTCACAGCTGTATTGTCTACAACGACTTTCCCATTTGCGTCCACAATTTTCGTCACAAAACGTGGTTGAACACGAACGCCTTTATTGGCAAAGGCTGTATAGGCAGAAGCCATTTGCTCTGGAGAGACACCTTTTGTAAGTCCTCCAAGCGCAATCCCTAAGTATTCATCTCCTGGATCTGTTTCGATTCCAAATTGATGAACCTTCTCGATTCCTTTCTTCAATCCGATTTTATCGAGTAACCATACAGCAGGAGCATTCCAACTGTGGTTCAAGGCTTCCGTCATCGTCACGGTTCCTTGATATTTTCGATTCCAGTTCTCAGGCGTATATTTATCCGAACCATACGAACGTTTCTCGTCCACTAGAACAGAATTAGGTTGGTACCCTTCTTCAAGAGCCGGAGTATAGACGGCTAATGGTTTAAACGTTGACCCTGGCTGTGCCTGAAGCTGTGTTGCACGGTTAAATCCACGGAAAGTGTGTTTCTCGTTAGTACGTCCACCCACTGTCGCAAGGACATCTCCAGTTTCCGGATTCATGGCAATTGAAGCTGCTTGGGCAATCGTGCCGTCACTAGCTTTCGGGAATAACCAACTGTGTGAGAAGGTTTCTTCCAAATCTGCTTGCATATTTTGGTCTAGACCTGTGTAGATTTTATATCCTTTGTTCAGCAAGTCTTCTTCGCTAATTCCGTATTTCGTTGTGATTTCATTAATAACCGCATCGAAATAGTATGGATATTTATAACGGGCATTTGCTTCATACGTATCTGTCACGGTAATCACTTCAGCAGCAGCTTTATCGGCTTCTTCTTGCGTGATTTTGCCATTATCGACCATCAACTGTAAGACAGTCGCACGGCGTTTTACCGTCGATTCCATATCGTCAATCGGATTGTACACATTCGGTGCTTTTAAGCTTCCTGTAAGGACAGCCGCTTCACTGATGGTTAAATCCTTTGCGCTCTTTCCGAAATAACGAAGCGACGCATTTTCAATTCCGTACGCCCCATTTCCGAAATAGGCATTATTTAAATACATCTCCAAAATTTGGTCTTTGGAATATTTCTTCTCCAACTCGAAACTCAAGAAGAGCTCTTTCGCTTTTCGCATAAACGATTGTTCCTGAGTTAAGAATGCATTCTTGGCTAATTGTTGCGTAATGGTACTTCCTCCACCCGTCACTCGGCCACGGTTCATTAACAGGCCAAATGTCGCACGAAGCAGCCCCATCGGATCGAATCCATGGTGGTCATAGAAACGTTTATCCTCTGTGGAAACAAGCGCGTTAATCATATTCGGAGAAATCTGGTCTATCGTTAGAAATTCCCCTTTATTGATATTCAGTACGCCGGCTTCTTGGTTATTGCGGTCATATACCTCCGTCACCTGAACCATCCCAGCACGTAAGCCACTCACATCGGTTGTCTTTGCGGAATAAACTAAAAATCCCGTAAACAGTGTTACTACCGTTAGCATCATCGCTAGAAGTAGCTTCGTTACATGAAATTTTCTCCAAAAGCGACGAATCGCCATCATGATTTTATGATTCCAAATACTCTTTATAATGGATTGTTTTTGTGGTTCTTCAGTATGACGGTGCTCGAGTTCATTGTCTTGTTCGACTTCGATATTTTCTTCGTCATGATTCTGATTGTTAAATTCTTCGTTCATTACAATCCTCCTTTTAAATTGAGTCTATTATACTGTACCATAAAACCCTTTAAAACCACATAAAAACTACACACCTTTACGAAAAATTAAACGATAAATAGAAATAACAATAAAGAGACAGTTAAACGTAAATGGTTCCTTTGAAACCTTACAGATTTCTTCATCATTACGGTAACGTTGCACCGGTTCGAGCCTTAAAAGTCTCTCACCTTTAAATCCTCAAAAAGGGCGTACGGAATGAAATTCCTACGCCCTTTAAGCACAGTGGTTGAATGGTATGAGCCACACTGTAACCAGTTTGCTCATACCTATTCAACTTTGTGGGGGAAAGAAAACGAAATGCCATAGATACAAATGTACCTATGACATTTCTGTCTTTCTCCCTCGTTTTAATGCGAAGTCACGTTACTGTAATGATAGAATCTGTAAGTTTCTAGTCATCATTTACGTTTGCAACTGCACTTTATTATTTTACGAATAATCTTTAATTTTTATGCGCAAAAAAAGAGAGGTTGCCCTCTCTTTCGTTATTCGTTGTTAAACTGCAAAAAGTCGTTCTAAGTCTTCGTGAGTAAATGCTTGTCCGTCTGGTTCGTCCACACGTTCAATCGTTGCGCCTAATGCACGTAATTTTTGATGGAACTCATAATATCCACGGTCCAAGAATTGTAAGTCTGTCACACGTGTATATCCTTTTGCAACCATTCCAGCGATGATTAACGCTGCCGCAGCACGTAAGTCTGTAGCACGTACTTCAGCTCCTGATAATACTGAGGCACCAGTCATCACAGCTGTATGAGAGTCAATACGGAATTGCGCACCCATACGACGCATTTCTTCTAAGTGGTTGAAACGGTTCTCGAACACTGTTTCCGTCATTGTGCTTGTACCAGTAGCTAATAATTGTGCAATCGTCATTTGCGCTTGCATATCTGTTGGGAAACCTGGGTGAGGTAAAGTCTTCACATCAGTTGGTTTCAACTCATCTGGACCAATGACACGAATTCCGTCTTCTTCTTCGATAAATTGAACACCCATTTCGCCTAATTTAGAAATTAATGGTTGGTTGTGTTCTGCAATCGCATCTTCGATAAACACGTCGCCCTTTGTAACGGCAGCGGCTACCATGAAAGTACCAGCTTCGATACGGTCTGGGATAATTGAGTGAATTGTTCCATCCAAACGTTCTACCCCTTCGATACGCATGGTTTCTGTTCCTGCACCGACAATTTTCGCACCCATCTTGTTTAAGATGTTTGCTAAGTCAACGATTTCTGGTTCACGCGCTACGTTTTCGAGATATGTTGTTCCTTTTGCTAAAGTCGCAGCCATCATAATGTTTTGAGTAGCTCCAACAGATGGGAAATCTAAATAAATACGTGCTCCATGAAGTTCATCTGCATGTGCTTCGATATATCCTTCTGTTTGAACGATTGTCGCACCCATTGCTTCGAATCCTTTTAAGTGAAGGTCGATTGGACGACTTCCGATAGCACATCCACCAGGCATCGCTACACGCGCATGTCCAAAACGGGCTAATAATGGTCCCATTACAACGATTGACGCACGCATTTTACTTACGTATTCAAATGCTGCAGTTGTTGTAATATCTTTTGTGGCATTTAAAGTAATGGCCTTTTCTTCTTCGTCAAATGTACTTAAGACGTTTAAGCTTCCTAATACGTTTAACATCATATGTACGTCTGATAAGTTCGGTACATTTGTTAAATGCGTAACGCCTTTATCTGCTAAAATACTTGCTGCTAAAATCGGTAATACCGCGTTTTTAGCTCCTTCTACTTTTACTGTTCCCTGAAGACGCGTATCGCCACCGCGCACGATCATCTTATCCATTAAATAACCTCCAAAAACTCTCTATCCATCTACTGTAATATCAATTGAATGTACTGATTTAAATAATCTGATAAATCGAATATGACTTTAGCTATACTAGCACCCATCCAAATAGCGATGAGTAAAAAGAGGATACGGGCTTCCTGAACGCGGCCTTTTCTGAGAATCTTCTCGATTTGAATGCCTTGCAACGCCCAATAGCTTAGCATGATAAAAGCAAGAACCAATGTGATTCGAATGATTAATGTTACTTGAATCATACCTACTCCTCCAGTCATATACTGCCTTTCTATACTACCATATTTGACCATTAAAAAAAAGCAGGAGATACTTACTACTTTATGCTATACTAATACCAAAGTGAGGGGAAAGAATGCTAGAGAGATATAAAACCATTAAAGAGGCTGGGACGAATGAAATCGAGATTAAGGGGTCTCGTTTTATTGCGCATTTTCAGCGAGTAACGAGCGAAGAACAAGCACTCGAATTTATCCAAGCCATCAAAAAGGAACATTGGAAAGCAACGCATAACTGTTCTGCTTTTCTCATTGGGGAAAACGATCAAGTGCAACGTGCGATGGATGACGGTGAGCCAAGTGGTACTGCAGGAGTTCCAATGCTAGAAGTGCTCAAGAAAAATGAATTAAAGGATGTCGCGGTCGTAGTGACACGTTACTTCGGCGGAACGAAGCTAGGCGCTGGCGGACTCGTCCGTGCGTATTCTGGGGCTGTAAGCGAAGGGTTGAAAGCTATCGGAATCGTAGAATGCCGACTCGAGGATCAACTTGCCCTTACCTTTGATTATGCACATGTAGGAAAAGTGGAATATTATTGTCAAACGCAAAATATTCCCATCGTCGATAAAGTCTTCCTCAATAATGTTCAATTCACCTGTAGCCTCCCTGTTCAAGAGGTCGAAGCTTTCCAAGAAGCCATCATTGAACTCTTACAAAATCAAGTGGAGTTTGAGAGCCTTGGAGAAATGTATACAGAATATCCAGTTGAATAAAAAAAGAGGTCTATTCATTGGCACTGACCCCCGTAAATGAGAATTAAATAAAAACACCTCCAAGTTGGATT
>CAKAPS010000010.1:0-29819 GCA_916719965.1 uncultured Streptococcus sp.
TTGAAAACGGCTAGGAACATAAAAATTGCTCCAGCTAGTACAAAGAGATGCCAAACGACATGATAGAAATTATGATATTTACGCTTGTAGAAAATTGTTCCTAGTGAGTAACTTAATCCACCAAGGAAGAGGTATAAAATGCCTCCCCAGCCCATGCTTTCATATAAAGGTTTCAATGTGAAAATGGATACCCAGCCCATTGCTAAATAAAGAAAAACAGATATTTTTGAGAACTTCTCTAAGAAGAAGGCTTCAATGATGACGCCCCCAATCGCGAAGACCCAGATAGCAATACAGAAGATTAATCCTTGTTGACCTCCGATTCCAATCAAGCAGAACGGAGTATAGGTCCCAGCGATTAATAAGTAAATGGAAGAGTGATCAATCCGTTGGAATACTTTTGCAGCTTTTGTAAATTTAAAACTATGGTAGAGTGTCGATGCTAGAAATAACAAGATAAGCGAAGCACCATAAACGCTAAATGCAATGATTTGAGTGGTGTTATTGACTGCTACTGCCTTCATTAAGAGAAGTACAAGAGCAGTGATCGCTAATGCGACACCAATGCCGTGAGTGACTGCATTAAGTACTTCACCGATGATTTCGGACTTAATGGATTGTACTTTACGAGCTTTTTTTAGAGTGGTTTCTTTCATGAACTCACGCTCCTTTCGATAACTCTCATTATAGAAGGCAAAACATCTTTTGTCCAACACAGTTTTTAGGACTTTTTTGTGAAATGGACGTACGTTCGTTGTTAAGAAAGGCTTAAATAGGCGGTTTTAAGTTTTCATTACTAGAGTTTTATAGTAGAATATTAAATATATCAATAACGGGGATTTCCCATAAAAGGAGAATAAAAAATGAGTGTTCATATTAATGCTACAAAAGGCCAAGTTGCTGAATCAGTTTTAATGCCAGGAGATCCATTGCGTGCAAAATTTATTGCTGAACATTATTTAACAGAAGTGGAACAATATAACGCTGTCCGTAATATGTTTGGTTACACTGGTTTGTATAAAGGTCAACGTGTATCTGTTCAAGGTAGCGGGATGGGGATTCCATCTATTATGATTTATGCGAACGAATTATTCACTGAGTTTGGCGCAGAACGCATCATCCGTATCGGTTCTGCCGGCGGTATGCAAGAAGATGTTAAAGTTCGTGATATCGTTTTAGCGCAAGGAGCTACAACAGATTCATCAATTTTCAATAACATTTTCCAAAACCAAGTAACTTTTGCTCCAATCGCAAGTTTTAACTTATTAGATAAAGCGTATCACTTAGCAAAAGACCGTGGCGTTGGCGTTCACGTAGGGAATGTATTGTCATCTGATCGTTTCTATAACGCTGAATTAGACAAGAAGAAATTAATGGATTACGGAATGCTTTGCGTGGAAATGGAAGCTGCAGGATTGTATGCTTTAGCGGCTCAACACAAAAAAGAAGCATTAGCAATTCTTACAATTAGTGACCACCTATTAACAGGTGAAGAAACAACTGCACAAGAACGTGAACAAACATTTAACGATATGATGGAAATCGCGTTAGAAACTGTACGTGCATAAATTTTGAAGTAGAAAGAAGGAACCCGAATGGGAAATAATCCAAAACCTCAAGGTGCTGTTCAAAGCGGTCTTGAGTCGAAAAAAGTTTCCGTTTGGATATTATTTTTAGCTGTATTATTAACGGGAGTATTTACTTATTTTGGAACGAGCTATGCTGCTCGAACTTCACAAAATCAAGTTGTTCAATCTGAGACGTCGAAGGATTCAAATGGTGACACTGCCAAATCAAGTGACACACTTACAAATGAAGAATTAAAAAAACTAGAACTTGTATATAACACACTTGTGAACGGTTATGTTGATAAAAATATTAGCAAAGAAGATCTTATCAACGGAGCCTTAAAAGGAATGGCAGAGGCGACAGGTGATCCATATACGAACTATTTAGTGAACGATGAAACTGCTGCTATCGATGAAACAATGACAGGTTCGTTTGGTGGAATCGGTGCGGAATTACGTTCTGAAAATAACCGTGTGATTATTAGTAATACTCGTGAAGGGACACCAGCTCAAAAGATTGGTCTTCAAGAAAATGACGCTATTCTAAAAGTGAATGGTGAAGATATGGAAGGCAAGAGCATCTCTTATGTTGTTTCTAAAGTCCGTGGGGAAGTTGGAACAGATGTAACCCTAACAATCCAACGTGGCACACAGGAGCTAGAAGTGAAGATTACTCGAGCTAAAATTGCTATTGAAACGGTTAAAGGAACTGTGGATTCAACCGATGCGACAATCGGTCACGTTCAAATCAACTCATTTGCTAAAAACACTGCAAAAGAAGTTGAAAAAGCTGTAACAGATTTACGCGAAAAAGGCGTTAAGAAATTTATCTTCGACGTTCGTTATAATCCTGGTGGCTTATTAGATCAAGCGATTATGATTGCGAATATGTTCGTTGATGAAGGTAAGACTATTCTTAATGTTGAAAATCGTGATGGACAAATCAAGTCATACAAAGCTTCTAAAGACTATGGTACGTTCAAGATTACTGAACCATACGTATTACTTGTAAATGAAGGTAGTGCTTCTGCTTCTGAAATTTTAGCCGCAGCCTTGAAAGAGTCTGCAGATGCAAAATTAATCGGTAAGAAGACTTATGGTAAAGGTACCGTTCAATCTGTAATTGAAGTTGGCGATAACGCTGAATTGAAATACACGATAGCAAAATGGTTAACACCAAACAAAACGTGGATTCATAAAACAGGTATCGAACCAACAGAAGAAGTATCAATGCCAGATTATTACAACATCACGATCATCGACACACGTGAAGTTGTAAAAGAAGGCGCTGTGTCTGACAATGTGAAAACAATTGAAACAATCCTTAAAGGGTTAGGATACGACGTTACTGCGGATGGATATTTTGATAGTAAAACAACTGAAGCTGTAAAAGAATTCCAGAAATCAAAAGGTTTATCTGAAACTGGTGAAGTTGATGAGAAGACTGGTACAGCATTAATGAGTGCGATTCGTGATGCATTGAAAGCAAACGATACTCAATACAAAGCTGCTGTGAAGGCTTTACAATAATAAAGGAGGATGGGAATGTACGAAGAAAACCAAGTGGAAAATTCGACCCTGTCTTCCATTGAAGAGAGATTAAACTCTCGTAAGGATAAAGGGAATGAACCTAAGAAAAAACATCCGATTTTAGAAGAAATACTTAGTTGGATTTGGTCTATTGCTGTTGCAAGTATCATCATGGCGATTCTTTACTTCTTTGTAGGTCGTCCTTTTACAGTTAGTGGACAATCGATGTATCCAACCCTTCATAATGGAGATCATATGATTATGTCAAAAATTGGCGGTATTAACCGTTTTGACGTGGTTGTATTGCAAGCTCCAGACGAAGATAAAGAATATATCAAACGTGTCATCGGAATGCCTGGTGATACGGTTGAAGTGAAAAATGGTGTTCTATATATTAACGGAAAAGAAGTGGAGCAACCATTTATTAACACAAATAATGATAAGAAGACAGTCTTCATTGATGATTTCACATTGAAAGAGTTAACTGGAGAGGACAAGGTTCCTGAAGGGAAATACTTTGTCATGGGAGACAATCGAGGCGTTTCAAAAGATAGTCGAATGATTGGATTTATTGATAAGTCTGCCATTGAAGGAAAAGCCGTATTTACAGTATGGCCGCTTAACCGTATCGGCGGATTAAAAGACTATTCATATTTATATCAATAGAGAGTAAAGAGGCAGATTTCTGTCTCTTTTTCTTTTGCTTGTAGAATAACTATGATTAGAAAACGATTTCATTATTGTTGACTTTCTATCGAAATATGCGTAAAATAGAAAGGTACATTTTTAAAGGAGGAAGAGTATGGATCAAATTTTTGTGCGTTCATTTGACGCGATGTTAGAACTTAGACATTTTACATCGATTATCCTCGCATGTGTTTGCGGACTGTTAATTGGATACGAACGAAAAGCCAGAAATAAACAAGCCGGTGTTAAAACTCATGTGATTGTTTGTTTAACTTCCGCCTTGATGATGATTATTTCCAAAGAAGCGTTTCTTGATACTCATGACTTTGATTCAACACGTGTCGCAGCACAAATCGTTAGTGGTATTTCCTTCATCGGTGGGGGAATTATCTTCATGCGTGACAAGAAAATTAGTGGACTAACAACTGCAGCTGGTATTTGGGCGACTTCCGGTATCGGTATGGCGATTGGTGGAGGATTATGGTTCTTTGGCCTCGTATGTAGCGTGTTCGTTATGTTAATCCAATGGCTAACACATGATTTTACAAAACAGCATCAAATCTACCAAGCAAGCATCAATGGGACGGTAGGTGATATCTCGCTCGTTCATGATATTTATCAATACTGTGATTTAAAACAATATCAAATTGCGAATGTTGATGTAAAAGATATCGGCGGTAAATACGAAATTAACATTCAGATTGAAAATGACAAACAAATTTCGATTGATGATATTGAAGCAACCATCAGGGAGCGACATATCGACTTCAAGATTAAGAAAGTGAAGTTCAAGTCGTCAGAAAACAATCCTCAATAGTAAAGATGAGACTGAAGCTATTCAGTCTCTTTTAATTTAACTAGGTGGATTGCTATTCTATTTCTAAATTGTTAAACTAATAACATATATTGTTTGTAAATTTTACACTTAAGGAGATTTGTATGATGAATAGAGAAGAAGTCGTTGCATTACAACACCAACGTTATGCTACTAAAAAATTTGATCCAGCTCGTCGAATTTCTGATGAAGATTGGGCAGCTCTTGTGGAAGTAGGTAGATTGGCTCCTTCTTCACTTGGCTTTGAACCTTGGAAGATGCTTTTATTAAATAACAAAGAAATGAAGCAAGATTTAAAATCAATGGCTTGGGGCGCTGTTTCAATGCTTGATGGTGCTAGTCATTTTGTTATTTATCTAGCTCGTAAAGGTGTGAACTATGAAACTCCTTATATCGAAAAATTAATGAAAGAAGTAAGACATAGAAGTTATGATCCCGATTCTGCTTATGCGCATCGTATTAAGAGTTTCCAAGAAAGTGATGCCAAGCTGAACGATGAACGTTCACTCTTTGACTGGGCAAGTAAACAAACGTATATCCAAATGACAAATATGATGAATGCGGCAGTTCTAATGGGGATGGATTCATGTCCAATCGAAGGATTCGATAAAGATAAACTAGAAGCTTATTTAGAAGAAAAAGGCGTTCTGGATACATCAGAATTTGGAGTATCTGTTATGTGTGCTTTTGGTTATAGAGACGAAGATATTAAACCAAAAGTTCGTTGGAATACAGAAAGTATTTACGAAGTAATCGACTAAAATTTTTGCATATAAATGAAATCTCAGTGCAATGACAAGGAATCGTTGTTGTACTGAGATTTTTCGTTATAGGGATGAGGAAGAGAACGGAAAAAAGAATGAAAACATGGTATAATGTTTGATGGTTCTATATGAATGATTTATTAAAGATTAAATAGAAAGGATTCGAAACGTATGGCAACAATCCAATGGTTCCCTGGGCATATGGCCAAAGCGCGCCGGGAAGCAACAGAAAAATTAAAACTAGTCGATGTTGTGATTGAAATGGTGGATGCTCGTATTCCAGAATCAAGTCGCAATCCTATTATCGAAGAAATTAAAGGTCAAAAGAAACAATTAATTTTATTAAACAAAGTGGATTTGGCAGATCCATCTCAAACAAAACGTTGGAATGATTATTTTATTAGCCAAGGAATTAAAGTTCTTACAACAGAAGCAAAAGACGGAAAAGGGATTAAGCAAGTAAAGGCTGCGATTAAAGAATTAATGGCACCAGTCTTTGAAAAGAATCTAGAAAAAGGAATCCGTCCTAGACCGATTCGTTTAATGGTTCTTGGAATTCCAAACGTTGGGAAATCAACTTTTATTAATCGTATGATTAATAAAAACCAAGCAGAAACTGCCAACCGTCCTGGTGTTACAAAGGGACAACGTTGGTTGAAAATCGGAAATGATTTTGAGTTATTAGATACACCAGGAATTCTATGGCCGAAGTTTGAAAGTGAAGAAGTTGGAAATAAGCTAGCGTTAACTGGAGCTATTAAAGATGCGCTCCTTCATATGGATGATATTGCATTATTTGCTCTTAGTCAGTTCAAATTGGATTATCCAGAGTATTTAAAGAAAGCTTATCGATTAACGGATGATGATTTAGAACTCTCAAACGTAGATTTATTAATGTTAATTACAAAGAATTTAGGCTTTAAAGAAGATTATGAAAAGGCAAGTGAACGAATCGTGTTTGATATTCGTTCAGGGAAACTTGGTCGTTATACATTGGACCAAGCGCCTGTGTCGTTAACGGGGGAAGCATAATGGAAAAACGTTCCATCAAAGAAATTAAATTGATTCTTGAAGGAATTCAAACGTTGTCGGATGAGCGTTTAACAGAACTTCGAAGTGACGAGCGTAAAGGAGTTCAAGATTTAATTGCCAAATTCGAACGTCAGTACGCTAAAAAAGCAGTACGTGCTGCTCACTTTGAGGAAATGCAAAGCTTTGAACGTGCAGCTAAACAAAAAGGCTACAAAATGATTGCTGGAATCGATGAAGTGGGTCGCGGTCCACTTGCTGGTCCAGTCGTAGCAGCTGCCGTTATTCTACCTGAAGGAATGGAAGATATCGGTCTGGATGATTCGAAGAAATTAAGTGCTAAGAAGCGTGCTGAAATTTTTGAAATCATTAAAGAACAAGCCATCGCAATTGGTATCGGTATTGTAGATGCGTTTACCATTGATAAGATTAATATATACGAAGCAAGTAAAGTGGCTATGAAGAGAGCGATTGAATTATTGCCAGAAAAGCCAGACTACTTATTGATTGATGCAATGAAACTGGATACTGGTATTCCTGAAGAAGGTATTATTAAAGGGGACGCTAAAAGCATCTCTATTGCTGCAGCAAGTATCGTTGCAAAAGAGGTTCGTGACCAAATGATGAAGGATTACGAACAACTGTATCCAGGTTACGGTTTTGCTCAAAATGCTGGCTATGGTACGAAAGCGCATCTTGAAGGTCTTGCAAAATTAGGACCAACACCAATTCACCGCATGACATTTGCTCCAGTGAAAGATTATCAATAAAATCCAAAACAGATCTCTTTCTCGTAAATAGTATTGAAAGACTATTTCGAGAAGGAGTTTTTTTATGATTTGGACAAAACGTAGATTACTGATTGCTGTTGCGATGAGCGATACGCTGACGAGCAAACGATTCTTTGAGCTCTATGAACGGTTGAATGAAGATGTCTCCTTAAACGACACTTTTGTTCTAGGGGATTTAAAATACGCACTGCCAGAAGAAACGAGTCAGTGGATAGAATCAATGGATTGGGATGTTGAAATCAAGAGACTACAGGAAAAAAGAGTGAAGGTATTGACCGTTTTGGACGGTGGTTATCCCCAACGATTAAAAGAAATTTATTTACCTCCTATTGTATTATTTTATAGAGGAAACTTATCACTCATTAATCAGAGAGCAGTAGCTATTGTGGGATCAAGAGATCATTCTAAATATGCTAAAGAATGTATTCATGAGTTAATCCCACCCATCGTTAATGATGGTATTGTAGTTGTCAGTGGATTAGCTCGAGGTGTGGATACATTAGCTCATGAAGAAACCCTCAAGACTAACGGGAATACTATTGCAGTTATTGGAAGTGGATTAGATGTCGTTTATCCACCTGAAAATGCGAATCTTTATGACATGATTGCGAAAAGAGGATTACTCCTTTCTGAATATCCACTAGAGAGTCGACCTTTAAAATTCCATTTTCCATACCGTAATCGCATCATCGCTGGACTAAGTCATGGAGTATGTGTGATCGAAGCGAAAGAGAAAAGTGGAAGCCTCATAACCGCAAACTTAGCATTGAGTGAAAATAGAGAAGTTTTTGCCGTTCCGGGAAACATATTTTCGCCCCATTCAAAGGGAACCAATAGCTTGATTGAAGCAGGAGCGTGTCTTGTTAAAAACGGCGATACCATTTCTAAAAATCTGAAATATTTTCCTTAAAAATACAATCTAACAGTTTAAGAGATTATTTTGTTGCCTTGACAAAAAGAATGTGTTTAGATATGATGACAAAAGATAATTTAAGCAATCTCACTATTCTCGGGCTTTCTTAGCTTGAGAGAACTGTTAGATAGAGTGGATTAGGGAAGGAGCCATTTAATGGTGAAGCAAAATCTAGTAATTGTAGAGTCTCCTACAAAAGCTAAAACCATTGAACGCTATTTAGGGAAAAACTTTAAAGTAGTTGCTAGTAAAGGGCACTTACGTGATTTGCCTAAAAGCAAAATGGGCGTAGATATTGAACATAATTATGAACCTCATTATATTTCAATTCGTGGGAAAGGTGATTTAATCAAATCACTTAAAAAAGAAGCAGCAAAAGCAGATGCTGTCTATCTCGCGAGTGACCCGGATAGAGAAGGAGAAGCTATTTCTTGGCATTTAGCTCATTTATTAGGACTTGATTTAAACGCACCTATTCGTGTGGAATTTAATGAGATTACAAAAGATGCAATTAAAGAAGCGTTCAAGAATCCTAGAAAGATTGATATGGACTTAGTGGACGCGCAACAAGCACGTCGTATTTTAGACCGTCTTGTGGGTTATACTTTATCTCCTATTTTATGGAAAAAAGTGAAAAAGGGACTCAGTGCAGGGCGTGTTCAAAGTATCGCTGTGAAATTAATCATTGATCGCGAGAACGAAATTAAAGCATTCGTTCCAGAAGAATACTGGACTCTTGAAGGACAATTCAAGAAAGAAAAGAAAGCTTTCACGGCTAATTACTATGGAACAACAGCTAAGAAAGCCGCTTTAGAAAAAGAAGCGACTGTAAAATCAGTAATGGCAGAACTTTCTGAGAAGAAACCATTCAAGGTTACTAAAGTGACGAAAAAAGAACGTCGTCGCAATCCTGCAGCACCATTTACAACAAGTAGTTTGCAACAAGATGCGTCAAATCGCTTAAACTTCAGAACTCGTAAAACGATGATGGTTGCCCAACAACTTTATGAAGGGGTATCACTTGGACGTAGTGGTTCTGTCGGTTTAATTACGTATATGCGTACAGACTCTACTCGTATCTCAGCATCTGCTCAAAATGAGGCATCTGAGTTCATTGAGAAAGAGTTTGGTAAAGAATACTGTCTTGCTACTAAACGCGCTGTAAAGAACGCTGAGGGAGCTCAGGATGCGCATGAAGCCATTCGTCCGTCTTCAGTTCTTCGTACACCAGATTCAATCTCAAGTTATTTAACAAAAGATCAATTGAAATTGTACACATTAATTTGGTCACGATTCGTTGCTAGCCAAATGACGGCTGCAGTTTATGACACTGTACAAGTTGATTTAGAACAAAATAACCATGTGTTTAAAGCAAACGGCTCAACTATCAAGTTTGCTGGATACCAAAAAGTTTATCAAGATAATGCAGATGCGAAAAAAGGAAATGTGCTTCCTGAAATGCAAGTTGGGGATGAAGTTCAATTAGCTAAACTAAATCCTGAACAACATTTCACGCAACCACCTGCACGTTATTCTGAAGCGACTTTAATTAAAACACTAGAAGAAATCGGTGTTGGTCGTCCATCAACTTATGCACCAACAATTGAAACAATCCAAAAACGTTATTACGTTAAATTAGTTTCTAAGCGTTTTGAACCAACAGAACTTGGTTATGTAGTACATCAAATCATTGAACAATATTTTCCAAATATTGTCGATACTCATTTCACAGCTTCAATGGAAGATAATCTCGACCTTGTTGAAGAAGGAAAAGAAGAGTGGGTACAAGTAATTGATAAGTTCTACCAACCGTTCAAAGTTGAAGTGGATAAAGCAGAAGTTGAAATTGAGAAAGTTCAAATTAAAGATGAACCAGCTGGTTTTAACTGTGAAAAATGTGGACATCCAATGGTCATTAAATTAGGTCGTTTTGGTAAATTCTACGCATGTAGCAATTTCCCAGAATGTCACCATACACAAGCTATCGTGAAAGATATCGGTATTACTTGCCCAACTTGTGGTAAAGGGAAAGTTATCGAACGTAAGTCGAAGAAAAACCGTATCTTCTATGGTTGTGATCGCTACCCAGAATGCGAATTTGTATCATGGGATAAACCTATCGGACGTAATTGTCCAAAATGTGACCACTACTTAGTAGAGAAAAAAGGTCGCGGCGGAAAACAAATTGCATGTAGCAATTGCGATTACAAAGAAGCTGTTCAAAAATAAAGATAAAGAGCACTTAGAGAAATCTAGGTGCTCTTTAATTTTGCTCTGAATAATAACAGTGCTTTAAATTAAACGCAGTGGTTTATTGACGTTCATTTCATCACTCATGATTCAAGAACGTCTAATAAACTTTGCGGGCGAAAGACGACGAAGCAGAATATTCTAGCACTGCAAAAATGTTCTTTACTTCTGTCTTTCTGCCATCCTGTGGAGTTGAACTCGGGCTCACAGGACTGACGTCCACTTCCCGAGACGTACGCAGAACGTTTCACGTTCCTTCCGTCGTCTCGGTCCAGTGTTTCAGTCCTGAGCGTTCGTCCTCGTATCCTAAATATTAAATATGTATTAATTGTCGTAATAATTTTGACAATTCGGTTGTAAGAAAGTGCTTTCTGTGATAAAGTTAACGATAGGAGGAAGACGATGAAGAACGAAATGCAAGATTTTTTAACGTATTTAAAAGTTGAACGACGTTATTCGCCAGAGACGATTCATGCGTATGACCGTGATATTCAACATTTTTATGACTATTTGACAGAAGTTCCAATTCATTCTTGGAATGATGTCACAGTCGTTGATGTTCGAATTTATCTTGGTGTATTGCACCGCGAAAACTATAACCGTTCGAGTATTTCTCGTTTTCTTTCGAGTTTACGTTCGTTTTATCATTTTCTTGTCGAAAGAAGCATCGTAGAAACAAATCCTTTTGCGTCTATCAGTTACAAGAAGGGTAAAATGCGTCTGCCTGAATTCTTTTATGAGGATGAAATCGAAAAATTTATTGATTCAATCGATGGAAATCAGTCTTTAGACCAACGTAATAAAGCTCTAGTAGAAGTATTATATGCTACAGGTATGCGTGTCAGTGAGTTAACGAATTTAACTCTTGAGCAATTAGACCTTGAAAATAGCATTATTCTCGTCATTGGTAAAGGTTCTAAAGAACGCTATGTTCCGATTGGTGACTTTGCAAGGACGGCCTTAGAAACGTATCTTGAAGAAGGACGCAAAGACTTGATGGCGAAAGAACGTAAGGACCATTCCTACGTTTTCGTGAATCATTTAGGCGATCCACTGACGACTAATGGGGTTCGTTATATTTTAGAAAAACTCATCCAAGAAAGTGGTCTGACACTTAAAATTCATCCGCATATGCTTAGACACACGTTTGCGACTCATTTGTTAAATAACGGTGCGGATATGAGAACAGTGCAAGAACTTCTAGGACACGTAAGTCTTAGTTCGACTCAAATTTATACACATGTGACAAAAGAAGCTCTTCAACAAAATTACCAATTATATTTTCCAAGGTCTAAAGCTGGGAAGAGTGAATTTGATGCAAGTGCCTTTAATAAGAACAATGGAGGAAAATCATGACTACAATTTGTGCAGTAAAAAAAGATAACCAAGTTGCGATGGCTGGTGACGGCCAAGTAACAATGGGTGAAAAAGTGATTATGAAAGGAACCGCTCGTAAAATCCGTCGTATTTTCGACAATCAAGTACTTGTTGGATTTGCGGGTGGCGTTGCAGATGCTATCACTTTAGAAGAAATGTTTGAAGATAAACTCAAACAATTTAAAGGGAACTTACAACGTGCTGCTATTGAAATGGCAAAACAATGGAGAAGTGACCGTGGTTTACAAAAATTAGAAGCGATGTTAATCGTGATGAATAAAGAACAAGTTCTACTTGTTTCAGGAACGGGTGAAGTCATTGAACCAGACGATGGAATTCTAACAATTGGTTCTGGTGGAAACTTCGCTTTAGCAGCTGCTAGAGGGCTCCTAAGATTTGGAGATTCGAGTTTAACAGCAGAAGATATCGCTCGTGAAAGTTTAAAAATCGCTTCAGAAATTGATATTTTTACAAACGATAATATCATTACTGAAACGTTAGCGTAAGGAAGTGGTTGTATGCAAGCAAATATTAGTAAAACACCAAGAGAAGTGGTGTCCGAATTAGATCAATTTATCGTTGGTCAACACGATGCTAAACGTGCTTTAGCGGTGGCTCTTCGAAATCGTTACCGTCGTTTATTATTAGACGAAGAAATGAAAAAAGAAGTGACACCAAAGAATTTATTGATGATTGGACCTACTGGGGTAGGTAAAACTGAATTAGCTCGTCGTCTTGCGAAATTAGTCGATGCACCATTCGCAAAAGTGGAAGCCACTAAATTTACGGAAGTGGGTTATGTTGGACGTGATGTAGAATCGATGGTTCGTGACTTAGTCGAAAACGCGATTCAAATCGTTACTAAATTAAAACAAGAAGAAGTTAAACCTCAAGCGTTTGATAAAGCCGTTAAGAAATTAGCGAAGGTTTTAAAACCAGGAATCATGAAGAAAGTATCAAATCCGCAACAAGATTCACTTTTTAGTATGTTCCAACAAATGGGAATCCAAAATCCTGGTATTGAACCTGAGATGAAAGAAGAAGTCACTGAAGAGATTGCTCAAAAACGACGCGATATTGAGCAACAATTAAGAGACGGCCTTCTTGATTCTAAAGAAGTGACGATTGAATTAACAGAGAAACCAATGCGTATGGCTGGCTCTGGAAATCAAATGGAACAAATGATGCAAATTCAATCCGTTCTTGACCAAATGACACCGAAGAAGAAAATTAGCCGTACTGTTACGGTGAAAGAGGCGTTAGAATTACTAACAGAGGAAGAAGCTAACAACTTAATTAATCAAGAAGATATGCATGCAGAAGCGTTGAAACTTGCTGAAACTTCTGGAATTATCTTTATCGATGAGATTGATAAGATTGCAGCTAAAGGCCATAACGGCGGAGAAGTTTCTCGTGAAGGGGTTCAACGTGACATCTTACCGATTGTTGAAGGAAGCCAAGTGAATACGAAGTACGGTGTGATTAACACAGACCATATCTTGTTTATCGCATCTGGTGCCTTCCATGTCGCTAAACCAAGTGATTTAATGCCAGAATTACAAGGACGTTTCCCAATTCGCGTTGAATTACAAGATTTATCTAAAGAAGACTTCGAACGTATTCTAACGGAACCTAAGAATGCTTTATTAAAACAATACAAAGCATTGCTAGCAACTGAAAATGTGGAAGTCATCTTTACAAAAGAAGCCGTCTCTAAACTGGCTGAAATTGCTTTTGAAGTGAACAGCACAATGGAAAATATTGGTGCTCGTCGTCTTCATACGATTTTAGAAACGGTCCTTGAAGAGTTATTATTTGAAGCTCCATCTATGCAAATGGGAAGCATTCAAATTACAGAACAATATGTTGAAAGTAAACTAAATGCGATTCGTGAGGATCAAGATTTAACGAAATACATTTTATAAAAAGGAGAAAATACTCGTGCGCACTGTATTAGCTGATTTACGGAAAATTAACGAAATTGTACAATATGATAATGTCTGGAGAGACTCAGAGACAGCTGACTTACCATTTAATAAATTGACGGAAATCTTAGGATCTTTGCTAAAGGTAGATTTATATATTGCTTCAATCGACGGGAGAATGTTAGGAATTCATGATGAGTTTCAAGTGAACAACGATCGTATGAAAGAATATAAGGATAATCGTCAATTTCCGGACTTTTATATGAAAGAATTGACGACCTTAAAGTTCACAAAGGAAAATATTCCAGTAACAGATAACTTAACAATTTTCCCTGTCGAACTGCATGATAACTTCCAAGAAGCGATGACTACTGTAATTCCTATTTTTGCTTCAGGAAAACAGCTAGGGTTCGTTGTGATGGGGAAAGAAGGACAACCTTTCTCTACAGATGATTTAATCTTGGCAGAGCACGCAGCTACAGTAATCGGAACAGAAATGCTTCATTGGTATACTCGCAAGATTGAGCAAGAAAAACGTGAGCAACAAAATGTTCACCTCGCGCTCAGTTCATTGTCTTACAGTGAATTAGAAGCCATCAAAGTAATCGTGGGTCTATTCGATGGTATGGATTTGCGTTTCACTGCTCTTAAAATTGCTCAAGAATACCATATCACTCGTACAGTTATCGTGAACGCTATCCGTAAACTTGAATCAGCTGGTATTATCGAAAGCAGAAGTTTAGGTACGAAAGGGACTTATATTAAAATTAAGAATGAAAATATTAAGTCTTCACTATTGTCAGAATTAAAACACGCGTAAATTGAGGCGATGATTATGGAAAACATCTTTATTGAAAATGAGTACTTAAAAGTTGGAATTAAGCTGTTTGGAGCAGAACTCACTTCAGTTATTTCAAAAGAAACAAATACAGAATATATGTATCAACCAGATGGAATCCATTGGAATAAGCAATCTCCAATTCTTTTTCCGAATATTGGAGCCATTAGAGAGAATTCATTTGTATATGAAGGGAAGACATACCCTGCTAGAAAGCATGGATTTGCACGGGATTATGCCTTCCGACTAGAAGAGCAAGGTGAGAGTTTCGCTACGTTCTTACTAACAAATGAAATGATAGAGGAAGAATATCCGTTTAATTTTGAACTGAGACTTCAATATACTTTAGAATCTAATGAATTAAAAATGACTTATAGTATATCCACTACAAGTCCTGAATTGTACTTTGCAATTGGTGGACATCCTGCATTCGCAGTACCTCTTGAGAAAGGTCTTACTTTTGAA
Organism: uncultured Streptococcus sp.; assembly: GCA_916719965.1. GTDB lineage: Bacteria > Bacillota > Bacilli > Lactobacillales > Aerococcaceae > Granulicatella. Next base: position 14,973 of record CAKAPS010000010.1, read on the forward strand.
GATTATCATATTCAATTAGAGAGTGAAGCTCCTGTTTCGAAATTGGAGCTAGAAATCCCTTATCTATCATCTTTAGAGGGAGTTCAGCTTACCGAAGGAGATTTTGCATTGCATCATGATTTATTTACAAATGATGTATTGTTATTTAAATCAAAAGACCCTAAGTTTAAAGGAAAATTGTATTCTCCTAAAGGAAAGAGAAGTGTGACTGTGCATTTAAATGGCATCGAAGCAGTTGGAGTTTGGACAATGGCAGACGATTCACCGTTTATTTGTTTTGAACCATGGGATGGTTATCCGGACTTAGCAAGTGAGACTACCTTAAATCTAGAAGAAAAGAAAAATATTCTCCGAATCACTAAAGATACACCGTATCAATCATGTGCGACATTTGTATTCGAATAAAAAGAAAAGACACTAAGATTTACTTAGTGTCTTTATTTTTCTTATCCCAAGGCATTGGGACTTTGTTTTCAGTTCCATTTAGAATTCGTTGAATGTTGGCTCTGTGACGATAAATGATAAAGATATCAATGGCAAGTGCAAATGCTGTTAGTACCCAATCATTAAAGAGTAGTGATAATAGAACACCTAAAGAAATAGTCACCATTGCGGTCAAACTAACCATACGCGTGATTGCTAATAGTATCAAGAAAATGATTAATCCGTAGAGTAATAATAATGGTTGATAGGCTAAAATCATTCCGGCAAAAGTTGCTACGGCTTTTCCACCTTTGAACGATGCAAAGAGTGGGAAAGTGTGACCAATAACAGCAAAAGATGCAATCCAAAGTGGTGAAATACTTGGTTGTTTGAAGATAGTCATCGCAAGAATTGTTGCTAGGGACCCTTTGAATACGTCGAAAAATAACACAATAGAACCTGCTTTTGGACCAAGAACACGGAACGCATTTGTAGATCCTAAATTCCCGCTACCAAATTCGCGAATATCTTTTTGAAAGAATGTTTGTCCAATCCATAATCCAGATGGAATAGACCCGAGTAGGTACGCTACAAGAGCACCTATAATAAAAGTAAATGACATAAACTCATTTCTCCTTAAAACAGTCTAGTGACAGTTTAACATAAAAGATGCTGTCTATACAACGGATGAGAAAGGTTAATTTAGCGCCATTTCTAAGGAGAAATCTTGCGAAAATCGCGAAAAACAAGTATTATAGATAAGATGACAAAAAAAGGAGCGTATTAAATGAGCAAAGTAACGAATCAATATAATGATGATGCGATTCAGGTTTTAGAAGGCCTTGAAGCTGTTCGTAAACGTCCAGGGATGTATATTGGATCAACAGATCACCGCGGACTTCATCATTTAGCTTACGAGATTGTGGATAACGCAGTAGATGAAGCTTTATCAGGTTATGCAACAAAGATTGAAGTTACAATTCATAAGGACCAATCGCTTACTGTAAAAGATAATGGTCGTGGAATGCCTACTGGGAAACACGCTTCTGGAATTCCAACGATTCAAGTTATTTTTACGGTACTGCATGCTGGTGGTAAATTCGGTCAAGGTGGATATAAAACATCAGGTGGTCTCCACGGTGTTGGGGCGTCTGTTGTTAACGCCTTATCCGATTGGTTAACAGTAGAAGTGTTACGTGACGGTACTTTATACAAACAGTCGTTCAAAAACGGTGGAGAACCTGTAGGAATGGTTAAGAAAGAAAAAACAAGCCGACGTGGTTCTGGAACTTCAGTGACTTTCTTGCCGAGTGATAAAACATTCTCTACAACAAACTGGTCATATGAAACATTAGCAGAACGTTTAAGAGAATCTGCATTCTTATTAAAAGGTCTTACAATTGTATTGACTGATGAACGTACAGGTGAATCTGAAACTTTCCATTATGAAGAAGGAATTCGTGATTTCATCCAATATTTAAATGAAGAAAAAGATACATTATCTCCTGTAGTTGACTTTGACAGTACAGTGGATGGTGTTGAAACTGAATTCGCATTCCAATATAACGATGGCTATTCAGAAACGATTTTATCTTTCGTTAACAACGTACGTACAAAAGACGGCGGTACTCATGAAGTGGGAATGAAGAGTGCCTTAACGAAAGCATTTAACGAATATGCACGTAAAGTGGGACTATTAAAAGATAAAGATAAAAACCTTGAAGGTAGCGATGTCCGTGAAGGGTTAACAGCGATTATTTCGCTTCGTATTCCTGAAGAAATCCTACAATTTGAAGGACAAACGAAAGATAAATTAGGAACACCTGCTGCACGTGGGATTGTTGATAATACGATTTCTGAGCAACTAGGTTTCTTCTTAACAGAGAACGGGGAAATTGCGCAAGAATTAATCCGTAAAGCGATTAAGGCGCGTGAAGCACGTGAGGCGAGTCGTAAGGCCCGTGAAGAAAGCCGTAATGGTAAGAAGGGCAAGAAGAAAGAAACACTTCTTTCTGGTAAATTAACACCTGCGCAAAGCAAAAACCCTAAGAAGAACGAACTTTACTTAGTAGAGGGGGACTCTGCCGGGGGATCTGCTAAACAAGGTCGTGACCGTAAGTTCCAAGCGATTCTTCCATTACGTGGTAAAGTAATCAATACAGAAAAAGCATCGATTTCAGACATTTTGAAGAACGAAGAAATCAATACGATTATTTATACAATTGGTGCTGGTGTTGGTAGTGACTTCAAGATTGAAGATTGTAACTATGACAAGATTGTTATTATGACCGATGCGGATACCGATGGTGCCCACATTCAAGTCTTGCTGTTAACATTCTTCTATCGCTATATGAAACCATTAATTGAAGCAGGAAAAGTATATCTTGCATTACCACCTTTATATAAGATTTCTAAAGGAACTGGTAAAAAACAAGTCGTTGAGTATGCGTGGACAGAAAAAGAACTTGAAGAAAAGACTAAATTAGTCGGGAAAGGCTACTTATTACAACGTTATAAAGGTCTTGGGGAAATGAACGCTGACCAATTATGGGATACGACTATGAACCCAGATACAAGAACGTTAATTCGTGTTGTCATCGATGATAAAGCCCAAGCAGAACGTCGTGTTAGCACATTGATGGGGAACAAAGTTGAACCTCGTCGTAAGTGGATTGAACGTCACGTTGAGTTTGGTCTAGAAGAAGATAAAAGCATTTTAGAATCAGACGTAAATGCCATTAGCACAACAGCTAGTCCGAAAAAAGAAGAAAAGAAACCATCAGTTAAGAAAAAAGAAGCAACAATCGATCATGTAGAACAATTGTCGTTACTAGGAGAGGAGGAATAGTATGAGTCAAATTCAAGATATTCAAGAATTGAATCTGGAAGATGTAATGGGTGACCGATTTGGGCGCTATTCAAAATACATTATCCAAGACCGTGCTCTTCCTGATATCCGTGATGGTTTGAAACCAGTACAACGTCGTATTTTATATGCGATGTCTATCGATGGAAACACAAGCGATAAACAATTCCGTAAATCAGCTAAGACTGTCGGTAACGTAATCGGTAATTTCCACCCACACGGTGACTCTTCAGTTTATGAAGCAATGGTTCGTATGAGTCAAGATTGGAAGCTTCGTGATGTATTAATTGAAATGCACGGGAATAACGGTAGTATGGACGGAGACCCAGCTGCTGCGATGCGTTATACGGAAGCTCGTCTTTCTAAAATTTCAGAAGAATTACTGAGAGACCTAGATAAGCAAACCGTTGAATTCGTATTAAACTTCGATGATACCGAAGAAGAACCAACTGTACTTCCTGCTCGTTATCCAAACCTTCTTGTAAATGGTGCAACTGGGATTTCGGCTGGTTACGCTACGGAAATTCCAACGCATAACTTAGGAGAAGTGATTGACGCAACCATTCATGCAATTGACCATCCTAAAGCGACTGTGAAAGAATTAATGCAATTTGTGAAAGGTCCTGATTTCCCGACAGGAGGAATTATCCAAGGGATTGAGGAATTGGAACAAGCGTATGAAACTGGACGCGGTAAAGTGGTTATTCGTTCGAAAACGAAGATTGAACCAATTAAAGGCGGTAAAACACAAATCATCATTTCTGAAATCCCTTATGAAGTAAATAAAGCTTTATTAGTGAAGAAGATTGATGAAATTCGCTTAAATAAGAAGATTGACGGTATTGCTGAAGTAAGGGACGAATCTGACCGTACAGGGCTTCAAATCGTTGTTGAATTGAAGAAAGAAGCCAACGCGGAAGGGATTCTAAACTACTTATTGAAGAATACAGACTTACAAGTCAACTATAACTTCAATATGGTAGCTATCGATGAACGCCGTCCAGTACAAGTAGGATTAAAAACAATTCTAACTTCGTATATCAACTTCCAAAAAGAAGTGATCACAAGACGCACCCAGTATGATTTAAAGAAAGCTCAAGATCGTTTGCATATCGTAGATGGTTTGATGAAAGCTTTATCGATTTTAGACGAAGTGATTGCGTTAATCCGTAACAGTAAAGATAAGAAACATGCGAAAGAACGTTTAGTGGAGACATACGACTTCACAATGATTCAAGCAGAAGCAATTGTAAGCTTACAATTGTATCGTTTAACGAATACGGATATTACAATCCTTCAAAATGAGAAGCTTGATTTAAATGAGCAAATCGCGACATTCTTAAGTATCTTAAAATCTGAAAAAACACTTCTTCAAGTGATGAAGAGTGAACTACGTGATTTGAAGAAGAAATATGCAACTCCTCGTTTAACGCAAATTCAAGCAGAAATCGAAGAGATTAAGATTGAAACTGAAGTATTAGTCACTGAAGAAGAAGTGTATGTTGTTGCTACTAAACAAGGGTACTACAAACGTGTTAGCCCACGTTCATTTGCTTCAAGCGCTCCAGAAGAAAATGGAATGCGTGAAGGCGATGAAGTGGTCCTTTGCCAAAAAGCTTCTACGCTAGACAACTTAATTTTATTTACTTCTAAAGGAAATTACTTACACTTACCAGTGCATGAAATCCCAGAAGCGAAATGGAAAGATGTCGGAAACCACTTAAGCCAGTCTATTTCTTTAGGCAGCAACGAAGTTATTTTAACTGGATTCGTTAAAGCTAAAGATAGTGATGACACTTATAAAGATTGGACGGTTGTCTTCTTTACAAAAGAAGGCTTAGTGAAACAAACGTTATTCAATGAGTTTACCACGTACCGAGGATACAAGACTCGTACAAGTAACGCGATGAAACTTAAGACTACGACTGATGAAGTAGTGAAAGTAGTTGTGACAAATCCAGAAGGCTTAGAAGTATTTATCGTAACGCATTGTGGATTTGGTTTACGCTATGAATTAAGCGAAATTCCAGTAGTTGGTACAGTAGCCAGCGGCGTGAAAGCAATCAACCTTCGTAAAGAAGATTTTGTTGCGGGAGCGATGATTTACTCATTAGAACATAAAGTTGTTTCTGCATTCCTTACAACACAGCGTGGGGCTGTGAAACGATTCAATGTATTTGAAATCTCAATGCTCACACGTGCAAAACGTGGACTCATGGTTTTACGTGAATTGAAAACAAAACCACATCGTGTCGTATTCTTAGATGGAGAAATCACTTCAACTAGCGAATATACGATTGTTGCTGGAAACGGCGAAACTAAAGTTGTGAGACCAATGGACTTAACGCTTGTGGATCGCACAAGTAACGGTTCAGCGCTTTTAGGAGATACTGACCAAGAAGTGAAGGCTGTTTTAGCAAACTTTGATTACAGTTCATTAACACAATAATAAAAAGACATAGAAAAGGACTTCCAAATAATTTTGGAAGTCCTCTTTGATTAGAATTTAATTTCAGTTGAATATTGAGAAGCTGCGTTCCAGAGCAGGTACTCGGTAACACCGGCTTCTTTTAGAGCTTGAATCTCTTCGCTGATGACATCAGCAGTATAGAGCTGATAGTTTCCTTCGCCAAGGAAGTCGGCCGTGAAGGCTTGAATCCAAGGTCTTGAGATAGGAGAAGGGTTTAATGTCTTCACATATCCTTTTTCAATTACCATATAACGTTTCACGATTTCGTATGGATCTTTATCAGGATCTTTTACATCAAGCGCGTAATTAACCCAGTGACTTGGGAAAATCATCGGTGAGATAACATCCACTTTATCCGCAATATTGACAAATTTTTGTCCGATACCACCGATTTTTGATTCAGTAATCGCATGCGCTAAAATATCCGCTGATAGATGAACCCCATATGGTTGTAATTTTTCACGAATGAACGCTACAAAGTCTGTGATAGCAGCGATACGAGCTTCATCATCGTTTTTAATATGAGCATAGTCACCTTTATCAAATACTAAGTCATCAGATACTGTCTCGAATCCAAGAGGGAAACGAACGTAGTCTAATTGGATATCTTTAAAACCAGCTTTAGCAGCACCAATTGCGATTTCAGCAATATATTCCCAGTTTTCTTTAAGGAATGGATTTAAGAATGTTTCACCGTCATCCGTATACCACAGTTGGCCTAATGCATTTCTGAATGAACGCTCAGGGTTTTCCTTTGGAACGTAACGGTCCCCAAAACATACAATACGCGCAATTGGATAGATTTGTTCTTGCTCGAGTCGTTTCAGAAGAGCAGTCGTATCTGTCACTTCATTGACGGTATGTTTTTTCACGAGTTGATTATCTGTATCAAGGGGCATGGTAATTTGTCCATAACCATCACGTACATCGATAACTAGTGAGTTAATTGGAGTAGACTTCACGAATTGAATCATATTTTCTAAGTCTTGTCCTTTAGCACGAAACGCTTGTAAATACACGCCTTTAACACCGTCTTCAGGATATGGAATCGAAATTCCAGAATCATAAATATGCTCCTGCGGAATATTTGAAGGCATCCGTAGTAAACTATTGGTTCTTAAATTCAATTTACTATCAGCAGCATCTTGTGCGTTTGCAATCGGATAGAAAGCGAGTAGAGAACTAACTGAAGCTACAGCGAGCGCGCTTGTTAATAAAGTCTTTTTCTTCATAATGATTACTCACCCTTTCCGTTGTTCGCCAAACGAGCTTTTAGAATTCGAATTGGACGATCTAACTCACTGATAGGAGAATTAATCTCTTCGATAATTTGTTGACGCTCGTTAGCAGAGTTGTTCACTTCAATGATGAGTGATCTCAATTCATCGTTTGTTTGTTTTCCGCCAGAGATGCTAACGAAGAACTCAGCTTCTTTTTCTAATTGTTTTTGAGACATTTCAGAGTAGTTCTTTAAATGATTAACAATCGATTGAAGATTTGATACTACAATTTGAATTTCTGCTGAAGGGAGGTTCTTATCCTTCAAGTTACTTAGTCTAGTCGCATCATCTGATAAAACTTTGAGCGATTTTTGCATAGACTTCAACAATTGCTGACGTTCTTGAATATTGGTGAATACTTTACCGGTTTTCTTAGCGTAAGTAGTCATCGTGTAATCTTCTTGGATATCCGCTTCCCAATCTGATTGTAACGAATTTTCTAACGCTTGAATGTCATTTAATTGTTGAACGACAACAGGTAAGGTATCTTGTACTTCTTGAACAGTAGATTCGGCACTTTTCTTTGTATTACCGCAAGCTCCTAAAAATAAGAACCCAGCGCTAATCAAGAATACCTTGGCTGCGATTTTTTTCATAATACACTCCTTTTACAGTAATGCGTTTTCTTGTTGATATTATACGTGTATTTTGATGATTTTTCAATCTTTTGGTTGATTTTTAGGACTTTCTCCCCATTTTCAGTTAAATTTTACCCGTTTTTACCCCTTGAGTGGAAAAAAGTATTTCAATTTAACATCATTTTCAGTTCATTGACTAACCTTTGACTTCTTTGTACAATACTATTATTGAAAAGAAATGGAGAAGTGACATGTTTTTATATTTAATTTTAAGTGCTGTATTAATTATTGCAGATCAATTAGTGAAATTATGGATTGTAAATAATTTTAACTTACATGATGGGATGGAATTCATTAATGGGTTAGTCAGTATTTTATACGTTCGAAACACTGGGGCAGCATGGGGGATGTTTGAAGGGAAGATGTTTTTCTTCTACGCAATCACCGCTGTAGCTGTGGGGACACTTTTATACTTAATGTTTAAAGAAAAAGGGAAATCTAAATTATTATTAACAGCTTATGCTTTTATTCTTGCAGGTGCTGTAGGAAACTTTATTGATCGCATTCGTTTGGGTTATGTAGTGGATATGTTTAAATTTGAATTTATCGACTTCCCAATTTTTAACGTTGCTGATATTTGTTTAACTTTCGGGGTAATTATCTTATTCTATTATGTTATTTTTAAAGAACAATCAAAATAGGAGAGCGTTATGACATCAGTATTTAAAGAATTAACACTTGATTTAGAAAAAACTGAACGATTAGATAAAGTCTTAACTGCCACGCTTGGTATTAGTAGAAGTACAATTCAAAGCTGGTTAAAAGCTGGACTTGTATCTGTTAATGGTGAAGTGGTGAAATCCAATTATAAAGCTCAAAATGGAGACGTAGTGACAATTCTTCAAAAAGAGGAAGAAGCTATTACCATTCAGCCTGAAGATATTCCGCTAGATATCGTTTATGAAGATGATTCATTAATTGTAGTGAATAAACCAAGTGGAATGGTTGTTCATCCGTCAAAAGGACACTATAGCGGAACTCTCGTTAACGCTTTGTTATATCATTCAAATAGTTTATCAGATAGCACGAGTGAAGAAATTTATCGTCCAGGTCTTGTTCACCGAATTGATAAGGATACAAGTGGTCTATTAGTGATCGCAAAGAATAATGACGTTCATCAAAAGTTAGCACAGCAGATTAGTGAGAATAAAATGAACCGTGAGTACATCGCTATTGTTGATGGTCATTTTTCCCACGAAACAGGTGTAATTGATGCTCCATTATCTCGTCATCAAACGAACCGTTTAAAACGAGTAGTAGAAAAGGGCGGAAAGAATGCTGTTACGCATTTTGAAGTGCTAGATGCATTTTCTGATTATTCGCTAGTGTCTTGTCGTTTAGAAACAGGTCGTACTCATCAAATTAGAGCGCATATGGAGTTTATTAAACATCCGATTGTAAATGATCCTTTGTATCATCCGAAAGGTAAACACGCAACTGAATTTGGTCAATTTTTACACGCGAGAACACTTAGCTTTACACATCCAGTGACTGGAGAAACGTTAAACTTCCACGTGGAACCGCCAAAAGAGTTTGAGGATTTTATCCAATTGCATAAAGGACGTTTTTCATAGTAGAGGAGACGACAATGAAAGAAGTTAGAATTATGGACGAAGGCGCCATCAGCAGAGCATTAACTAGAATCTCATATGAAATTATCGAGCAACAAAAAGATGTTTCGAACTTAGTTATCATTGGAATTAAAACTAGAGGAATTACTTTAGCAAAACGCATTGCTGAAAAGATTTCGGCTCTTGAAAAGAAAAAAGTTCCAGTTGGTGAAGTGGATATCACATTATATCGTGACGACAGACATGATAGTGAAGAGACTGACGCCCCGGTTTTAAATGGAACGCATATTCCATTCGACATTAAAGGGAAGCAAGTCGTTCTCGTAGATGATGTATTATTCACGGGAAGAACTGTCAGAGCAGCTCTTGATGCAATTATGGATGTAGATAGACCAAAAAGAATTAGTTTAGCGATTCTAATTGATAGAGGACACCGAGAGTTACCAATCCGTCCTGATTTTATTGGTAAGAATGTACCAACTTCTTTAGATGAAGTGATTCATGTTCGATTAACAGAAGATGATCATATAGAAGAAGTGATTATTGAAAAATAGTTTATACGATACCTTCTCATTCAATGAGAGGGTATTTTTATTTTAGGAATTAAAATGATCAAATCACATATTTTAGTCGTTTTAAAAACGTAAAAATACGAATTCTTCCTATATAAATAACTATATTACCAATTTCCAAACGTTCGTAAAGTAAACGCAAACAATCATAAAACTGATTATTCGATTACTTGTTTGTAAACGGTTGTAACCGAAAATTCTATATACTATACTAATAGCATGAATTGGTACCGTAACTTATTAAATGATCATTTTCGTAAGACGTTATGATTTTATGATTGTTTAAGGCAAGATAGAAAAGGAGAATGATATAATGGCAATTCCTAATTTACAAGTTGCTTTGGACCACAACCGTATCGAAGATGCATTAAAAGATGCTCTTGCGGTTGGTAACGAAGTTGACATTATTGAAGCAGGAACAATTTTACTTTTAAACGAAGGAGACAAAGCGATTAAATGCTTACGCAGCGCTTTCCCTGATAAAGTAATCATTGCTGATACAAAATGTGCTGACGCTGGTACAACTGTTGCTAAAAACGTTGCACTTGCAGGAGCTGACTGGATGACAGTTATTTGCTGTGCAACTATCCCAACAATGGAAGCAGCTAACAAAGAAGTGAAATCTCTTCAAGTTGAATTATACGGAGATTGGACATTCGAACAAGCACAACAATGGAGAGATGCTGGTATCGACCAAGCAATCTTCCACCAAAGCCGCGACGCTCTATTTGCAGGAGCTACTTGGACTGAATCTGATTTAAACAAAATCCGTCGTTTAATCGACATGGGATTCAAAGTGTCAGCAACAGGCGGATTAACAAAAGACACTTTAAAAGTGTTTGAAGGAATTCCAATTTACACATTCATCGCAGGACGCGGAATTTACGCTACTGAAAATCCAGCGCAATCTGCTCGTGAATTCAAAGAAGAAATCAAACGTATCTGGGGTTAATCCCAAGGAGGAAAAACAATGGCAAATATCAAAGATGTAACTAAAGAATCTTGGATCTTATCAACTTTCCCAGAATGGGGAACTTGGTTGAACGAAGAAATCGAACGTGAAGAAGTTAAACCTGGAACATTCGCTATGTGGTGGTTAGGATGTACTGGTATCTGGTTAAAATCAGAAAAAAATACTAACATCTTATGCGACTTATGGTGTGGAACTGGTAAACGTAGCCACGGCAACGGAAAAATGAAAACTGGTCACCAAATGCAACGTATGAGTGGTTGCCAAAACTTACAACCAAATTTACGTACTCAACCATTCGTAATCGATCCATTCGAAGTGAAAAATGTTGATGCTTTAGTAGTAACACACATTCACTCAGACCACTTAGACATTAACACAGCTGCTGCAGTTGCTAACAACTGTCCAGAAGCTAAATTCGTAGGACCACAAGAAGTAGTAAACACTTGGTTAGGTTGGGGAGTTCCTGCTGAACGTACTATCGTAGTACACCCAGGAGACTCAGTTAAAATCAAAGACATCGAAATCGTTGCTTTAGAAGCATTTGACCGTACAGCTTTAGTTACTGCTAAAGACGGTGAAGTTCTTAAAGGTAAAATGCCTCAAGATATGGACGAAATCGCTGTTAACTACTTATTCAAAACAAGTGGTGGTAACTTATATCACGCAGGAGATTCTCACTACTCAAACATGTTTGCTAAACATGGTAACGAACATGAAATCGATGTGTGCTTAGGTGCTTACGGTGAAAACCCTCGTGGTATCACTGACAAAGTGACTTCAGTTGATATGTTACGTATGGCTGAATCATTAAACGCTAAAGTTGTTATCCCAGTTCACTATGACATTTGGGCTAACTTCCAAGCAGATCCAAAAGAAATTACAGAAATCTGGAAATTCAAGAAAGATCGCCTAGAATACAAATTCAAACCATTCATTTGGCAAGTAGGTGGTAAATATACTTACCCAACTGACAAAGATAAATTAGAATTCAACTTCTATCGTGGATTTGACGATGTATTCTCAGTTGAGAATGACGTACCATTCCCATCATTCTTATAATATTGTCATTAAATAAATTTGGAGAGCCTAGAGCTTAACCCACTCTAGGCTTTACCAAAGTGTAATAATGAATACGATTTCTTAATAACACAAGGAGGAACATATGTTAAAAGAGATTATCGAAAATGGTCGCTTTTCGTTCCAAAAAGGTTCTCTATCATGGGAAGAAGCCATAAAAAAAGCTTGCCAACCTTTATTAGAACAAAAGATCATTGAACCTGAATATCCAGGTTACATTATTAGTAATGTTCATGAATTTGGACCTTACATCGTAATTGCTCCAGAAATCTGTATCCCTCATGCTCAAGAAGGAAAAGGGGTAAATGATACTGCTGTCGCATTTATGAACGTTGAAGAAGCTGTGGACTTTGGACCAGGTGCTGACTACCAACCACATTTATTCTTCGTATTAGCATCAACTGATAATGAAAAACACTTAAACAACTTATCAGAGTTAGTGACATTATTAGATGATGAAACAATTATCAATGCGTTTGTTGAAGCGCGCTCAAAAGAGGACTTAGAAAAAATTTTAAAAGGAATAGGTGAATAATAATGGAATTTTTATTCAGTTTTTGGCAATTCTTCTATGCTAACATTTTTACTAAACCACAATACTTTGTTGGTTTAATCGTTTTAGTTGGTTACTTACTATTAGGTCGTAAATGGTACGATGCATTAGCAGGTTTTATTAAAGCAGTTGTTGGTTACATGATCTTAAACGTAGCCGCTGGTGGATTAGTTTCAAACTTCCGTCCAGTTTTAGCAGCTTTAGGGGATCGTTTCGGATTACAAGCTGCTGTTATTGACCCATACTTCGGTCAAGCTGCTGCAGAAGCTGCATTAAAATCAGCTGGTCATGCAACAGGTTTAACAGTACAAGTATTATTAGTTGCATTCTTAACTAACTTAGTATTAGTTATCTTCCGTAAATTAACTAAAGTTCGTACAGTATTCATCACTGGTCACATCATGGTGCAACAATCTGCTACAGCAACTTGGTTAATGGCTTTAGCTTTAGGTGATAACGTAAACCAATTACAATTTGTAATCTTATTGGGTATTGTATTAGGTGTATATTGGGCAGTAGCTGCAAACTTAACAGTAGAAGCTACACAAGAATTAACAGAAGGCGGCGGATTTGCAATTGGTCACCAACAAATGTTTGGGGTTTGGTTAGTTGATAAATTAGCTCCTAAATTCTCAGGTAAAAACGACAAGAAGATTGAAGATCTTGAATTACCAGGTTTCTTATCAATCTTTAAAGAATCAATCGTTGCAACATCAATCTTAATGATTGTGTTCTTCGGTGCAATCTTATTAGTATTAGGTAAAGACTACTTAGTAGGCGTAAATGGACAAGAATTAACAGTTGCTGCTTCTAAATTCAAAATGACTACATTAAAAGCAACTGACGATTTCTTCTTCTACATTTTACAAACAGCATTAACATTCACTGTTTATGTTCAAATCTTACAATTAGGGGTTCGTTTATTCGTTGCTGAGTTATCAGAAGCGTTCCAAGGTATCTCTAACAAATTATTACCAGGTTCTATGCCAGCGGTTGACTGTGCTGCAGTTTACGGATTCGGTTCTCCAAACGCTGTAACAGTTGGTTTCTTATTCGGGGTATTAGGACAAATCGTAGCAATCTTAGGATTAATCGTATTCAAATCTCCAGTATTAATCATCACTGGATTCGTACCAGTATTCTTCGACAACGCTACATTCGCAGTATACGCTAACCATAAAGGTGGTTTACGTGCTGCTTCAGTCTTGACATTCTTATCAGGTGTGATCCAAGTATTAGGTGGAGCAATTGCCGCAGGTGCATTTGGTTTAGCTGCATACGGTGGATGGCATGGTAACTTTGACTGGGATACAATCTGGGTTGGATTCGGATTCTTAATGCAAAACTTCCAATACATTGGTTTAGGTATCGTATTATTAATCTTGTTAGTAATCCCTCAATTACAATACAGCAAAAACAAAGAACATTACTTCACTATTGCTGAAGACTATGAAACATACTTAGAGTCTAAGCAAAACTAATTTTAATAAGTAAAAGAATATAGTAAAATTAGGGTATCGGGTAGTGTTCTATCCGATACTCTAACAATATAAGGAGATGTAAAATATGAAAGTATTAGCAGCATGCGGAAGCGGAATGGGCTCAAGCCAAATTATCAAAATGAAATTAACTAACGTGTTCAGAAAATTAAATATTCCTTTGGAAGTTCACCACTGTGCAGTTTCTGAAGCAAAATCTTCAGCTAAAAACTATGATTTAGTAGTTATTTCATCAGCTTTATTAGAAGTATTCGATGGTTTAGATTTACCAAACACTAAAATTGTAGGTTTACAAAACTTATTATCTGAAAAAGAAATGACTGAAAAAATTTCTGAAGCTTTAGGCCTATAAGAAGGGGTTCTACAATGGCATACGAACAATTAAAAGAACGTGTATTTAAAGCAAACTTAGAGTTACCAAAACATGGATTAGTTATTTTTACATGGGGTAACGTTTCAGAGTACGACCGTGAAGCAGGGGTTATTGCAATCAAACCTTCAGGCGTTGACTATGATAAACTAACTGCTGATGATATCGTAATTGTGGATATCGACGGAAATAAAGTTGAAGGAGCCTTAAAACCTTCTTCAGACTTAGATACTCACTTAGAAATTTACCGTAATTTTAAAGATGTAAATGGAGTAGTGCATACGCACTCTCTATGGGCAACTACAATGGCTCAACAAGGACAAGAAATTCCAGCATTTGGTACAACACAAGGGGACTACTTCTACGGTACAATCCCTTGCACTCGTGAAATGACTGAAGCTGAAATTAAAGGTGCTTATGAGTTAGAAACAGGTAAAGTAATCGTTGAGACTTTCAAAGATAAAGATCCAAATGCAATTCCTGGAGTTTTAGTATTTAACCACGGACCATTTGCATGGGGTAAAGACGCAATGGATGCAGTTCACAACATTACTG
>CAKAPS010000011.1:0-28464 GCA_916719965.1 uncultured Streptococcus sp.
ATCAGGGATTTCGCTTTGACAGAGAGTACTTTCTTGTTTTCGCGTGCTTTTGAGTCTTCACTCGCCTCCAAATGGGAAAAAAGGAACGGAGTGGGTGCTCCTCAGTATTTCTAGTGCTATAAGGTTCAATGAGGGGAAGAGAAACGCTACACTTTGTGGAATGCACATCAAAACTCTCTGCAGTGTAGAGTTCAAGGAGGGAGGAAGGAAAGTTGAAGGAGTGAAGATTCTTTAGGATTTCATCGGAATCACAGTACCGAGTAAGCAACCAATGTGAATTAGCGAGGTTTAGGAATTTATTCCTTAGCCTCGCTTTGAAGCTTGGTAACCCTGAGACGAAGACTCAGGGAGGTGCCGGATTTGTGATACCGATGAATAAATCCTAAAGAGAATCTTCACGACTGTTGTAACTTTCCTTCCTCTTGACGATTAAAGAGAACATGAATTACACTTATTAAAGTAGAAAGGATGTGATTGGATGAATGAAGTCTTTCAAAGTGTGCAAGTCTTGCCAGGCGTTGGACCAAAACGATTAGAGCCATTAGCCGAACTGGGCATCGAAACAGTCTATGACTTGTTAACGCATTTCCCATTTCGTTATGAAGATATTCAAATTCGTGATGTAAATACCATCATGGACCAAGAGAAAGTCACGCTAAAAGGGCTTGTGGCGACGCAACCGGTTGTGAGCTATTACGGCTTCAAGAAGAACCGTTTAGCGTTTCGCATGGTGATTGACCAACAAGTCATCCAAGTTGCGTTCTTTAATCAGCCGTATTTAAAAGATAAAGTGGTTCAGGGCGAAGAGATTGCTATCTACGGGAAATGGGATGCAAAGCGTTCTACCTTGATGGGGATGAAAATCTTATCGAACCGAAACGCGGAAGACGAAGAAGGCGACCAAGTCGAGGCGGTTTATCGCACGAATAAATCGTTGAAGCAGGCGACGATATTGAAACTCGTTCATACGGCGATGGATCGTTTTGAAGATAAAATTCCAGAAGTATTGCCAGAAGAGTTGACGGCGTCGCACCACTTGATGGGGCATAGAGACGCTGTACGGGCAATGCATTTTCCAAAAGATGAACTGGAAAGACAGAGTGCGCAGTATCAGCTCGTCTACCAGGAGCTCTTCTTATATCAACTGCGCTTGCAATGGATGCGTCAGAAGCGCCACCAGCAAACAAAAGGGCAAGCGGTGCTGTATGATAATGCTCAGTTGAAGGCCTTTATTCAGACGTTGCCGTTTGAACTGACGGATGGGCAAAAGAAAGTCGTGAATGAGATTTGCTTTGACCTGCGTGCGCCTTATGAGATGAATCGTCTCTTGCAAGGGGATGTAGGGAGTGGGAAGACGATTGTGGCGACAATCGCCATGGTCGCAACGGCTCTGACCGGAAAGCAAGCCGCGCTCATGGTTCCTACAGAAATCTTGGCGGAACAACATATGCTGACGATTGAAAAATTGTTTCAGGGAACACCGTTGAAGGCCGTGTTGTTAACTGGAAGCATGAATCGTTCGCAGAAGAAGCGAAAAGAGTTACTCGCGCAAATTGAGAATGGAGAGGCGAACCTTGTAATCGGGACACATGCCTTATTCCAACAAGATGTGAACTTTAAAGAGTTGGCCTTTGTCGTTATCGACGAGCAACATCGCTTCGGGGTGCAACAACGTCAGGCACTCGCTGGAAAAGGAGCGGGTGTGAACGTGCTTCAAATGACGGCAACCCCAATTCCTCGTACGCTGGCGATTACGGCTTTTGGGGAAATGGATACTTCTATCTTGAGTGAGATTCCTCGTGGTCGTCAGCCGATTAAGACGTCTTGGGTTCGCGAGCAGGAAATGGAACAGATTTTCAATTTCGTAGAACGTCAAATTCAAGAAGGGCGACAAGCGTATATGATTTCGCCACTGATTGAAGAGTCGGAACATCTCGATGTGCAAAATGCCGAAGAGATTTACCGCATGATTTCAGCGCATTTCTCAGACCGCGTGAAAGTGGGACTCTTACACGGGAAAATGCCAGCGGAAGAAAAAGAAGCAGTGATGGCGGACTTTAAAGCCAATAAACTACAAGTACTCGTTTCAACAACGGTCATCGAAGTTGGGGTGGACGTGCCGAATGCGACAGTGATGGTCATCTTGGATGCGGACCGATTCGGGTTAGCCCAACTCCATCAATTGCGTGGACGGGTCGGACGTGGGCAACATGCCTCAAGCTGTATTTTAGTGGCAAGTCCGAAGACCGAAAACGGAAAAGAGCGCATGCGCATTATGTGCGAGTCGACGGATGGATTTTATCTCAGTCAAAAAGACTTGGAGCTTCGTGGTTCTGGGGATGTATTTGGGGTAAAACAGTCCGGTATTCCAGACTTTAAGATTGCCGATTTAATACGAGATTATGATATACTAGAACAAGCACGTAAAGATGCGATCCTTTATGCCTCGGAAGATCCAGCAGGAGAAAAAGCCGAGACAAAACGCATGAAGGCATTTATAGAACAAACAACGAAAGAAATCAATGGATAACTTCACGGCCACGTGGCTAGAAGAGGAGGAACAACAATGGTAAGAATTGCAATTGACGCGATGGGTGGAGATAATGCTCCAAAAGAAATCGTCCAAGGGGTCGTCCTTGCAGCAAAGGAAATGCCAACTGTCGAGTTTCAATTATACGGAGACGAAGCAAAAGTGAACGCATGCTTGGAGGAATCCCTTCCAAATATTCGCGTGATTCAATGTTCAGAAAAAATCAACTCTGATGACGAACCGGTTAAAGCGATTCGTTCGAAGAAAGACGCTTCAATGGTCGTTGCGGCTAAAGCTGTGAAAGAAGGGGAAGCAGATGCGCTCTTCTCTTGCGGAAACACAGGGGCTCTTCTAACGGCTGGATTATTAGTGGTTGGCCGTATTAAAGGAATCGACCGTCCAGGATTAATGCCAGTGTTGCCTGTTCTTGGAAAAGAAAACCGTCAATTTATTATGATGGATGTAGGTGCAAACGCGGAATGCAAACCGAAAAACGTTCACCAATTCGGTATTCTTGGAAGCTATTATTCAAAATACGTTCTTGGTTATGAAAACCCAACAGTCGGCTTATTAAATAATGGAGCTGAAGAAGGAAAAGGGAACGAACTCGCAAAAGAAGTTTACGGACTCTTAAAAGAAGATGATAGCTTAAACTTCATCGGGAACGTGGAAGCTCGTGACATCTTAACAGGTGCTGCGGATGTTGTCGTAACAGACGGATTCACGGGAAACGCCGTCCTCAAGACCATCGAAGGAACAGCGCTTGCGATGATGGGACTTCTAAAAGAAGGGATTAAAGGGCAAGGAATCCAAGGGAAACTTGGCGCGCTCTTATTGAAGAATACGTTCTACGGATTAAAGAATACATTGGACTACTCACAATTCGGAGGTGCAGTGCTCTTTGGTCTTAAAGGAGCAGTTGTGAAATCACACGGTTCTTCAAAATCAGATAGCGTGTACCATGCGATGAAACAAATCGATACGATTGTATCAAGTGGAGTGATTAACGACTTAGTCGCTCACTTTGAACAAACAGCGGAATAAAAAATAATCCCTTGTGCAAAATGTGCACAAGGGATTATTTTTTTTACACCATATGTGTGTGGCTGACACGCCATTGTTCTAGACGTAGGCCTACCCAGAATGAATAGATTCCGAGTGTAATAATGATGAAGAAGAGCCATTTTAACCATTGGCCCCATAATTGACCGGCAGTGCCATCAAAACGAAGTTGATTTCCATCAATGATGGTATGGTCTGCCATATAGCGATAGTAATAGCAGATAGCCCAAGGAACTAGAAGCCCAAATGAGAATACTGAGACAACTCCAGCAAACATACTCACGGCAATGAGTTCTATTAATGAGCCAGTAAATTTACTTTCCATCGAAGATTCCTCCTTTTTTAAAGTACGTCTAGTGTAGCATAGTTTATAAATTTCATAAAGTCGCAATAAATTCTTAGGAATTCTTGCGAAAAAAGGGTACAATAGATAAGTACATAAAGTTGCGGACGCGACTAAAGGAGGAAAGCCTATGTTCAAAGAAGTGAACGAGCAAATCTTAAAATTAATTGAGAAGAATAGTCGTTTAACACCAGAAGAAATTGCCTCTCTATTAGAAATCGATGTGGATGAAGTAACACGTCGTATTAAAGAGATGGAAGAAGCCCAAATTATTTGTGGCTACCATACATTAATCAACTGGGAAAAAACTGATAACGTGAATGTTTCAGCGATTATCGAATTAAAAGTAAATCCTCAAAAAGGAAAAGGATTCGACCGTATTGCGGAAAAAATCTATCATTTCCCAGAAGTGGAAGCAGTGTACTTAATGTCAGGCGGATATGATTTCATGGTGCAATTGAAGAAAGCGCCAATGCGTGAAATTGCAAACTTCGTATCTTCACGTCTTTCAGTCATTGAAGAAGTACAATCTACTAAAACACATGTTGTATTAAAACAATACAAAGATCACGGCACAATGTTTGTCGGTAAAGCAGATGATAAACGTCAGGTGGTTACTCCATGAATTTAGAAAATATGTTAAATAATAAAATTAAGGACTTGAAACCTTCAGGGATTCGTCGTTTCTTTGATATGGCGAGTGAATACAAGGATATTGTTTCCCTAGGGGTTGGAGAGCCTGATTTTGATACGCCTTGGCATATTCGTCAAGAAGCGATTAAAGCGTTGCAAGAAGGCCGTACATTCTATACAGCTAATGCAGGGTTAAAAGAGCTTCGTGAAGAAGTGTGTGTCTTTACAGAGGGCCGTCATGGGGTGAAATATGACCCAATGCACGAATGTGTCATTACCGTTGGAGGAAGTGAAGCCGTTGATATTTCAATGCGTGTTCTCTTGAACCCAGGGGATGAAGTGATTATTTGTGATCCAGGTTATGTATCATACGTTCCAGCGGTAACAATGGCCGATGGAACACCTGTGATTCTTCCGTTAAAAGAAGAAAATCAATTCCGTATCACACCAGAAGATTTAGAAGCAGTGATTACACCGAAAACCAAAGCGATTTTAATGAACTTCCCAAATAACCCAACTGGGGCTGTAATGGGACGTGAAGACTTAGAAGCGGTTTGTGAAGTGTTGAAACGCCACGATATTATCGTTGTTTCTGACGAATTATACGGAGAATTAACATACACTGGAAAACCTCACGTATCTGTTGTCGAAATCGATGGCATGCGTGACCGTACGATTTTAATCGGTGGATTCTCAAAAGCATTTGCGATGACTGGATGGAGACTTGGGTATGCCTTAGCTCCAGCAGTAATCATGGAACAAATGTATAAAATTCACCAATTCGCGATTATGTCAGCTCCAACACTTAGCCAATATGCGGGTGTGGATGCCCTTCGTAATTCTGAAGAGGATATTGTGGAAATGCGTGATAGCTACAACCAACGTCGCCGTTACTTGGTAAAACGTTTCAAAGACTTAGGCATTCCTTGCTTTGAACCATTTGGAGCTTTCTACATCTTCCCGAATATCTCTCAATTCGGTTTGAGTTCTGAAGAATTCGCAATGCGCTTAGTAGAGGAAGAACGCTTAGCCGTTGTTCCAGGAACAGCCTTTGGGGATTCTGGTGAAGGCTTCCTACGTATCTCTTACGCATACTCAATCGAGGACTTAAAAACAGCCTTAGATCGTATCGAACACTTCATTACGAAGTTGAGAAATGAAAAATAACAATATGAAAGAATGAAGCTACGGTTATGTACTTCATTCTTTTTATTTTGAAAAGAGTACTGTATTTGGAACGGTTCTATGCTATATTGGGAGTAAAGTAAATGACCATGAAGAGGATTTAACGCTTATGAATACAAGTGAAATCAAAAAATTACATGAATTGTTAAAGGATTTATTGGGATTTTTGCAAAAGCATAGAGGACAACAAAATATTAATTTTTTTACGGATACGATTTTGGATATGATGGATATACTAGAATATATGTGTCAAAATCCAGATTCGCATGAATATGTTGATTTATTACGCAGAAAATATAAAAGTATGTTTTTTCCTAGAGAGGGTCTTTCTGATTTTTATGTGATGGATTCAGATTCACATCGCATGAGAGAATATAATACTCAATTGAGTGATTTATTGGAAGAAATTCATCAATCAGAATTATTGAAAGATAGTTAGTTTTTTCCTATTTTAAGTAAATGGTACTACTGTAGTCTGGCCTTACTGCTACAGTAGTTTTTATTGATTAAAAATCGATTAAAATAAATTTACTAGTTTATAGGGTTATGCTACACTATGCTTACTAAAAGAGAGGAGATAGTGCTTGAAAGAACGTTTTACCAAGTTGATTGATACGATTATCGCGCTTGATAAGGGTGACCATACATTAACCGATAAGCAATGGATGAAGAAGCAAAGATGGATTTTCGCCCTGAAGTTGTTTTGGGTGATTGTGCTTGTGGCGACCTTCCTTCTAGCCATTAATGTCTCCATCAGTTATTTTGTCTATTTCTTCTATTTTGTGAGTATACTCTTTATTCTTACAAAAGTATTAGAGTATTTTATTGATCGAAGAGTGGCGCAATTAGCCGAGGAGGAATAGGAAAAAGAATGAGAGTGGTGTATTTTATTATCGCGTGGATTTCGCTAGCGCTGGGGTTAATTGGAATTGTGCTCCCAGTACTTCCGACGACACCGTTTCTACTGCTGACAGTGGTATGTTTTTCAAAGAGTTCTACTCGTTTTGAAGAGTGGTTTCAACAGACAAAACTGTATCAACTATATGTCGCAGATTACCGTGAAACGAAGTCGATTGCGCGCAGTCGTAAAAAGAAAATTATTGTTTATATCTATATTTTAATGGCCATTTCCATTTACTTAGCCCCGATTTTAGCGGTGAAAATTGGACTTGGCGCGCTGACAGTGTTTATTACTTACTATCTATTTTGGGTAATTCCGGATAAAAAATAAGGAGTGTTTCAGATGGTTGAGAAGTTTAAGGCGAAGTTTAGAGCGTTAATAGAAGATTATAAAGTGACAAAGAATCCTGGTGAAGATTTCGTTTTTTGGTATATTCACCGTGTAGCGCCCTTTAATTTTCGTTATGTAGTGGCCGTAGGGATGATTCTTTGTATTGCTGCACTCTATTATAATATTCAATACGCGCTCACAACAGTGCTCGTTTTATGGATCATTGCCGTTATGATTACCATCGCAGAAAAAGTTTATCGAAAACGAAAACAATAATAGGAGAACCAGAAGAATCTAGTTTGCGCTAGGTTCTTTTTTTTACCTATCCTTAGGAAGAAAATTCAGAGAAAAATAGTGCGGAGACCTTTGAGAAATAGCGCGAATAGGACTATAATTTAGATGTAGTAATAAAGTTAATGGAGGTAATTTTTATGAGATTTGACCAAGAACATGATTCATGTACAACTATTCTTGTTGGGAAGAAGGCCAGCTACGATGGATCAACGCTAGTAGCGCGTACAGAAGATTCATGTAATGGAGAGTTTACTCCAAAAAAATTTATTGTCGTACGTCCAGAGGATCAACCACGTCATTATAAAGCAGTGATTTCAGGTTTTGAAACAGACTTACCAGACAATCCTGTTCGCTATACGGCCATGCCAAATGCCATCAATAACGAAGGAATTTGGGGTGCTGCGGGGATTAATGCCTATAATGTAGCATTAAGTGCGACTGAAACCATTTCAACAAACCCGCGTGTATTAGGAGCCGACCCACTGGTGGAAACGGGGATTGGAGAAGAAGACATCTTCACATTAGTATTGCCTTATATTAAAACGGCACGCGAAGGGGTAGAGCGTCTTGGGCACTTCCTTGAAACAGCTGGAACGTATGAATCAAACGGGATTGCAATTTCCGATGTGAATGAAATCTGGTGGTTAGAATCGATTGGTGGACATCACTGGATGGCTCGCCGTGTACCCGACGATGCGTATGTCGTGAACCCAAACCAACTCGGCAGCGACTTCTTTGATTTTGAAGACAAAGAAAACTTTATGTGCGACCCTGATTTGAAAGACTTTATGATTCGTCATCACTTGAACTTAAACTTTGACGGCGAATCGTTCAATCCACGGTATGCATTCGGTTCCCAACGCGACAAAGACCGCTTGTATAACACGCCTCGTGCTTGGGATATTCAACGCATGTTTAACCCGGAAGTGGAACAATCTCCAACGAGCTTTGAAATTCCATGGGCACGCGTTCCGTACCGCAAGATTACAGTCGAAGATGTGAAAGAATCGATGAGTACGCATTATCAATTTACACCATATGATCCTTATGGAAACTTAGGTGATGGTAAGAGCAATCGTCGTTTCCGTACAGTAGGGATTAATCGTACGAGTCAAACGGCTATCCTACAAATTCGTCCAAATCGTCCTCATGATACAACAGGAATTCAGTGGGTATCGTATGGGTCAATGCCATTTACAACGGCTGTACCATTCTTTACACAAGTGGACACAACGCCAGCGTATTTTGCCAATACAACAGCGAAGGTTTCAACAGATTCGTTCTACTGGTCAAGCCGCTTAATTGCAGGGCTTGCGGATGCGCACTATTTGGAACATCAAGCGGATATTGAAAGTTATCAAAAGAACACATTATCTCGTGGGGAAGCCATGATTGCACAAGTTGACGCTCGTCTTGAAAAAGGGGAAGCGGTCGACTTCGAAGCGGAAAACCAACAAATGAGTGATTTCATCGAAGAGAAGACAGCTGCATTGCTCGATAAGGTATTGCTTCGTGCAAGTAATTTGATGGTCAACCATTATTCAGTGAGTGACTAATCAGCGATTCGGTTTAGGAGGTTAAAAAATGGAAGAAAAAAATGAAAAGCAACTGAGTTGGCTGATGATATCCCTCATTGCATTTAACTTTGTTTGGGGCTTGGGGAATGTTGTGAACAATTTCGCCCAACAAGGGATTGTCGTTATTACATCGTGGCTCATTATTTTAGTAATTTACTTTATCCCATATTCATTAATGATTGGACAACTCGGTTCGACGTTTGAAGATAGTGAAGGGGGAGTCAGTGATTGGATTAAACATACGTCTACCAAGAAACTGGCGTATTTTGCAGCATGGACATTTTGGGTGGTGCAGATTCCATATTTAGCACAAAAACCACAGACGATTCTCATTGCGCTTGGATGGGTATTCCAAGGGCACTCAGGAATTATCGATGAATTGCCGATTCCGCTACTGGTAACAGTCTGTTTAGCCTTTTTCTTAGCCGTTCTGTATATTTCAACAAAGGGAATTCGCGCGTTGAAATTCTTAGGGACGATTGCTGGAACTGCGATGTTTGTGATGTCGATTTTATTCATTCTATTAGCCGTTGGGGTTCCTCTTATTAAACCCGATTTACAACTGGCAACAGCGAATATGGATAAGATTGAAACGTATATTCCTAAGTTTGATTTTTCATACTTCACAACGATTGCGCTTCTTGTCTTCTCGGTCGGAGGAGCAGAGTGTATGTCACCGTATGTGCATAAACTCAAGAATCCAGCCAAAGAATTTCCAAAAGGGATGATTGCGATGGCTGTGATGGTTGGAATCTGTGCAGTCTTTGGATCTTTTGCGATGGGGATGATTTTTGATAGCAACAATATCCCGCAAGACTTGATGCGAAATGGTGCCTATCAAGCATTTGCCGTACTTGGAAAACACTGGAATATTGGGAATGTGCTAGTTACGATTTACGCATTAACGCAATTTATCGGGCAAACCGCGACGTTGGCATTATCGATTGATGCGCCACTTCAAATCTTCCTCGGTAGTGCCGATGAAGAATATGTTCCTTGCTGGCTTCGTGCACGCACAAAGAACGGTACGTTGAGAAATGGATACATTCTTACAGGGGTGTTGACAGGGGCATTGATTGTCATGCCAGCTCTAGGGCTTAAGGAAATCGATACGGTCGTTGTTTGGATGACAAACTTGAATGCCATCGTTTCTCCGATGTGCTTCTTGTGGGTATTCGTAGCCTTTATGTTCTTGTATCGCCATTGGGACAAATTTAAAGGAGCCGAATATAAATACATTAGCAATAAGACACTTGGTTTCTTAATGGGACTTTGGGGATTTGCCTTCACGGCCTTTGCATGTATTCTTGGAATGGTGCCACAAGTGGATTATGCACAAGATCCATCTGAATGGTGGTTTGTCTTAATTTCAAATATCATTATGCCATTCGCGCTTCTTGGACTCGGACTCGTCCTTCCATGGATTGCACGAAAAGAACAAAAACAACAAAAACAACAAGCGTAAATAAATAATAGTATTGTCGAAGCCTTCTTCCGATGGGAGAGGGCTTTTTCATAAGAGGATTAAGGGAGTCAAACTGACAAAATGACCGAAAAAATGGTATAGTAAATAAGATAAGTTTACTAGAAACGAGAGGTAACCCCATGAAATTATTAACCATTGCAGTCCCATGCTACAACTCTCAAGAATATATGCATTATTGTCTTCAAACGCTCCTTGCTGGTGGCGAAGAGGTTGAAATTTTAATCATCAACGATGGTTCTAAAGACAACACTGCTCGCATTGCTGACCAATATGCCGCAGCTTACCCAACGATTATCCGTGCCATCCATCAAGAAAATAAAGGGCATGGTGGAGCCGTGAATACGGGGATGGCGAACGCAACAGGCAAGTACTTCAAAGTCGTCGATAGTGATGACTGGGTGGATGTACGTGCATACTTAAAAATCTTAGAACAATTACAACGCTTCGAAGAAACTAGCGAAGAAGTAGATGTGTTCATTACGAACTTCGTCTATGAAAAAGAAGGCGCGAAAACGAAAAAAATCATGCGTTACACTTCCGCATTTCCTGAAAATCAAGTGTTCACTTGGGATGATGCCAAGTCGCTTCGTCGTGGAAAATACATGATGATGCACTCACTTATTTACAATATGAACTTACTTCGTAAATCAGGATTGCAGTTGCCAGAGCATACTTTCTATGTAGATAATTTGTTTGTCTTCGTACCGCTTCAATATAGCAAGACTTTATTCTACATGAATGTGGATTTCTACCGCTACTTTATCGGTCGTGAAGATCAATCCGTGAACGAGAAAGTCATGATTAGCCGTATCGACCAACAAATTCGCGTGAATGAATTATTGATGGCGAACTTCAATAGCGATTGGCAATTTCCAACCGTCTTGAAGAACTACTTATTAAACCATTTAGAGATTACAACGGTGATTTCTTGTGCGTTACTCAATAAGGGCGGACTACCAGAGCATCAAGAGAAGAAAAAAGCCTTGCTTGCAGATTTAAAAGAAGCCAATCCAGAAGTCTTCCATCTAATTAGTAAAAATGCGTTATGCAAAATTACGATGGCGAGCAATAAACCTGTACAAGTACTATCAAATGGACTTTACACAATCACACAACGTTTCATCGGTTTTAACTAAAGAGACTTTCGACTACCAGGCACTCGTCTGGTAGTTTTTTTATGGAATTATCATATATGATAATTTTGCAAAGTGTGCTTCATCGATTTGGTTCGCCTTGAGGGTCCATGGTATAATGAATAAGACAAAAATAAGAAATGGGGAAACCACATGAAACCATTTGATTACATCGTTGTGGGTGCTGGATTATTCGGTGCGACTTTTGCGCATGAAGCAGCAACACGCGGTTATAAAGTAAAAGTGATTGAGAAAAGAAATCATATTGCGGGGAATATTTATACAAAAGAAGTGGAAGGCATTCAAGTGCACGAATACGGTGCGCATATTTTCCATACGAGTGACAAAAAGATTTGGGATTACGTGCATCAGTTTGCGACATTTAATCGCTATACGAATACTCCAGTTGCCAACTTCAACGGGGAAATCTACAACTTGCCATTTAACATGAATACTTTTAATAAATTATGGGGTGTCGTGACACCGCAAGAAGCCGAAGCTAAAATCGCTGAGCAGCGTGCAGTTCTGGGGGACAAAGAGCCTGAAAACTTAGAAGAGCAGGCGATTTCTCTTGTTGGGGAAGATATTTACTACAAGCTCATTAAGGGTTATACGGAGAAACAGTGGGGACGTTCGGCTACAGAATTACCAGCATTTATCATTCGCCGCTTGCCAGTTCGTTACACTTACGATAACAACTACTTCAACGATACGTACCAAGGGATTCCGATTGGCGGCTATACGAAGATGATTGAAGCCATGCTGGACCACGAGAATATCGAAGTCGAGTTGAATGTTGATTTCTTCGCGAAAAAAGACGAGTACTTAAGTAGTGGGGCCAAAATCGTCTTCACGGGAATGATTGACGAGTTCTTCGATTATGAACTTGGAACGCTGGAATATCGTTCATTGCGTTTTGAAACAGAAGTCGTGGACGTGGAGAACTACCAAGGAAACGCGGTAGTAAACTATACAGACCGAGAAACGTCATACACTCGTATCATCGAGCATAAGCATTTCGAGTTTGGCACACAGCCAAAAACGGTGATTACGCGTGAGTATCCTGCCGATTGGAAAGTGGGCGACGAGCCTTATTATCCAGTGAATAATAAAGTCAACAACGACTTGTACGCGCAGTATAAGAAATTAGCGCAGACGGTTCCGCAAGTGATCTTCGGTGGACGCCTTGGACAGTATCGTTATTACGATATGCATCAAGTTATCGCCGCTGCACTAGAAACTGTGAAACATGAATTTGAGTAAACGAAGAAACACCCTATTTGGTTAGATTCAAATAGGGTGTTATTTATGATGGATTCCTTCCAATCATAGCGAATTTTATCATAACTACAATAATGGGGTACCGGTTCGAGCCTGTAGTCTCTCACCTTTAAAGCTTCAAAAAGGGCGTAAGGAATAAATCCCTACGCCCTTTAATTCATCTTTAATACGATTCCCCATTATTGTGGCTATGAAATCCGCAAGATTCTACGGAATCCATACACAATCAATCAAATCCAAAAATGTGTTTCTATTTTAATCAAATTAAGCATTCACTGTATCTAGTTCTTCGCCGATAGCTTCAAGACGAGCCACTACTTCTTCAAGTGATAGGTTGTGTTCTTTCACGTAGCGGTTGCGTGGGTGAACACGACATTCATGGCTACAACCACGTAAGTATTTGTCTTCGTTCTCTTCTGAAGCTAAGATACGACGGTTACATTCTGGGTTTCCGCAGTTTACGTAACGTTCGCAAGGTGTACCATCAAACCAGTCTTTCCCAATCACTACTGGGTCTACGTGGTTGATGTCGACAGCGATACGCTCATCGAATACATACATTTTTCCATCCCATAATTCGCCTTGAACTTCTGGGTCTTTCCCGTAAGTTGCGATACCGCCGTGTAATTGACCGACATCTTTGTAGCCTTCACGAACCATCCAGCCAGAGAATTTCTCACAGCGAACGCCACCTGTACAGTAAACAACGACACGTTTGTCCATGAATTTCTCTTTGTTATCTCGAACCCATTGTGGTAATTCACGGAAGTTGCGAATGTCAGGACGGATGGCACCACGGAAGTGACCTAAGTCGTACTCGTAGTCGTTACGAGTGTCTAGTACAACAGTGTTTTCGTCAAGTAGGGCTTCTTTAAACTCTTGTGGAGAAAGGTAAGCCCCTGTTGTTTCAAGTGGGTTAATATCGTTATCGAAGTCGTTATCTTCTAAACCAAGGTGTACGATTTCTTTTTTGTAACGAACGAACATCTTCTTGAAGGCTTGTTCGCTTTCTTCGTCGATTTTAAACCATAAGTCTTCCATCCCTGGAAGAGAGTGAACATAGTCCATATATTTTTGAGTTGTTTCGTAATCACCAGATACAGTTCCGTTGATTCCTTCGTCAGCGACAAGGATACGTCCTTTTAATCCGATTGATTTGCAGAATGCTAAATGATCTGCCGCAAATTGTTCCGCATTCTCGATTGGAACATATTTATAGTAAAGTAAAACACGAATGTCTTTTGCCATATTGTAAATCTTTCATCCTTTTCTAATTTGTAGTGATTCTATTGTAACTTTATTGAGAATGATTATCAATGAATTCGATTGTGAAAAACTTCGAAAGGTATTGACATGACGGTGTTTTGGAGTATAATTGCAATATAACGTTAAATTTATCAGATTGGAGGAGAAATCAATGAACAACTTAAACGTAAAACAAGTACATGATTTGAGAAACCTTCCAATTTTGGTGAATGAAGTATAGCGCATTTTTATAGATAAATTTAAGTGAGCCGTTACTTTTTCCATGAGTGGGGAGGTGACGGCTTTTTTGATGGAGGAAAACGATGAATCTTTTTTTTAAGAGAATATTTGATTTTATTAAACAACATCCGCTACGCTATCTAGCAAGTCTTATCTTAATGATGGTAAGTAGTATTGCGGTTATTTACCCAGCGCGTATTATTGGTCAAGTGGTAGACCAAATTGTAAATGGGACGTTGACAGCAGAATGGCTTGTATCACAGCTGGCGGTTCTTGTTGGTGTGATTGCAGTGGCTTACGCTGCAGAGAGTGCATGGACGTATATGATTTTTATTGGGTATTACGAGATTCAGCACGAATTGCGTGTGAGGTTACTTAGAAATAATTTATTGAAAAAGATTCCTTTCTACGCCCATTTTCGAACGGGAGACATTATCACTCGGAGTAGCGAAGATGTGTCGACTATGGGAGAAGTTATGGGGTTTGGTACGTATGCGACGTTGAACTCTTCTTTTATGTTGATTGTTACGCTCTCGATGATGATTACTACTGTTTCATTACCATTAACGATAGCTGCACTGGTTCCAATGCCGATGTTGTCGTATTTCGTTTATAAATGGGGCTATGAAGTTGAGAAGGAATACAGTAAGTCGCAAGCTGCAGTTTCTGAATTGAACAATGAAGTGCTTGAAATGATTGACGGGAACTATGTGGTCCGTGCTTATGGTCAAGAAGAGGCAATGGTTGGAGCCTTTCGTGAAAAGACAGAAGCAGCCATGAAGAAAAATATCCGTGTTGGAGAATTGGACTCTCGATTTATGCCACTCGCAGAGTTTGTAGCGATGTTGAGTTTTGTTATTGGGATTTCATATGGCGGTTATCTTGTTTCTCAAGGAGTTATTCAAGTGGGGGACGTTATTGCTTTTCAGGTCTATATGGGTTCGATTATGTGGCCAATTTTTATGCTTGGTGATATTTTATCGACTTATAAACGTGGAAAGGTCGCGTCTTCACGGATTCAGGAATTAGAAGACTATAATGACGGTTTGGAACGTGGGGGACAGCGCCCTCTTGAATGGATTGACTCAATCGAATTCAGGAAGTTTTCATTCACGTATCCAGGGGAAGAACAACCAATGCTGAAAGAGATTGACGTGACGATTCACGAGGGGGAAACATTAGGAATCGTTGGGAAAACAGGGGCTGGAAAGACGACTTTCTTAGTACAGCTCTTACATCAGTTTCCATATGCTAGGCAAGCCATTTTAATGAATGGTATCCCTGTTGTGGAGTATAAAGAAAACGATGTTGCTCATCAGATTGCTTATGTACCGCAAGAACACACACTTTTTTCGCGTTCGATTCGAGAAAATATGTATTTTGGAAAAGCAAATGCAACAGATGAAGAAATCTGGGCCGCGTTGAAACTGGCCGCTTTTGACAAGGATGTGAGACGCATGCCAGAGGGCCTTGATACGATTGTTGGCGAAAAAGGTGTATCGCTTAGTGGCGGGCAAAAGCAGCGTTTGTCGATTGCCCGGGCATTGCTTCGAAACAGGGAATGCTTGATTTTAGATGATGCGCTCTCAGCCGTTGACGCGAAGACGGAACGCGAGATTATTTCGCATCTACAAGATGAACGAAAAGAGGGAATCAATTTAATTGCGTCACACCGACTTTCTGCGATTCGTCATGCTGATGAAATTATTGTATTGAGTGACGGATGTATTAGTGAACGTGGGACACATGAAGAGTTAATCAGTCAAAAAGGATGGTATTACGAGCAATACCATATTCAAGAATTAGAGGAGGAATTAGAATGACGACGTTTAGACGCTTACTTAGTTATTTGAAATATGAAATACGTCCATTCGTATTCGGATTATTTCTCCTATTGGTATCGACGATTGCGACGTTAACTGGCCCTATCATTGCGAAATATCTTATTGACAAGATAATTACACCGATGGAACAAACGCATGTATTCGAGTTAGGGATTTTACTTCAAGGTGTGGGACTCTACTTCATCGTGACAGGCGTTGGCTATCTTTGTGTTTACTTAAATCGAGTCGTCATGAAGAATCTGTCAAACCGAATCGCCAAACGTCTTCGGGATGAAGTTTTTGAACATGTACAAACATTGCCGATTTCGTATTTTGATCACTTACCTGCCGGAAAAGTTGTATCCCGTATTACGAGTGATACGGAATCCGTCCGTGCTAATTTCTATGTGACGGGTATTTCTACATTACTTAGTACGATCGTGACACTTATTGGGGTATATATTGCTATCTTTATGCTACATGCAGGACTAGCAGCAGCTTTTCTTGTTCTCATTCCGGTAATGTTTTTGTGGCAAAAGACTATTGCACAACTTCAGCGCAAATTGTTCTCGCAAAGTCGAGAATTATATAGTCAGCTCAGTGGTCAACTGAATGAATCCATTCAAGGAGCTGTGATTGTTCAGGCGTTTCAACAAGAAGAGACAATAGTCGAGGAATATGAAGAAAAGAATAAGGAATGGGCACGTGTAGGACGTGGCGAATTGAGGTTAGATGCATTCTTCTCATGGAGTCTTGTTGGCCTTTTGAGAAATATAACTCTATTTTGTATCATTTACTTCTTTAGCATGCAATTTATAGGAGGGTCATTAGGAATTTCTGCTGGGCTTCTTTATGCGTTTATTGATTATGTCAACCGGATATACGAACCTATTCAAACATTCATGAATATCGTTTCAGGATTGCAACAATCAATGGCTGCCGGTGACCGCGTGTTTGAATTAATGGATACACCGAGCGAGGAATCGGGGGAAGAGCTCTTCACGTTTGATGAAGGACGTATTGAATTTAAAGATGTGAGTTTTGAGTACACAGCGGGAGTTCCAGTTTTGAAACACTTGAATTTCACGGTAGAACCTGGACAGACAGTTGCTTTTGTCGGACATACCGGTTCAGGAAAATCATCTATTATGAACTTGCTGTTTCGATTCTATGACCCAACGAGTGGAGCGATTTTGATTGATGGGAAAAACACGCGTGACTATAACAGACGTAGTGTTCGAAGCGAGATGGGAATCGTGCTTCAAGATCCGTATTTATTTACAGGAACGATTGCTTCAAACGTAGGGCTCAACAATGAATCGATTGATCCTGAGACGATAAGAGATGCGCTCATTAAAGTGGGCGGAGGACATCTCCTTACAAAGAGTGAGAAGGGCTTGGACTACGAGGTGAAAGAAAAAGGGATGGACTTCTCTTCAGGGGAACGCCAACTGATTTCATTTGCTCGTGCGATTGTTTTTGACCCGAAAATCTTGATTTTAGATGAAGCGACTTCGCATATTGATACCGAGACGGAAGAGATTATTCAAAACGCGATTAATGTCGTAAAAGAAGGAAGAACAACCTTTATGATTGCGCACCGCCTGTCAACGATTGCTCATGCCGACCAAATCTTTGTGTTGGATAAAGGAGAAATTGTGGAACGCGGAACGCATGATGAATTGATGCAACTAAATGGCCAATATGCCGAAATGGTGGCACTCCAAAAAGGCTAAACGCATAGACTCTGTTTCTTTTGAAACAGAGTCTTTTTTGATACTGTGGATTAATAGAATTTTTATTGTTTTTCAAGGGAATTCATGGTGCATAAAGCCGCCTAGTTTGTTACAATGTGTAGGAAACAGATTGAGGAGAGAGTTATGATTACAAAAGAAGTTATTGAACGTGCAACGGCACATCGACGTCATTTACATATGTATCCAGAAGTATCCGGAACGGAAGTTGAAACGACTCGTTATATCCGCAAAGCCCTAGAAGCGATGGGGATTAAATGCTGGGATTTACAATCAAAAACAGGAGTGGTTGCAGAAATCGGAAATGGGGATGGCCCAACCTTGGCCTTACGTGCCGACATCGACGCCTTGCCGATTGTGGAACAAACAGGATTAGACTACGCTTCGAAAAATGAAGGAGCAATGCATGCGTGTGGACATGATTTCCATACAGCAAGTTTACTTGGAGCCGTGCAAGTGTTGAAGGCACAAGAAGACAAATTACAAGGGAAAGTTCGTTTTATTTTCCAACCAGCAGAAGAGAGTAACCAAGGAGCACGAGCGTTAATTGCAGAAGGCGTGCTTGAGGGAGTCGATGCCATTATTGGTTTCCATAACAAACCAGAACTTCCAGTTGGAACGATTGGTGTGAAGGAAGGTCCACTCATGGCAGCAGTCGGTCAGTTCAAAGCCGAAATTACAGGAGTAGGAACGCATGCGGCAGCACCACACAATGGGAACGACCCAATCCTAACGGCTTGCCAAGTGATTGCGAACGCTCAAGCCATCGTTGCTCGTCATACGTCCCCACTAGAACCAGTGGTATTAAGCGTATCGCATATCGAAGCAGGAAATACATGGAATGTGATTCCAGAAAAAGTATTTTTTGAAGGAACGATTCGTACGTTTAATAAAGAAGTCGAACGTAAAATGACCGAGCAGTTCGAGAAGATGATTCTCCAAACAGCAGATATTTACGGACAAAAAGGAAGTATTGAATGGATTTTAACGCCACCAGTCGTGCATAATGATGCTTCTGTTACAAAAGTCGTTAAAAGTGTGACAGAGAAATTTGCAACAGTGGTGACACCGGAAGTGACTTTAGGAGCGGAAGATTTCGCTAATTATATGGAACACGTTCCAGGATGTTTCGTCTTTATTGGAACAGGCTGTCCACGTGAATGGCATCACCCAGCATTCTTAGTGGATGATGCAGCATTACCGTTTGCGATTCAGTATTTTGTCGACAACACAAATGCTCTCTTAGAAGTACTCTCACAGAAAGGAAACGCGTAATATGAAAACAATGGTGGTGATTAGCCATCCAACGGTTCAAACGTCCTCGACTCAACAGTTTTTCCTTGCAACTTTAAAAGGGGAAGAGGCTGTAACGGTTCGTCATTTAGATGAAGTATGGAGTGGAGCGAAACCGCATTTTAGAAAATCGGATGAAGAAAAAGCCTTGGCAGACTCCGAGGCTGAACGCTTGATTCTTCAATTCCCGATGTATTGGTACCAAGCGCCTTCTGTCATGAAGGAATGGATTGATACGGTGATGAGTAAGAGTGCCCTTTTTGCAAAACAAGTTAAGGAACTTGGAATCGTTGTGACACTCGGGGTGAAAGAAGAAGCCTTCCGTGCAGGAGGAAAAGAGCAATTCACGATTTCGGAACTCTTGCGCCCATTCCAAGCGTTGGCCAATGCGATGGGGTGGACCTATTTGCCAATTTTCGAAGTGCATCAGTTTGATTATAAGACTGAAGAGGCAAAACAAGCGTTACTTGTGGAGTATTTACAATACGTGACGAAAGAGAATTACGGAACATTAAAAGAAACCGAAGAGTGGTTTATCAAACGAGCACAAGCATTGCCTGTTGCACACTGGGAACAGATTGCGGAGTGGATCAAGGAGAACCAGGATGAAAGATTGGAACTCGAGATGCATCTAAGTCATTGGGAGGAGAGTCAATATGGAGATTATTGAGAAAATTTGTCTTCTTGATGCGTGGATTCTAGAAGAAAAAGACTATAAAGAACGTGCATTGCTTGTGGCTGCAAAAACTCTTCTATTAGAACAAGCAAAACGAATTGAACAAGCACATGGTGAGTTAGATGGACGTATGTGGAGTCCTGAAAACTGGGCCAAATAAGGAGAATCAGATTGAAAAAAGATTATTTAGGACTGCGACTAGTTTTATTAGTCATTTCCTGCTTTTTGATCGGAGTAGGAGCTAACATGGCTCGTTCGAGTACATTAGGAGCGGACGTTGTCGTTCTTGTGTGGGAAGGATTAAATCGTACTTTTGGGGTGAGTATGGCAACGGGAAACATTATTGTTTCTCTTGTATTCCTTGCCATTACGCTCAGTATCAACTGGCGATATATTGGATTTGGTACGGTTGTAGGGATGTTCTTGCAAAGTTTCTTTATTGACCTGTTTAACTTCAGTGCGATTGCCGAAATGGATATCGCCGTAAAAGTAGTGGCCATGGTTGTAGGGATTGCTTTAATTGCCATGGGATGTGCAGTGTATGCTTTAGCAGAACTTGGAGTTGGGCCGTATATTGCCGCAACGCTAGCTTTACATGAAAAATTCAAAACATCCATCCCTAAAAATAAGTTTTTCATCGATGCAAGCTGTGTCATCACCGCTGCCATTTTGGGACAATGGCCAACGATTGGTCCGGTTGTCTCTTTAATCATCAGTGGAGTCATTATGGATCAAACAATGGTGATTTTGAAGAAATTTTTACCAATTAAATAAAATAAACAAAATGAAACCTATCTACACGAGAAATCCTTTTGTAGATAGGTTTTTTAGCGCTTTATTAAAATGATGAAAGATGATACCGTTTCCAAAGAGAGCAAAATAGTACAAGTCAAAAGCAAAATAGTTATTGTGAAAGCGGTTTTTTCGTTGTAAACTAAAAGTGTCTTAAAAAGTAATAGAACTAGGGGGAGACAACATGAAAAAGAAAGTATTACTATCAAGCGCAGCATTATTAGCAGCTGTATCTTTAGCAGCTTGCGGAAATAATAGCAACAGCACTAGTAAGACAGACTCAACTACTCAACAAGGAGCTTCTAAAGAAAAAGTTACTCTTAAATTAGCAGCTCTAGAAAGTGGTTACGGCGCAGAAATGTGGCCAGCAATCATCAAAGCTTATGAAGAGGCTAATCCAAACGTTAAAGTGGAATTGACTCAAGATAAGGAAATTGAAGATAAAATTACGCCTCAAATGAAAGCTGGCGATTACCCAGATATCGTAATGTTAGCTTTAGGACGTAAAAAAGCTTTACCAGAAACATTAATTAAAGAAAAAGCTTTAGCTGACTTAACTGGATTATTCGATATGAAAGTTTACGGCGAAGACAAAAAAGTTTCTGAAAAATTATTAAACAACGTATTAGGAACAACAGTAACTGACCCTTACGGAGACGGAAAACACTACTTAGCACCAATGTTCTACGCTCCAACAGGATTATTCTACAACGAAGCGTTATTCAAATCTAAAGGTTGGGAAGTTCCAAAAGATATGCCTGGTATGAAAGAATTAGCTGAAAAAGCTAAGAAAGATGGCATTTCATTATTCACTTATCCAGTATCTGGATACTTAGATAGCTTCTTCCCAGCATTATTAGCAAACGCTGGAGGCGTTGATTTATTCAACAAAGCAATGAAATATGACACAGGAGCATTCACTTCTGAAGGCGCAACTAAAGCTTTTGAAGCATTAGGAACATTCTTACAAAACGTTGAACCTTCAACAGTAGCAAACGCAAACCCACAAAGCTTCACTAAGAACCAACAATTAATCTTAGACAACAAAGCTTTATTCATGCCAAACGGTACTTGGGTAGTTGGGGAAATGGCTAAAGCACCTCGTGCAGAAGGATTCAAATGGTCTATGACAGCTGCACCAGCAATCGAAAAAGGTGGCAAACGTTATGTTTACTCATTCTTCGAACACATCTGGGTTCCAAAAGAATCTAAGAACCAAGAAGCAGCTAAAGAATTCTTATCATTCTTATACTCTGACAAAGCAGCAGAAATCTTTGCTAAATACAACGCAGCTCAACCAATTAAAGGTGTAACAGCTAAGTTACCTGATGAATTGAAATCATTATACAAAGTTGTAGATGAAGTTGATGGCGTAATCAATGGTAACTTCGTAGCTACTAAACCTGTTGAAGGCGTAAGCATGAAAGACACATTATATGGTCAAATCGACTCTGTAGCATCTGGTCAAAAAACAGTTGCTGAATGGCAAAAATCTGTAGAAGAAGTTAGCCAAAAACTAAAAGCAGCAGTTGAATAATTCAAATAGAATGAATTAAATAAGAGTGGGATGCGAAGCGATTTTCGAGGATGAAAATTCCTTCCACCCACTCTCATTTTATCTAAAAATGGTCGAAAGAGGGCAGAACGATGAAAAATCGTAGAAAAAGAGAGAGAAATTTATTTATTCTCGTGTGTCTATTACCTGCACTAATTTTATTCTTTACGTTTTTAATTTACCCAACGATTGAAGTATTCCGCATGTCCATGTTCAAATGGGGCGGATTCTCAAACAATCAACAATTTGTTGGATTGGATAACTTTAAAATCTTATGGCAAGATGAAAATTTCTTTAGAACGATTCAGAACACAATCTTACTAATCGTAGTGGTAACACTCTTTACAGTAGTATTGGCAGTTCTTTTCGCGGCAATCCTTTCAACAGAAAAGATTCGCGGAAACAACTTCTTCAGAATTATTTTCTACATCCCTAATATTTTATCAATCGTAGTTATTGCAGGTATTTTCTCAGCAATTTATGATCCAAAAGCTGGACTTTTAAATGCTGTATTACCAGAAGCATGGAATAAATTATGGCTTGGTGATCAAAGTATTGTTATTTACTCACTCGCATTCGCGTTAATTTGGCAAGCGATTGGGTACTACATGGTTATGTATATGGCAGGGATGGCGAATATTCCAGCAAGCTTGTATGAAGCAGCTGACCTTGATGGAGCTGGAAAAATCGGTAAATTCTTTAACGTTACATTACCATTGATTTGGAATAGTATTCGTACAACATTAACATTCTTCATTATCAGTACGATTAACTTAAGTTTCTTACTTGTACAAATCTTGACAGACGGTGGACCAGACGGATCAACTGAAGTGTTCTTAAGCTACATGTTCAAACAAGCTTATACAAACTCTTCATACGGATACGGTATGGCAATCGGTGTAGTTATCTTTATATTCTCATTCGGATTATCAGGTATCGTAAGTCATATTACGAAACGCGATATTCTTGAATACT
The DNA here is from genome assembly GCA_916719965.1 of uncultured Streptococcus sp. Taxonomy (GTDB): domain Bacteria; phylum Bacillota; class Bacilli; order Lactobacillales; family Aerococcaceae; genus Granulicatella. The sequence goes on from CAKAPS010000011.1 coordinate 23,109, forward strand.
AGGAGGGGAGATCATGAAAGGAAATACTCGTTCATTCGAAAAGCTGTATAAAGCTTTTATATACGTAGCGCTGATTACATTAGCGATTAGTATTATTGTACCAGTGGGCTGGGTCTTCTTAGCTTCTGTTAAAGAGAATAGAGAGTTCTACGGATCTCCATGGACAATGCCAGAAGGATTCTACATCCAAAACTTTGTGGATGCTTGGAATAAAGCAAAAATGGGTGACTACATGTTGAACTCAGTGATTGTTACAGCATTAGCGTTAACAATCCTTGTAGTTGTAGCCATTCCTTCTTCATACGTATTAGCACGTTACAAATTCCCAGGAAGTCGTTTCATTAACTCTTTACTAAAAGGTGGATTATTCATCAACGTAAACTATATCGTTGTACCAATCTTCTTAATGTTACTGGACTGGGATAAAGGACTAAAAGGATTCGGCATTAACGGATTCTTCCTTAACAACATTTTCGTCTTAGCAGTTGTATATGCAGCGACATCATTACCATTTACGATTTATCTATTATCAAACTTCTTCAAGACATTGCCAACAACGTTTGAAGAAGCAGCATCTATCGACGGTGCAGGATATTTCACAACAATGGTTCGCGTTATGACACCAATGGCAAGACCAAGTATTATCACAGTAATCTTATTCAACTTCCTCTCATTCTGGAATGAATATATCATCGCTCTTACATTAATGCCAGGTAAAAACCAAACTTTACCAGTAGGGTTGAAAAACTTAATTCAAGCGCAACGTGGGGCAGCTGAATACGGACAATTATACGCAGGGATGGTATTAGTAATGTTACCAACATTAATTTTATACATTCTTGTTCAAAATAAACTAACACAAGGGATGACACTAGGCGGCTCTAAAGAGTAATCGTCATCGCAGGAGGAAAGAAAATGGGTAAAACAAAAGGGCGTTTAACCCTACCAAGTGAATCGAATTTTCTTGAACAGACTAAAGAATTGCTCGACCGTTGGGGTGCAGATGCAATTCGTGATAGCGATGGAACGAAACTCGATGAAGCAACCAAACAATTAGATGCAAAAATCTATACAACATACTTTGTAGCACGTAACCATAATGATTTCATCAAAGATCATATGGAAGAGTGCCAACAAATCTTCGTCATGTCAAAATTCTGGTTAGCAACCGAAGATACGCTAACGATTCCATTTATGGAAGGGTACTTCGAAGACCAAGTGCAACCAGACTATGTACATGATCCAAAACGATATTGGGAAGTCATCGACCGTACTACTGGAGAAGTAGTTCCGGTTGAAAAATGGACTGTCCATGAAGAAAACAACACGATTACGATTGAAGGCACTCGTCCTTTCCATGAGTATACAGTGTCGTTTCTAGTGTATGCGATTTGGGATCCAACTCAAATGTACAATCATATTACGAATAACTGGGGCGATGTTCCTCACGATATTCCATTTGATGTACGTGGACCTCATTCAAATCAATTCATGCACTCTTATTTAAAACAATGGTTAAAAGACAATCCGGATACTGATGTGGTTCGTTTTACAACGTTCTTCTATCACTTCACATTAATTTTCAATAACTTAGGAAAAGAAAAATTTGTGGACTGGTTCGGATATGGTGCTAGCGTTTCAGTGGCTGCGCTTGAAGCTTTTGCCGAGGAAAAAGGCTATCGCTTAAGAGCAGAAGACATTGTGGATGAAGGGTACTATAACTCAACATTCCGCACACCAAGTAAAGCGTACTTAGACTATATCGACTTCATTCAAGCATTCGTTGCAAGAGAAGCGAAGAAACTAGTCGATGAAGTACACGATGCTGGTAAAGAAGCCATGATGTTCTTAGGAGATAACTGGATTGGTACAGAGCCATATGGACCATACTTCGAACAAATCGGTTTAGATGCAGTAGTGGGTTCTGTCGGCGGCGGAGCAACACTTCGTATGATTTCAGATATTCCACACGTAAAATACACAGAAGGAAGATTCTTACCGTACTTCTTCCCAGATGTATTCCGTGAAGGAAATGATCCTACGATTGAAGCCAATAAAAACTGGTTATCTGCAAGACGTGCCATCATGCGTAACCCTGTAGACCGTATCGGTTATGGTGGTTATTTAAGTCTTGCATACAAATTCCCTAAATTTGTCGACTACATTGAACATGTAACAGATGAATTTAGAGAAATCTACGATATCGTAAAACACACAAAACCATATACTGGTTTGAAAGTAGCCATCTTAAATGCATGGGGGCGTTTAAGAACTTGGCAAGCACACATGGTTGCCCATGAACTTCCATACAAACAAATCTATTCTTACCTTGGAATTATGGAAGCCTTAAGTGGTGCTAGTGTGGACGTAAGCTTTATCAGCTTTGACGATATTATTAATGATGGAGTTCCAGAAGGTGTCGATGTCATCATCAACGCGGGGGATGCCGGTACTTCATTTAGCGGTGGAGAGGTTTGGAAGAATGAAACGCTCATTACACGTATTCGTGAATTCGTGTATAACGGCGGCGGATTTGTCGGAGTTGGGGAACCAACAGCCGTTCATCATCAAGGAAGATTCTTCCAACTTGGAGATATTTTGGGTGTTGAAAGAGAAATGGGATATAGCCTTTCAACAGATAAATACTTTACAAAAGAATTGAAAGAACACTTTATTATCGAAGATATTGAAGATGTTCATAAGATTGACTTTGGGGAAAATATTAAAAACGTGTATGGCTTAACGAGTGCAACAGAAGTACTTGAATTTAGCAATCCGAAAGTAAGCGCAGGTGGCGTCGAAGAAGGAATCGTTCTTCCAGCCAATGCCGAAGGAAAAGAATTCGGGGAAATCCATCTTGCTGCCAACCCTTACGGAAAAGGTCGTGGAGTTTACATCGCAGGACTTCCATACACACCAGAAAATACAAGATTATTAATGCGTGCGTTATTCTACGCAGCGAATAAAGAAAGTGAATTAACAAAATGGTATGCAAGCAATCCATTAGTGGAAGTACATGCTTATCCTGAAAAAGGAGTGTATGCAATCGTGAATAATACGAACGAATTGCAATCAACACTCGTTTATGATGGAGCAGGTGTATCAAGAACTGTGGAACTTGAGCCAAGCGAAATTAGATGGGAGAAGATATCATGAATCCTAAAGTGAAAATTTGGATCCGCGTCGTATTGATGTTTGTATTCTTATATGTAGTTATTTTGGGGCATCAGATGATTGGGAAAGAAGGCGTTGCAACAATGCTTGTTGGCTTAGCTGGATTACTTCTCTTGCTATGGGATTACAATCGTCCGTACTCTAAATCGATGAAGCGTTAATAAAACTTAACTAGGAACAGGGGCTTGTTTATCAACAAGCCCCTGTTCTTTTGTGCATAAACACAATATTAAAAAAAATATGCAAACCAAAGGTTTGTGATTACGAAGTCGACTTGTGGGTTCGTTTTATAGTAGCTGTAATGAGGGACCGGCTCGAGTCTGTAGTCTCTCTCCTTCAAAGTTCAAAACAGGAGTAAGGAATAAATTCCTAACTCCTGTTAATTCACCTTTGATCCTTTTCCCATTACTGCTACTATAAGAACCCGACAAGTCTTTTTCGTAATCACAATATTATTTTTAATATTGTGTCCTGCCAAGAAAGGGAGAAGGTGGAGGAGGATAAAGGGGACCGGCTCGAGCCTGTAGTCTCTCACCTTCAAAGTTCAAAATAGGAGTAAGGGATAAATCCCTAACTCCTATTAATTCACCTTTGATCCTTTTCCCATTACTGCTACTATAAGAACCCGACAAATCTTCTTCGTAATCACAATATTATTTTTAAATATTGTGTCCGTGCACGAAAAGGGAGGGTAGGAGGAGGTAGAGGGATTTGGTACAAACGAGTCTTTTCGTAATCACAGTGCTATTTTTAAATATTGTGTCCTGCCAAGAAAAAGGGGAGGAGAAATTGGTGAAATTTCTTATAGGAATTTGGTTTATTAAAAGATGAAAATATCGTATAATAGAAAAGAAATTGAAAGGAATGGGGGATAATATGAAAGGATTGTTTATCACGATGGAAGGTCCTGATGGCGCTGGGAAAACAACGGTCATCAACCAACTGATTCCTTTGTTACAAAAACACGCGCTCGTGGATATTGTTTCAACAAGAGAACCTGGTGGAAGCCGCATTGCTGAAGATATTCGAAAAGTCATTCTGGATGTGAACAACACCGAAATGGATGAACGGACAGAAGCGATTTTATACGCAGCGGGTCGTCGCCAGCATTTAAAAGATCGTATTTTACCAAACTTAGAAAAAGGGAATATTGTTTTTTGTGATCGTTTTGTCGATAGCTCGTTGGTGTATCAAGGAGTGGCTCGTGGAATTGGGGTAGAAGAAGTTGCACAGTTAAATCATTTTGCAACGGATGGCCTAGAACCAAGCACGACGCTTTACTTAGATGTGCCGGCTGAAGTTGGCTTGGAACGAATTCATAAAGCAAGAGGGAACCGTCAATTTGACCGCTTAGATCAAGAAGGATTAAGCTTCCATACGATGGTTCGCAATGGGTATTTAGAGTTAGTAGAAAAATATCCAGAAAGAATTGTATCGATTGATGCGACAAAATCCATTGAAGAAGTAGTGGAAGAGTGCTTCCGCATTTTAGTGGAACGTTACCCAAAATATTTTACAAAATAGGAGAATGAAATCATGAAATTATTAATTGCGATTGTTCAAGATAAAGATGCACATTTATTAGGAGATGAGTTTGCACAAGCGAATATTCGCGCAACTCGTTTATCAACAACAGGTGGATTTTTACGTGCAGGAAACACTACTTTCATCATCGGGATTGAAGAAGAACGTGTAGAAGAAGCGTTAGGTATCATTAAAGAAAATTGCCAATCACGCGAACAAATGACGGTGCCACCAGTGCATATCGACAGCATGCTTGATAGCGCGCTAACAACTCCAGTTCCAGTTCGTGTAGGTGGAGCTACAGTATTCGTATTACCTGTAGACTCATTCTTCCGTTTCTAAGATGGAAAAGATGCAAGAAGCGTTTATTCGTGCCATCGATAATGGTCATCTGAGCCATGCCTATTTGTTTGAAGGAGCAAAGGGGATTGGAAAAGCAGAGATGGCCAAGGAAATCGCAAAGATGCTGAACTGCACGAAGCGAACAAAAGGCGAGCCTGCATGCGGCGAGTGTGAACACTGCACAAGAATTGACCATGGGAACTTCCCTGATTTTATCGTGGTAGAACCTGAAGGCACAACGGTAAAGGTGGACCAAATTCGTACACAAACAATCGCACTCGACTCCATCGCTGTTTTCGTTAACTGTGATTTCAGT
>CAKAPS010000012.1:0-28295 GCA_916719965.1 uncultured Streptococcus sp.
ATGTTTAGTAAGATAAATGAACCAACTTTAAAAACATACAGGAGGATATTATGTTCTCGACAATACAAAATACAGCTATCTCTATTCTTGTTTATTTTTTAGTAGTCTTCTTGTCATATGGGCTATCTCATTTACTAAAAAAACGGTGTAAGTCAGAAGAATATTTAAAAATAACAAGAGATGTCTTTAAAACCATTTTCTTTTTAGTGCTTCTTGTATATTTTCAAATAAGCACTGCTATTTCTTTTGCGCTTGATTTGCCACTTCTTATCATATATGGAGTAATAGTGATCGTTTTTCTTTTAGTATTGACTAAAAAAGAAAGTAATGAATTTGCTTTACATACAAAAATATCAGCTATCCTATTAACGCCGATTATTGAGGAAATAATTTGTAGAGAGATTGCTTATAATGCTGAAATTATCGTCTTTTCATTTATACTTGGAACAGTTGTTTTTGTCGTCTTTCATTTTGCTTTTGATGTTAAAAGTATTGTTTATTTCTTTTGTCTAGCATGCCTTCTATTTGGGTTGAGGATGCAATCAGGGTCCGTTTTGAATTCGATTTTACTACATTCAATAATTAATTTCGTAGTAATCTTTAGAAAGTAAGGAAGTCCAACGATGGAGGGGCTTCCTTTTTTATTTGCTATTAGTGACACTACAGCGTGTATCGTTTATAATGAAGAAGATAATAGAAATAATTTTGTTTATTTCAAACTTAAGGAGGTAAGTATGCGAATCGGTATATTTACAGATACGTACTTTCCACAAGTGAGTGGAGTTGCGACTTCAATACGTGTATTAAAAGAGGATTTAGAAAGACAAGGTCATAAGGTAATTATTTTTACAACAACGGATCCAAAGGTAACGGAACCGGAAGAGAATATTGTTCGATTGGGTAGTATTCCATTCTTCGCGTTCAAGGACCGTCGTGTGGCGATTCAAGGCCTAGGGAAAGCTTACCGAATTGCGAAAGAAAATGAATTGGATATCATTCATACTCAGACGGAGTTTAGTCTTGGGTTGGCAGGTAAATTAATTGCTGCGATGTTAAAGATTCCAACGATTCATACGTACCATACAATGTATGAAAAATATTTACACTATGTTGCAAAAGGAAAAGTGTTACGTCCAAGTCATGTGGCGTATATCTCGAAAGCATTTTGTAATCAAACAAGTGGAGTGGTTGCTCCAAGTCAAATGACAAAAGATAAGCTGATTGAATATGGAGTGCTTCAGGAAGTTCGAGTGATTCCAACAGGAGTCGTTGTTCCTCCGCAAGAGCCAGACGTTGCTAATGCTTTAAGAAGTAAGCTTGGTTATTCCGATGATGAAGTGGTGTTATTATCACTTAGCCGTTTATCTCAAGAGAAGAATATTGCTGCAGTGATTGCTGCATTACCAGCCATTGTGGAAAGTAAGCCAAATGTGCGCTTATGTATTGCAGGTGGCGGACCTGAAAGAGCGAAACTGGAAGCACAAGTGGCAGAACTGGGCATGACCGATTTTGTTCAATTTGTGGGCGAAATCAAAAATGAAATGGTTTATAAGTACTATCAAATGGCGGATCTTTATGTGAATGCATCTGAATCTGAAAGCCAAGGATTAACTTACCTAGAGGCACTCGTTAACCGTGTTCCAGTCATTGCTAAGAAGAATGATTACTTAAGCAGCCTTATTACAGCAGATGCTTTAGGAATGTTATTTGAAACAGATGCGGATATTGCGGATTGTGTCTTAGGCTATATTGAAAACCAATTAGGAAATGAAGCTGAAGTTTCAGCGTTACAAGACCAATTATTAGCTGAAATTTCTTCTGAAACATTTGGCGAAAGAATTGTAGATTTCTATGAGGCTGCGATTAACGGCTATCAATGGAATCAAGAACATTCTCATAATATTATGAGCCTGATGAAATTTTTACGTTTATCGACGAACGAGTTAAAGGATGAAGAAAATGACCATTAAAACAATTGGATTTATCGGAACAGGCGTAATGGGGAAATCAATGATTCGCCATCTGCTAAAAAAATATAATGTCGTAGTATATAACCGTACAAAGGAAAGAGCATTAGACCTTTTAGAAGAGGGAGCAAATTGGGCCGATACGCCTACTGATGTAGCTAATGCAGCAGATGTAGTGTTAACTATCGTTGGTTATCCAAAAGATGTGGAAGAAGTTTACTTTGGGGACCAAGGGATCTTCAAGTCTACGAAAGAGCATCTTGTAGTGGTGGACCTTACTACAAGTACACCAACACTTGCAAAACGTATCGCCGAAGAAGCTGCCGCACGCTCTTGGGAAGCGCTAGACGCACCTGTATCAGGTGGCGACCTTGGTGCTAAAAACGGAACGCTTTCTACGATGGTTGGTGGTACAGAAGAAACATTAGAAAAAGTATATCCAGTATTGGATTGCTTCTCTAAGACGATTGCACTTCAAGGGTCTGCGGGTGCTGGTCAACATACGAAAATGGCCAACCAAATTATGATTGCAGGAACGATGACAGGATTAACAGAGATGCTCGTTTATGCAAAAGCAGCAGGCCTAGACATGGATAAGGTACTACAAACAGTGGGTGCAGGAAGTGCGGCTAACTGGTCGCTTTCGAATTACGGACCTCGTATTTTAAAAGAAGATTATTCACCAGGTTTCTTCGCAAAACATTTCCTAAAAGACTTGGAAATTGCACTGGATGAAGCAGACAGAATGCGTCTATTTTTACCAGCGACACTACAAGCGAAAAAACTATATGAAACGCTTTGTGATGATGGTTTTGCTGAGGATGGAACTCAAGCTTTAATTAAATTATATTGGAACCTACCAAATGAATAAAAAACTCTTAAATAGAGTGGTTATTCTTACTATCAGAGATAGGTTTTATGGTAGAATAATGAAAGAAAGTTTGAAAGGGGTAGTAATTATATGAAACCTTCACAATTGGTGGCAATTGTCCAACGTTTACAAACAATGGCGGCACAAGATTCAGATATCGAGGTGCGTCGCTTCGAAAAAGATGGCGTTGAAAAAGCTATCGTTACTTTTAATCAAGAAACAAGTAGTTTTGAATTAGTAGATGTAGAAACAAATCAAACATTCCAATTTGATGATATTGATTTAGTGACAATTGAAATTTTTGAAATGTTACAAGATTAAAATAATAACTGTGAGTAAAGCCACGGCGCAGAGTGTCTGTGCTGTGGCTTTTCAATATATTAGATGAGGATTGAAATAAATGAAAATTGCGTTATTAGGATTTGGGACAGTTGGTAGTGGTGTATACAATATTTTAAAGAAAAATGCATCAAAATTAGAACGTGTTCTTCCAGAGAAAATTGAAATTAAGACAGCGTTAGTTCGTGAACCAGAAGCGATGGAACAAACAGATGTTGTATTTACAAACAATATTAATGACATCGTTCACGACCCTGAAATTGAGTTAGTGGTTGAAGTGATGGGTGGCATTACAACGGCTTATGAATATGTGAGAGCTTGCTTACTTGCCAAAAAATCTGTTGTAACTGCGAATAAAAATCTGATTGCCATTCATGGAGTTGAATTAACCACGCTTGCTAAACTTGAAGATGTGTACTTGTATTATGAAGCAAGTGTCGGCGGGGGAATTCCTGTTCTACGTCCAATGGTGCAACACTTTGAAACAAACGATGTGGAATCGGTTGTTGGTATCGTCAACGGAACAACAAACTTCATTTTAAGTTCCATGGAAAAAGAAGGACTCAGCTACGAAGCAGCACTTAAGATTGCTCAAGAAAAAGGGTTTGCAGAAGCTGATCCAACGAGCGATGTGGAAGGTCACGATGCAGCTTATAAATTAATGATTTTAACACGTTTAGCATTTGGCGTGAATGTGACATTTGATGAAGTAGCTAAAACAGGAATTTCTGGTGTCACAACAGCTCATATGAAGATGGCTTCTGAGAATGGGTATGCAATCAAACTGCTGGCTAAAGCACTTAGCGACGGTGAAAAAGTTTCGCTTGAAGTAGCACCTACTTTTGTACCAGCAACTCATTTATTAGCGCAAGTGCATTATGAAAACAATGCGATTTCAGTAAAAGGAAATGCAGTGGATGAAGTTCTATTTTACGGAAAAGGAGCAGGTTCCCTTCCAACAGCAACAAGTGTCTTAGCAGATGTTGTAGAAGTACTTCGCCGCAAAGCAAATGGCAGTGCAGTTGAAACATTTGGTCGTGTAGAAAGTCCATTAGTGGAATTTAGTCCAGAAGCTGCGATGAGTTCTTATTTCGTCTATGGGAAAGGAAACTTGGAAGTTGCACCACTAAGCGGGAAAGTAGTATCTAACAACCAAGAAGAATTCGGAGTTCGCTATACAGCTTTAACTGCAAGTGAGTTAGCCAAAGTGAAAGAAGCTTTTGCTCATCTAAATGAAGTTGCTATTTATCCAATCTTGGAGGAAGCATAATGGCATTAACAATTAAAGTTCCAGCAACTTCAGCCAATATCGGACTAGGATTCGATTCACTTGGGATTGCAGTGAATTTATATTTAACACTTCGCGTAGGAGAACCTTCTAGCGAATGGGTGATTTCACATCCGTTTGGAGAAGAGATTCCGACAAATGAAAAAAACTTAATTATCGAAACAGCTTTAAAAGTTTGCCCTACATTAGCACCGCATAAACTCGTATGTGAAAGTGAGATTCCTCTAACAAGAGGCCTTGGTAGTAGTTCGAGCGCCATTGTTGCGGGAATCGAATTAGCCAATGTATTAGGCAACTTACAGTTAACAAACGACGAAAAAATAAAATGGGCAACTCTTTTCGAGGGACATCCTGACAATGTCGCACCAGCAATCTTAGGAGGTATCGTAGTAGCTACTTATGATCCTCACACGCAAGAAGTATTGACGGTTCATAAAAATGTGGAAGCACCGATAAAAATGGTAGCAGTGATACCAAACGTTCAATTATCAACGAAGAAGAGTCGTGGCGTACTTCCAAGTTCGCTAGCATATGGTGAGGCAGTAGAAGCAAGTAGCCGTAGTAATGTGTTGGTAGCTGGATTAATGACGGAAGATTGGAAAGTCATCTCTTCGATTGTTGAAAAAGACTTATTCCATGAAACGTACCGTTCATCGCTCGTTCCTTGGATGGAAGAGGTTCGTAAGATTACAAAGCAGGAAGGCCTTGATACATGCGGAACTTACTTAAGCGGAGCAGGGCCTACAGTAATGACGTTTGTCTATAAAGACAATGTAGACCGTTTTGTACAAACATTAGAACATTATTTAGAAACAACACTTAAAGGATGCACGATTCGTGTGCTTGAAATTGATGCGCAAGGAGTTCGCGTGAACTAGAAGGAGAACTATGGCACTATTCAAACCAACGTGGTTTAAAAAGACCTTTCAAGAGATTACCGTTCCTTTCTTACAAGAGAATGGAATCGAAGTTGTCTTAACCGATTTAGATAATACACTCATTGGGTGGGACGAAAAAGAAATCGATGAAAACTTACTTGCCTGGGTACATTCATTAAAAGAAGCAGGCATCAAGATTGTTCTTGTATCGAATAATAATGAACATCGTATCAAAGATGCATCAACTCAGTTGGATGTCCCATATGTGTATCCTGGCTTGAAGCCGCTGCACAAGGGGTTCAAAGCTGCACAACAATTACTGAATTTTGATAAATCGAAGACGGTCATGGTAGGTGACCAACTATTAACAGATATTCTAGGCGCAAATACATTTGGAGTTAGAACCATTATCGTAAAACCTAGGAAAGAGAGCGATGCTTGGAAAACAAAAATCAATCGTTTCTTTGAAAAAGGAATTTTTGTAGTGACACAAGGTGTGTCTTATCATAAGAAATGGGAGGAGGATTAATCATGGAACAGTATGTATGTATTGGATGTGGAGCAACAATCCAAACGGAAAATCCAAAAGGAACGGGGTACACACCGCAAAGTGCATTAAATAAAATGCTGGAAAGTGAAGGCCCTCTCTATTGCCAACGTTGTTTTAGACTCCGCAATTATAATGAGTTACAACCGGCATCTCTAACAGATGATAATTTCTTAAAGATGTTAAGTAGTATCGCCGATGAAGATGCGCTTGTTGTTTTTGTCGTTGATTTATTCGACTTATACGGAAGCATGATTTCTGGCTTGAAACGTTTTGTGGGCGATAACCCGATTTTATTTGTAGCCAACAAAGTGGACTTATATCCAAAATCTGTGAACCGTAATCGTCTGAAAGCTTGGATTGAACGTCATGCAAAAGAGTACGGTATTAAACCAGTCGATACGCTACTTGTGAGCGGCCATAAACGTATTCAAATTGACGAATTGCTAGAGAAGATTAACGAATACCGTAAAGGCAAAGATGCGTACGTCGTAGGGGTAACAAACGTAGGAAAATCAACGCTCATTAATAAGTTGATTCAAAGTATTGGTGAAACAGGCGAAGTGATTACCACGTCTCAATATCCAGGAACGACTCTTGGTCAAATTGATATTCCATTTGATGAACATTCTTCATTAGTGGATACACCAGGAATTATTCACCGTCACCAAATTACGCACTACTTAGCGGAAAAAGAAATGAAAAAAGTCTTACCGCAAAAAGAGTTGCAACCAAAGACTTTCCAATTAAATAGCGAGCAAACGATTTTTATTGGTGGTTTGATTCGTGTCGATTACGAACAAGGAGAACGTAATTCATTTACCTTCTATACACCGCAAACAATCGACTTGCATCGCACGAAGTTGGAGAAGGCGACAGAGTTTTATGCAAAACATGCAGGAACACTTCTAACGCCGCCAACAGGAGACAATATGAAGTTGTATCCAAAATTAGTGAAAAAGACATTTACCATTAAAGAAAAAACGGACTTAGTGATTGCAGGCCTTGGTTGGGTAACGATTCAAAAACCAGGTACGGTATCGGTATGGAGTCCAAAAGAAGTTGACGTGATTCAACGTCAATCGATTATTTAAGAAAGGAGAGCTTTCATGGAATTAAAAGGGAAAGAAAGACAGTTCTTCAAAAAAGAAGCACACTCGTTAAAGCCAATCTTCCAAATTGGAAAAGGCGGACTCAGCGAAGAGATGATTCATCAAATTCAAAACGCTGTTGAAAAACGCGAATTGATTAAAGTAACTTTATTGCAAAATACATTAGAGGAGCCCCAAGAAGCTGCCGAAACGATTGCTGAGGCAACTGGTAGCACAATCATTCAAGTGATTGGGCATACGATTGTGTTATATAAAGAAGCTAGAAATCCAAAACATAGAGATCTTTCAGTACGATTTGCAGAATTCAAAAAAAGAGGTCGATAGACGATGGTTGCTGAACTCAATATTTTTTCTAAGACATTAAACAAAACTGAAAAATTCGGTGAAGAAATCCCACAAGAACGTGTAGGGCTTATCGGTGGTAGTTTTAATCCGCCCCATATTGCGCATTTAATTATGGCAGAACAAGCGCGTGTGCAATTAGGGTTAGACAAGGTTTACTTTTTACCAAGTCATATCCCGCCACATGTGGATGAGAAAAAAACCATTGATGCGAATACTCGTGTGGAGATGACACGTTTGGCGATTCAAGATAATATTTATTTTGATATCGAGACGATTGAACTCGAGCGTAATGAGAAGAGTTATACGTATGACACGATTCAACTGTTAAAGAAACAGAATCCAAATACGGAATATTACTTTATCATTGGTGGAGACATGGTGGATTATTTACCAACATGGCACCGTGTGGATGAATTAGTCCATGAGGTTCAATTTGTCGGCGTTGAACGTCCAGGATACGAAAAAGAAACGCCATATCCAGTGTTATGGATTACCGCACCGAAGATGGATATTAGTTCGACTCAAATTCGAAAAAATGTTTTGTTCCAACAAAGCATTAAATATTTGGTGCCGGAATTAGTAGAAGCTTATATTGCGGAAAAGGGGTTGTATATAGAATGAGCGAAGGTAAAAGCTTTGAACCTTATACAACGATGACAAGGGAAGAGTTATTGTCGCATGTCCAATCAAATATGAGTGACAAGAGATATCAACACTGCCTACGTGTCGAACGAAAAATATTAGAATTAGCAAAGCTGTATGACGTCGATGAGAAAGCTGCTTCCTTTGTAGGATTGGCGCATGATTATGCCAAAGAAATCCCAGTGGAACAGCAGCAAGCTCTCGCCAAAGAAATCGGACTTCCTGAAATGTATCACCATGAGGGTTCTGAAATTCTACATGGACCTATTGGGGCCTATCTGATTTCAAATCTATGCGGAGTAAAAGACGAAGCGTTGTTAGATGCCATTCGTGAGCATACGATTGGAGGACTTCAAATGAGTCTTCTTTCGAAGTGTCTCTTTGTGGCAGATGCAATCGAAGATGGAAGAGATTATCCAGGGGTCGATACTGCTCGTGAGATTGCAGTGAAAAATATCGATGATGCGGTCTTTTATTTATTGAAGCATACATTGGAATTCTTATTGGAAAAAGAAGTCTCTATTTTTCCAAAAACAATAGAAGTTTATAATCATTATTTGAAACAAAGAAAAGGAGAATAGAATGGAACATACAAGTAAAAAATTATTACAAGTTGTTTTAGATGCTTGTGAAGACAAGTTAGCACAAGAAGTGGTTGCACTAGATGTAGCAAGCCTTACACCAGTTGCTGAGTACTTTGTGATTACACACGGTAAAAACGAAAAGCAAGTACAAGCGATTGTCGATGCGGTTGAAGAAGCGGTTGAAAAAGAAGGCTTCGAAGTTAGAAGTATCGAAGGTAAAGATGGTGGCAAATGGATTTTAATGGACTTAAACGATGTGATTGTCCATGTATTCTATTATGCGGATCGCGAATTCTATAATTTAGAAAAATTATGGAGCGATGCACCAATCGTGAATATTGTGAGTGAAAACTAATGAACTATCAAAAATTTGCTCATGTATATGACCAAGTGATGGATCAACAACTCTACGAAGAATGGACGGACTATGCAGTTCGTTCTTTTTCGCATAGTGCAAAAAGACCGGTTCGTAAAGTGATGGAACTGGCTTGTGGGACAGGTGAAGTATCGATGCGTCTTGACGATAAAGGATACGAAGTCATTGGTGTTGATTTATCCAAGAATATGTTAGAAATCGCCGAAAAGAAAGCACAGGGAAGAAGTATCGAGTGGATTCAAGCGGATATGCGAGTGTTGGAAGATGTACCAACGACCGACGCAGTGACACTCTTTTCAGATTCTCTTTGCTATTTAACGGACTTTGAAGATGTCGTTTCGGTTTTTGAAGCGGTTTACGACCATTTAGAAGAGGGTGGAATTTTCCTCTTCGATGTGCACTCGCTCTATCAAATGCAAGAAGTCTTTCCAGGGTATCAATATCATTTCGTGGAAGACGATTTTGCATTTCTATGGCAAAGCTATGAATTAGACGAGCCTGGCAGTGTCGAACATGTCATTGATATGTACATTAAACAAGAAGATAGTAACTTGTATGAGCATTTCCAAGAAGTACATGAGGAACAAACTTTCCCAATTGAAATGTACAAAGCAGCACTGGAGATGGTTGGTTTTACCGATATCAAAGTGAAGGCTGACTTTGGTCAAAGCGAAGTACAAGAAACGAGTCCGCGATGGTTCTTCCAAGCGGTGAAATGAGGCTTGTGTATGAAGGTATGTGGAGTAATCGCAGAATTTAATCCATTTCATCAAGGCCATGCCTATCTTTTAGAACAAGCACGAAAACAAACAGGTGCAGATGTCATGGTTGTGGTGATGAGTGGAAACTGGGTGCAACGAGGCGAACCAGCCATCGAGCAGAAATGGAGCCGTGCAAAAGTCGCGCTTCAAAATGGAGCCGATGTTGTGATTGAGATGCCGACTGCGGTGAGCTGCCAAGCAACAGATCTTTTTGCAAGAGGCGCTGTAGAAATCTTGCAAAAGGTGGGATGCGATTCTTTAGCATTTGGCTCTGAAGGTGGGGACGTGGCATTTTTCGAAGCAGCTGTATCTCAGCGCCAAGCAATTGAAAAAGAAATTAGCCGTTTTGTAGAAGAGAACCGTTCACTTACTTTTGCGAGTCAGTTAACGCAGTTAGCTATCAAAATGTTTGGAGAAGAAAGTGCACTCGTAGAAGCGCTGCAGTCACCAAACCAACAATTAGGACTGGCCTACGCCGTTGAAAATGCAAAGGGTGAACATCCGATGCAGATCGTTCCCATTATACGAGTAGGAAGTGGGCATTTGGATGATGCATTAGAAGAGACAGCTTTTGCGAGTGGAACAGCCCTACGAAAAGCATTAAAAGGAAATCGTGATGATCAAGTGTTACGAGCACAACTATCCTATGTACGATTTGATGAAGAGGAATATCAAAACGATTGGAGTTATTATTGGCCACTCTTAAAGAGTATTATTTTAAGAAGTACCGATGAAGAGCTACGTGCTATTTATCAAATGAAAGAAGGAATCGAAAACCGATTAAAGGAAGTTATTCGAGTGACTTCGTCTATTGAGGAGTGTCTCCAACAGCTCAAAAACAAACGTTGGAGCTGGGCACGATTGCAAAGACTTCTCGTTTATGTTTTACTTGGAGTAACCAAAGAGGAAATGGAAGACTATTGGAGTCGCCCAACGGAGCAAGGCACTGTTCTTGGCTTTACTCCAAAAGGACAAGAATGGTTGAAGGGAATGAGAGAAGTAGAGTCGTTTCAATTAATCACCAATTACGCAGCGTATAAGGATGAACGCCAAGAGAGTTGGGATTTATTGTATGATTATTGGAATCCATCCAAACAAATTTCTGCTACTGTCTTTAAGCCAATCCAAGTGAATAAAGAGGAAAGTTTTTAATCACTTATTTTTCAAGCTTGTAAAGTAAAAAGCTTTGACAAACTTTCAATAAACTAGTATAATTCAGTATGTTGCTTTAGGGGTGAAAATTGTGAAAATATCAGTTAAACAACTTCAGGATTCTCAAGGGACTCCAAATTACTTTGATACAGAAATTAATGTGGAAGAGGCATTAAAACAAAGAGATGAATCGATTCTTGCTGTTTCGCCGGCACACATCAAAGGATTTCTTGTGTATCAAAACGAATCAGTTGTAGCGCAATTTACTTGCGATGTTGATATCACACTTCCTTCATCCAGGTCTTTAGAGCCAGTGGTAGTTCCACTTCACATTGATATTGTGGAAAGATATGTCCCATCCCATTACTCAGTTGATGAGAAAGAGCTAACAGAAATTGTGATGCCTCTTGATGGTGATTGGGTTGACTTAGAACCCGCTGTGGAAGATCATATTTTACTTTCAATTCCTTTACAAGTCTTATCGCAAGAGGAATTGAGTGAAGATAAAATGCCTTCTGGAAACGATTGGGAGGTTGTAACGCAAGAAGCTCTTGAAGAGCGACGCAAACAACAAAAAGAACAATCGGTTGATCCAAGGCTAGCGTCTTTACAGTCTTTCTTCGAAAAGGATGAGACTGAGAAGTAAAAAGCATTATGTAAAGAAGATTGATTAGGAGGTGTACAAAAATGGCAGTACCAAAACGTAAAACATCAAAAGCGAGAAAAGCAAAACGTCGTACTCACTTCAAATTAGAAGTTCCAGGTTTGAGCGCATGCCCATCATGTGGAGCATTAAGAAAGAGCCATCACGTTTGTCCTGAGTGTGGTTCATACGACGGAAAAGAAGTTGTTTCTAAAGAAGCATAATCATAAACGTTACAAAACCTTAGACAGCTGTCTAAGGTTTTTTCTTTTTATAGTAAGAAGAGTTGTATCAAAAATGATACGTATCATTTTTGATACATTTAAAAATATTATGAGTTTTAAGAAATCTATTGTAAACTAGTAGTGATGGAGGTGAGTCAATGTTATTTTTTGAAATTGTACTATGGTTAGTGTTTATTTTAAGTTTTGTCGGCTTCACAGTCGTTTTTGGGAATCGAATCTTCTATAATGAGACTCGCTTCATAACTATTCGTGAAATTATGACGCCGATGATATTATTGGTTTTACATACGACCAGTGTGAATGTATATGGATATTCATGGTTTAGTTTTGCCACACTCGGGTTTGCTGTGATCGGGTTGGCGTTACTCTATTTTAAATTAAAGACAGGAAAATTGGTTTTAAGACCTTTCCTCCACCAATTGTTCTCGATTGCGTTTTTATACTTCGGTGTACTCGTAGTTCTTATTCAGGTGGGTAGATTCTTTAAATAATCGCATTAAATCAATGATAGTAAGCTCTTTACGATTGAATCGTAAAGAGCTTTTTTTGTGCTTTGAAAACATAAATTGGGGGAGAAAAAACTTTTTTTAACTTTTTTTGGTAAAAAAGTGGTGAAAAGTGGTGGGATGTGGTAAACTATGGTTACTAAAATTATTGGAATGGAGGAGTCTGCATGTTAATCGGTGAATATCAACATACAATTGATGCAAAAGGACGTATGATCGTGCCTGCTAAGTTTCGTGAAGATTTAGGTTTCACCTTTATCGTGACACGCGGACTTGATGGCTGTTTATACGGTTATCCTCTCGAACAATGGGAGCTCATTCAACAGAAATTAAGAGACTTACCACAGTCGAAAAAAGATGCACGTGCCTTCACACGTTTTATGAACTCTGCTGCGATTGAAGTAGAATTCGACAAACAAGGTCGTGTAAACATCTCACAAACGTTACGTGCGTATGCGGGATTAGAAAAGAATTGTCGCGTTATCGGGAACAATGATCGTATTGAGATTTGGAACGAAGAACGTTGGCAAGAATATATTGCTGAAACTGAAGAGAATTTTGAAGAATTGGCCGAACATATGATTGATTTTGGCTTTTAGAAAGGGAAGGGACCATGTTTAAACATATCACTGTATTGCTACATGAAACAGTAGATGCATTATCCATTAAGCCAGACGGAATCTACGTAGACTGTACGCTTGGTGGTGCTGGACATAGTCAATACCTGCTTAGCCAACTAACAACAGGTCATCTCTATTGCTTTGACCAAGATATGCAAGCTATTGATCACGCAAAGAATCGCCTTGCTAAAGAAGTCGAAGAAGGAAAAGTGACGTTTATTCACGCGAACTTCCGTCAATTGAAGAAAGAACTTGGAAAACTAGGTGTTTCTAAAGTAGACGGAATTCTTTACGACTTGGGAGTATCTTCACCACAACTCGATCAGATTGAACGTGGTTTTAGTTACCATCAAAATGCAAAACTCGATATGCGAATGGATCAAAGTGCTCCATTAACGGCAGAAGAGATTGTAAATGAATGGAGCTATGACGAATTAGTTCGTATCTTCTATCGATATGGGGAAGAGAAGTTCTCGAAACAAATCGCTCGAAATATTGAGCGTATCCGCGCGCAACATCGTATTGAAACAACAGGTGAATTAGTGGATATCATTCGAGACAGTATTCCAGCTGCTGCAAGACGAAAAGGGGGACATCCTGCTAAAAGAATTTTCCAAGCGATTCGTATCGCGGTAAATGATGAATTAGCTGCGATTGAGGATTCGCTTGAGCAAGCATTTGAAGTTGTTGGCGTGGGAGGCCGAATCAGTGTGATTTCATTCCATTCTTTGGAAGACCGCATTGTCAAAACAATGTTCAAACAGCAAAGCACAGTAGAAAAGGCACCAAAGAACTTGCCAATTCTACCAACGGAGGAAGAAAAAGCTCCGTTCCAATTGGTGAATAAAAAGCCAATTTTACCAAGCATTGAAGAAATTACAGAAAACTCTCGTTCACAAAGTGCGAAATTGAGAGTCATCGAAAGAGTAAAATAAAAGGATAATTTAGAAAGAAGGGAATTCTAGTGGCATTAGCAGAAAAATATGTAGATACAATGAATGTTGCGGTACCTACGCAAAAGCCTCTAGTTCGTGGAGACCGCGAAGTAACATCAATTCCGCAAGAAAGACAAAAAGCAGATTTACTTCGACTTTTAGCAGTTTCTGGTTTTGTTATTGCAGCTTTAGCGGTTATCACAATTGTAGCGAGCATGATCGTGGCTAACAAAAATAGACAATTACAAGATATCGAATCACAAACAACATTAATTCAACGTGAAAACAATACATTGCTTCAGGCAACACAAGAATTGTCTCAGTACGACCGAGTTAATCGTATCGCTAACGAACAAGGCTTGAAGATGAACGAAGAAAATGTTAGGAATGTTGGACGATGAGAAATACGAAAAACAATAACATTGCGGGAAATAGGCATCAAGCGAGCCGGATTTTAGTAGGACTCGCAGGTGTTTTATTTCTCATTTTTTCTGTACAGTTCTTTCAAATCATGGTTGTAGGGAATATCCATGGTGTGGATTTACGTGCAGAAATCAATGATAAAATCCATCAAAAACGCACGCTTGCTGCAAAACGCGGTACTATTTACGACGCTAGTGGGAGCCCAATTGCAGTAGATGCGACGAATTATTCTTTATATGCCGTCTTAACTTCGGAGTGGAGTAAGGATTCAGATAACCCTGATTATGTAACAGACGTTAATAAGACTGCAGAAGCTCTTTCAAAACACATTTCTTTATCTAAAGAAGAAATTGTAAAATTGTTAAGTCAAAAAGATGTTTCTCAAGTAGAGTTTGGAAGCGCCGGTAAGAATTTGTCGGTTCAAGATAAGGAAGCCATCGAAGCTGAAAAACTTCCTGGAATTAAGTTCTCAGAAAGTCCAGCTCGTTACTATCCAAATGGAATCTTTGCTTCTCATTTAATTGGTTATACGGATACGGTCGAGGAAACTGTCGATAACAAGACGTTAACAACATTAGTAGGGAAGACTGGTCTAGAAGGCCTTTATAATGAACAACTAACAGGGACTGCTGGTGAAGTTGAATATTCTGTAGATGGAAATGGTTATGTGATTACCGATACAGAAAAAGTTACGAAGCAACCAAAAGACGGGATGGATTTAACGTTAACTATCGATAAGAGATTACAAACGTACTTAGAATCTCTTGTCAGTGAAGCAGATAAAAAATACCAACCAGTTCAAATGACTGCAATGCTTGTTGAACCTAAAACAGGGAATATCGTTGCGGCAACACAACGCCCAACGTATAACTCAACAACAAAAGAGGGTATTGATGTTCAATGGAACAATTTATTGATGGATCAAGCTTTTGAACCTGGTTCAACGATGAAAGTGTTGGCGCTCGCTGCAGCGATTAATGAAGGGGTCTTTGATCCAAATGAAAAATTCAAATCGGGTAGTATAAAAATTTATACCGATTTAGTTCGAGACTATAATAAAGTGGGTTGGGGAACAATTACATACTTAGAAGGGTTAGCCCATTCAAGTAACGTCGCTTTCGTTCATATCATCCAAAAAATTGGTATCGAAAAGTGGAAACAATATTTAGAAGCGTTTGGTTTTGGAAAATCAACAAACTCAGGTTTTGCGAATGAGATTTCAGGGTCAAATCCATTCAACTCTTACTTACAACAATTATCAACTGGTTTTGGACAAGGGATTACGGTCACACCTTATCAAATGATGCAAGCTTTCACTGCCATTGCAAATGGTGGTCAAATGCAGAAGTTACGTTTGGTGGACCATTTAACAGATCCAGATACTGGAAAAGAAACACCAAACCCAACAACAGCTTTAGGAAAAGTAATTTCTCCAGAGACTGCTAAGAAAACTCTTCAATTTTTATATCAAGCAACACGTATGAAAAACGGAACGAACTATGATTTTAATATTGATGGGGAAGCAGTCGCAGCTAAAACAGGGACAGCTGAATTCATCAATCCGGAAACAGGTAAATACTACTCAAACGGAAACAACTATATTTTCTCTGTTGTAGGATTTGCACCGTATGATGATCCGAAATATATCCTATATATCACAGTGAAACAACCGCGAGTAGCTGTAACAGGTAACCAAATTATTAAAGAAATTTTCAATCCATTAATGAAGAGAAGTTTAGAATACTCTAGACTCTCAGAGTAAAAGAAGGAGGAAGAACATGTTTGCGAAAGAACTAGCGGACTTGTTAGTCATTAAAGAAGTGGAAGGTTCTCTTGAGAACATCACTGTAGAAAAATTAGCACAAGATTCGCGTAAAGTTGTGCCCAATACTATGTTTTTCTGTATCGAAGGTGTAACGGTAGATGGGCATCTATTTGCAGGGAAGGCAAAAGAGCTAGGAGCCAGTGTGTTCGTAGCTTCGAAATCTATCAAAGAACAAGTAGGAGATTCACCTGTGATTTATGTCAAAGATGTGACACGTGTGATGACACTCTTTGCAAATCATTTTTACGGGTATCCATCAGAGTCATTAAATATGATTGGGGTTACAGGGACCAATGGGAAAACGACTGTAACGCATATGATTGACTACTTATTAGAAGAATTAGGAAAACCAACAGCATTGATTGGAACGATGTATCGAAAAATCGGTGACGAACGTATTGAAACAAGAAATACAACGCCAGAAATCTTAACCGTGCATGAAACATTGCAAAAGGTAAAAGAAATCGGTGGCGATACATGTATTATGGAAGTTTCTTCTCACGCTCTTCAATTAGGTCGTGTTTGGGGAATTGACTACAATGTTGCCGTGTTTACAAACTTAACACATGAGCATTTAGACTTACATAAAACAATGGAAAATTATGCACATGCTAAAAGCTTATTATTCTCACAATTAGGAAACCATTCTAAAAATGGCAAACCTCGTGTAGCGATTTTAAATCGTGACGAAGAGCATTATGAGCAATTCGCATACTCAACTCCTTGCGAAGTGATTTCATATGGATTTAGCGAAAAAGCAGATATCCGTGCGACAAATGTTCAAACAAACGGAGCGACAACTTCATTTACAGTAACAATGAATGGACAAGAGCTTCCAGTAACAATTCCGATGATTGGACTCTTTAATGTCTATAATGTTTTGGCTGCTTTTGCAGTAGCGGTCGTGAATGGAATTTCACTTGAACGTGCTGTGAGCCGAATGGAACGATTCCCTGGTGTGGGTGGCCGTATGCAGTTGATTCAACAAGGACAACCATTCCAAGTGATTATCGACTTTGCACATACACCTGATGGATTACAAAATGTGCTTGAAACACTTGAAAAAGTGAAACTAAATCGAGTGATTACAATCATGGGTCATAGCGGTGGTAACCGTGATTCAAGTATGCGCCCTGAGCTTGGAGAAATTGCGTTTGATAAATCCGATTATGTGATTTTAACAGCGGATAATCCAAGACATGAACCGCTTGAAAAGATTTATGCAGAGATTTTATCAGGAAGAAAAGATGAACAAACTGCTTATGAATGCATCGATAATCGAGAAAGTGCAGTAAAACGTGCGCTTGAAATCGCGCAAGAAGGGGATATTTTACTATTTGCTGGTAAAGGCGTGGAACCATACCAAGTAATCGGTGACGAGTATATTCCATATAATGAAGTAGAAACAGTTATTGCAAGTTTAGAAGCATTAGGCTTTCAAAATCACGAGTAGAAGAAGGAGAAGATTATGATCGAAGTCATTTTATCAGTCGGCTTAGCGTTCCTTGCGACGGTCATTGCCGAACCACATTTCATTCAATATATGAAGATGAAACAATTAGGTCAAACTACATTAGATGAAGGTCCATCATGGCATAAAGCTAAAAGTGGAACTCCAACAATGGGTGGGCTTGCGTTCCTTTGTATGATTAGTATTTCTAGTTTAATTTTAGGGGCCGTTTTTGGACATTTCAATTTCGTCTTATTAAGTGGCGTTATTGGTTTTGCCTTCTTCGGAACAATTGGTTTCTTAGACGACTTTATTAAAGTGTTTAAAAAACAAAACGAAGGGCTAAAGAGTCACGAAAAGTTTGGATTACAATTGATTGGAGCAGCCATCTTCGTAGTGCTTTTCCTTTTAAGTGGGAACGCACCATTAATCTACCTTCCAATCTTTGGTGAAGTAAACAGTATTATCTTGTTTGCGTTATTTACAATCATTTGGATTGCAGGATTTTCTAACGCAGTTAACTTAACAGATGGATTAGATGGGTTAGCAGCATCTACTAATATTATTGCATATGGAATTTATGGGATTATGGCATATAGATCAGCGCAACATTCGATTGCAATTTTCTGCTTCTGCGTAGTCGGCGGGCTTCTTGGATTCTTAGTGTATAACTGGAAACCAGCCAAAGTCTTCATGGGAGACGTTGGTTCATTAGCTCTTGGTGCAGGACTTGCTATCATTTCGATTATGCTTCATAAAGAATGGACATTATTACTCGTAGGTATCATCTTTGTTGGGGAAACACTTAGCGTTATTTTACAAGTGGGTTCATTTAAACTCACAGGCAAACGTATCTTCAAGATGAGTCCAATTCACCATCACTTTGAAATGAGTGGTTGGAAAGAAGTGAAGATTGTTTCTGTGTTTAGTGCAATCGGACTTATTGCAGGTTTAATCGTTGCATTTGTCTTTTAAGAGAATTAACATATTTTATTAGGAGAGCTGGTCATTTTTGCCCAGCCTTTCTCCATATACATAATAAAAAAGAAAAATTGGAGGAATCATTGTGCGGAATACACATGCATTTGAAAATAAAAAAGTACTAGTCATTGGACTTGCAAAGAGTGGAGTGAGTGTAGCAAAACTTTTACACCAGTTACACGCGGATGTAACAGTAAATGATAGAACACCACTTGAGGAAAGTGTAGACGCACAAGGGTTAGTCGCTGAAGGCATTAAAGTAGTCTCAGGAGGACATCCACTAGAATTACTCGATGAGCCCGTTGATTTCGTTGTGAAAAATCCAGGGATTCCTTATTCAAATCCATTAGTTGCTAAAGCAGTCGAGAAGGTCTTGCCTGTTTATACTGAAATCGAAATTGCACAACGTGTCATGGAAGGAACCGTTCTTGGAATTACAGGTTCAAATGGGAAAACAACAACGACAACATTAACGAACCTTATGTTAAAAGAGTCATTCCCTGAAAGAAGAACTTTTGCTTGCGGAAATATTGGTGTTCCTTTATCCCTACTTGCAGGAGACTCAAAGGATTCGGATATCTATGTCACTGAATTATCAAGCTTCCAATTGATGGGGATTGAAGCGTTTCGACCTAAAGTAGCGTGTATCGTGAATATCTTTAGCGCTCATTTAGACTATCATGGGTCTCGCGAAGAGTATGTAAAAGCAAAATTACAAATTACTAAAAATCAAACAGAAGAGGATTTCCTTGTTTATAATGCGGATTTCCCAGAGTTATATGAGTTTATTAAAGGTCATACAAAAGCAACATTAGTACCATTCAGCCGCAAATCTGTGTTAGAACACGGTGCGTATGCGGATGAAACTACGATTTACTTTAATGGAGAAGCAGTTATGCCACTTGAAGCGATTCAAGTACCGGGCGTTCAAAACATTGAGAACGTGTTGGCGGCGGTTGCCATTAGTAAATTACAAGGTGCAACAAATGAAGGAATCGAAAGAGCTGTTCGTTCATTCCATGGCGTAAAACACCGTACACAATATGTGAAAACCATCGAAGGTCGTAAATTCTACAATGATTCAAAAGCAACTAATATTATTGCGACACAAACAGCATTACGTAGTTTTACAAATCAATCGGTTGTATTGATCGCTGGTGGACTTGATCGTGGAAATGGTTTTGAGGAATTAGAACCATCACTTGGAAATGTCCGTGAAATGGTCGTTTATGGAGAAACAAAAGAGAAGTTGAAAGCTACTGCTGAAAAACTATCTATTCCAGTAACCGTAGTAGACACATTAGAAGAGGCAGTACCAAAAGCGTATGAAGTTAGTCGTGAAGGAGAAATTGTATTACTTTCTCCAGCGTGCGCAAGTTGGGATCAATTTGCTAACTTTGAAGTGCGTGGCGATTGCTTTATTGAAGCAGTAGAAAAACTGTAATTTATAGGAGAAAAAAGATGAGAGTATTAGTTTCAGGAGGAGGAACGGGTGGTCATATTTATCCAGCTCTTTCCTTAATGAATTATTTGAAAGAGAAAGATCCCTCAACAGAATTTCTGTATGTGGGGACTGAACGTGGGCTTGAGAGCACTATCGTTCCGAAAGCGGGATATGATTTTAAAACGATTAAGATTCAAGGAATTGTTCGTTCATTGTCGCTAGAAAACTTTAAAACATTATGGTATTTCTGTACAAGCTATTTTAAAGCAAAAGAAATCGTGAAAGAGTTTAAACCAGATATCGTCATCGGTACTGGGGGATATGTTTGTGCGCCAGTATTATACGCGGCAGCAAATATGGGAATTCCAACGATTATTCATGAGCAAAACAGTTTAGCAGGAATTACGAATAAATTCTTAGCACGTAAAGTTTCTAAAATTGCAATTTGCTTCGATGCGGTTCGTAAAGACTTTAAGAAATACGAAGACAAAGTGGTCATGACAGGAAATCCTCGTGGACAAGAGTTAGCCAATGCCCAAAAAGATGATTCTTACTTAGCTTCTATTGGTATTCAAAAAGAAAAACCAATCGTATTGATTTTCGGTGGAAGCCGTGGATCGCTTCGCATGAACGAATCATTTATCGAAGCACTTGAAGAATTCGAGAAAAAAGATTATCAAGTAGTCATGGTGACAGGACAAGTGCATTATGACAAAATCAACAATCTCATTACAAGTTTGAAAAAACCATTGCAAAATATCACAGTTTTACCATATATTAATAATATGGTGCAAATGTTCCAAAATACAGACCTAGTTGTCTGCAGAAGTGGAGCAACAACATTGATTGAATTAACAGCACTTGGCTTACCAAGTATTTTAATTCCAAGTCCATACGTAACTGAAAACCACCAAGAAGCCAATGCAATGTCACTTGTTGAACGTGATGCTGCAACGATGATTTTAGAAAAAGACTTAAACGGTGAAAGTTTAGTCAAGGAAATCGATCGTATTATGAACGATGAAGCTAAACGCAAAGAAATGGCTGAAAATTCAAAAGCTTTGGGAATTACAGATGCGTCAAGTCGACTTGAAACAATTATTCATTCTCTAGTGAAATAAGGATTGAGGAGGAGAATATGTTTAATCGAAAGAAACCACAACAAACTCCTCCACGTGAACTAACACCTTGGGAGTTAGCGCAACAAAATTCTCCAAGAGTAGAGCAACCTGTTCCTGAAGAACCTGTACAAAAGGTGAAAAAGAAGAAGGAACCTAAGCCTAAAAAGACAAAACCAAAGTCACAAGGCATTACGAATGCAACGCTCTTAAAAGGAATTTTTATTGTTTGTGCGGGATGGAGTATTTACTTTATTTCACCACTATCGAAAGTGTCGGATATTGAAGTCGTTGGATTGAATCAAGTTCCAGTGGAGTTGGTTCAAGAAAACGACGGTATCAACAAAGGACAAAGCATTTGGACGATTTTAGCGAATCGTTATCGTACAGCAAACCTTTTAAAAAATGCTAGTCCAAAGATTAAAGATGCTTCCGTACAATTAGTGGCATGGAATAAAATGCGTTTGAATATTGAAGAAAATCCAGCGGTGGGTTATTACCAAAGTGATGATAAACACTATGAGCTTTTATCTGATGGTCAAATCATTGAAGTGGAGGCCGATGCAACGCCAAAAGATTATCCATTATTGTATATGTTTACAGATGACTCGCAATATCAAGCACTCGCAAAACAACTGGAGAAGGTTCCAGCAAGTGTGATTCGTGAAATCGTAGAGATTCAATATCCAAACGACACAAAAAATCACCAAAAGATTTATCTAAAGATGAAAGACGGCAATCGCGTCATCGGAAATCTGAAAGATATTGGAGATAAATTAGGGTATTATCCATCAATTACGAAACAATTGAATGGAAAAAAAGGAACTGTAGATATGGAAGTGGGAATCTATTTTACACCAGATACGACAGTTCAATAAAAAAGTCTTAAAACTCGCTCATATGTTTTTTTAAGTGGACAAAATTATGTTAAAATATAAGGAGTATCACTTATCAATAAACTTTAAAAAATGAAATAGAAATGAATCGTATAGGAGGTTTCAATAAACGTGAAAAATCAGGGAATTTATGTGAGTTTAGATATTGGAACCACTTCAATAAAGGTTGTAGTAGCTGAATATGTCAGAGGGCAATTAAATATTATTGGAGTCGGCAATGAAAAATCAGAAGGATTAAGCCGTGGAGTCATTGTTGATATTGACGAAACAGTTGAATCTATTCGTAAAGCAGTTCGTCAAGCAGAACAAAAATCAAACATCCAAATCAAGGATGTTATCGTTGGGATTCCAAGTAATCAAATCTCAATTGAACCTTGTCACGGTATGATTGCCGTATCAAGTGAAAATAGAGAAATTACAGATGTGGATGTATACAATGTGATTTCAGCAGCAAAAGTTCGTTCAGTAGCACCTGAGCGTGAAATCATTTCTGTGATTCCAGAAGAATTCATCGTAGATGGATTTGATGGCATTAAAGATCCACGCGGAATGATTGGTGTTCGTCTTGAGTTGTTTGCGAGCATGATTACCGGTCCTAAGACGATCGTACATAATATTAAACGTTGTATTGACAAAGCTGGCTTAAATATCGAAGAAATGGTCATCCAACCATTAGCGATTAGCCAAGTAGCATTAACACCAGGTGAAAGAGAATTTGGTACTGTCCTTATCGATATGGGTGGTGGACAAACAAGTGCTTCAGTAATGCACGATAACCAATTAAAATTCTCATTCGTGGACCAAGAAGGTGGAGATTTCGTATCCAAAGATATCTCAATCATCTTGAATGCAAGCTTTGAAAATGCAGAACGTATTAAACGTGAATACGGATATGCAATTTCATCAGAAACGAGTGCGGATGAATTCTTCCCAGTAGAAACAATTGGTAAGAAGGATCCAGTCAAAGTAGATGAACATTACTTATCAGAAATCATCGAAGCACGTGTGGTTCAAACCTTTGAAACTGTAAAACGTGCATTAGACCAAGTGGATGCATTAAAACTTCCAGGAGGAATTGTGTTAACAGGTGGAGCTTCTTCACTTGCAGGAGTTCAAGAGTTAGCACAAGAAATTTTCGGAGTACAAGTGAAAACTTATATTCCAGAGCAAATGGGAATGAGAAATCCTATTTACGCAACAAGTATGGGGTTAATCAAATACGCTGCAAGCTTAGATGATGTTCACCGTATTGCTCAAAAGGGTAAACCGGTAACAGAACCTCGCCCAGTACAAAGCACTCCACAAAGTGCTCCTGTACAAGTGCAACCAACGGCTCCTGTTCAACAACCACAAGAGTATGAACAAGAACCAACTGGTGAAGAACAAGGGTTTGGAGCGAAAGTGAAGAACTTCTTTAAAATGTTTATTGACGAAAATTAAGATGAGAACCAAGGAGGAAATATAATGGATTTCGAATTCGATACAAATTTAGATGGCGCAGTCATTAAAGTCATTGGTGTTGGTGGTGCTGGTAACAACGCTGTTAACCGTATGATTTCAGAAGGAGTACAAGGTGTAGAGTTCATCGTAGCCAACACAGATACTCAAGCATTAAGAAACTCAGAAGCAGAAACTAAAATTCAATTAGGACCAAAACTTACTAAAGGTTTAGGTGCAGGTTCATTACCTGAAATCGGTCTTAAAGCCGCTGAAGAAAGTGAAGAACAAATTCGCGAAGCTTTAGTTGGAGCAGACTTAATCTTCGTTACTGCTGGTATGGGTGGCGGTACTGGTACAGGTGCTGCACCAGTTGTTGCTCGTATTGCTAAAGAATTAGGTGCATTAACAGTGGGTGTTGTTACACGTCCATTTAGCTTCGAAGGACCAAAACGCGGTCGCTACGCAGCAGAAGGTGTTGCACAATTAAAAGCAAACGTTGATACATTAGTAACAATTTCAAATAACCGTTTATTAGAAATCGTTGATAAAAAGACTCCAATGTTAGAAGCTTTCCGTGAAGCAGATAACGTATTACGTCAAGGGGTACAAGGAATCTCTGACTTAATCACTGCACCAGGTTACGTTAACTTGGACTTCGCAGACGTGAAGACAGTGATGAAAGATCAAGGTTCAGCATTAATGGGTATTGGTGTTGCAAGTGGTGAAAACCGTACTGCAGAAGCTACTAAGAAAGCTATTTCTTCACCATTATTAGAAGTATCTATCGATGGCGCAGAACAAATCCTATTAAACATCACTGGTGGCTCTGACTTAACATTATTCGAAGCACAAGATGCTTCTGATATTGTTGCAGCAGCTTCAACAAGTGAAGTAAACATTATCTTCGGTACTTCAATCAACGAAAACTTAGGTGATGAAGTAATCGTTACTGTTATCGCAACAGGTATTGACGAGGAGCGTAAGCACGAAAAAAAGTCAGCAACGCGCGCTAGTCGTTCACCATTCGCGAATAGCACAGCAACTCGCAAAGATTTAGGAAATAACCCTCAAACTTTCCAAGAAAAACAAGTTCCTTCAAAACCACAACCAGTGGAAGAAAAGAAACCTGAGAAAGATTTATTTGGAGACTGGGATATCCGTCGCGAAACAACTGTACGTGAAACAACTTCTTCAACAGAAGCTGATTCACCATTCGCTCAAAGTAACTTCGTAGAAGCTCCAGTTGAGCCAAAACAAACTGAAAATGATGGATTAGATACTCCGCCATTCTTCAGAAAAAGAAACAGAAATTAATGAGTATCATTAAACAGAATGTAAGTCGTATTATGAACTTGGTTGCATCTTCTTGTAACCAAGTTCATAGACTATCTACGGAAGTTTGTCCGATTGTTGTAACGAAAAATCGTACCGCTCGCGAGGTTCAAGAAATGTACGATTTAGGATTTCGACATTTTGCGGAGAATCGTGTCGAAAAGCTATTAGAACGACAAGAACAATTTCCACAAGAGGACATCATCTGGCATTTAATCGGGCCACTCCAAAAACGAAAAGTAAAGCAAGTAGTGAATCGTATCGATTTATTTCATGCTATTGACCGCCTTTCGATTATGGATGAGATTGAGAAACGTCTCGAGCAACCTTTAGATTGTATGCTAGAAATTAACGTGTCTGGGGAAGAGTCTAAGCATGGATTCACACCCGAAGAGGCACGGGATGCTTATAGAGCAAGCAAACAATATGAGAAGATTCGTATTGTTGGTTTGATGACGATGGCACCATTTGACGCAAGCGATGAAGAAATTCGCTTCTTTTTTTCGCGTTTAGCACAAATTGCTAAAACAATAGAAAAGGAAGAAGGCTTAGAAGTACCGTTATACCTTAGCATGGGGATGAGCGGAGACTTTGAAACTGCGATTGAATGTGGTGCGACGCATATTCGAATTGGTACAAGCTGGTTTGAAAGGGAGGAAGATTAATGGGATTCATGAATAGTTTAAAAAACTTCTTAAGTCCAGAAGGTGACTACTACGAAGAAGATAATCAAATGGATTACTATGAAGAACCTGTAACACAGACAGCTCCAGAAACACGTTCAAGAAATACGTCAAATGTTGTTCCATTCCAAAGTCCTGGAGTGAAGAAAACATCTAAGATTTATGTGATGGAACCAAGCGTGTATTCTGAAGCGGAACGCATTGCAGATGCCCTTTTAAAGGGAGAAGCTGTGCTGATTAACTTTAAACGTATGGAACCAAAAGATGCTAAACGCGTCATTGATTTTGTAGTCGGTGTGGCGTATGCTATTAATGGAGACGTACAAAAGGTGAGAGATGAAATCTTTATCTGTTCTCCTGCGAATTTCCAAGTACAAGGAAATTTTGATGACGAGACGGTTGAAACATTCCGTCACACTGAATTTTAGAGGAGTGTAACTAAGTGGCTTTAGAAATTATTAGAGTGATAACAACAGTAGCAGGGGTTTATCAATTTATGCTAATCCTTTATGGATTAAATATTTATTGGAGATTATATCTTCCAATGTTCTTAGCGGACTTATTAGATGCTTGTTGCCGTCCGTATGTATCATTATTCAAAAATGTACGATTTGGAAAATATAGTTTAGCCTTGGTAACTTCTATTTTAACGATTTACGTTACTGTAGCAGTCCTTGCATTTATTGTCGCACAAATTTTTGGAGTATAAAAAATGGGAAATGGTGTTGAACAACATTTTAGAAAAGAAGAATACTCTTTTTTAAAACAAGTGGAAGAATGGGTAGAAGAAGTACGTTTGCAGTACGCGCCTGTATTGACGAATTATCTTGATCCACGCCAACAGTTTATTGTGGAGGCGATTGTAGGTCAATTTGACGATATTCGTTACTATTTTGATGGCGGGTATATTGATGCTGAACGGAAACGTTGTATGATTTGTCCGGAATATTATGAGCCAACTTCAGAGGATTTTGAAAATGCTCTATTTCATATTCAATATCCAAAGAAATTTGCGACACTTGGGCATGGTAAGATTCTAGGGTCAGTGATGAGTCTAGGCTTTGACCGTAGCCTGATTGGCGATATTATTTCAAACGGAGAAGACTGGCAATTATTCTGTGCTCAAAATATGAAGGAGTATATCAGACAACAGCTAGAAAAAATTGGGAAAGTTGCTGTACGACTGGAGGAAGTCGACTATACGAAATTAATTGTGCCGGTGGACCATTGGACTGCGGTACAAACAGTGGTTAGTTCACTTCGACTCGATACGGTGATTGCTTCCGTATTTAATGTCTCAAGACAACGTTCCAAAGAAATGATTGAGAGTGGTAAAGTAAAGGTCAATTGGACTGAAGAAAATAGACCTGACTTTATGCTGGAAATTTTAGATATTGTATCCATTCGTGGATATGGTCGCCTTCAAATTCAAAAGATTGAAGGGCGTACAAAGAAAGATAAGATTAAAGTAGAACTAGGATTACTAGAAAAGAATAAAAAATAAAGGGGATTTTTCAATGGCTATTACACCAAACGATATTCATAACAAAGATTTTTCAACAAAATTCAAAGGCTTCGATCCAGAAGAAGTAAATGACTTCTTGGAAGAAGTGAAGAAAGAATTAGAAACGTTAATTCGTGATAACAAAGATTTAGAAAAACGCGTCAAATTCAACGAAGAAAAAGTAGAATACTTTAACTCAATTCAAGAAACATTGAATAAATCAATCCTTGTTGCTCAAGAAGCAGCGGACCGCTTACGTGAAAATGCACGTAAAGACGCTGAAATCATCGTGTTTGAAGCTGAAAAAGCAGCACAAGCAATGTTGAGAGAAGCAGCTGAGAAAGCAACAGAAATTAACCGTGAAACAGATTTGATTAAGAAAGAAACACGTATTTTCCGTCAACGTCTTCAAATTTTAACACAAACACAACTAGAAATGATTAAAAATGAAGAGTGGGATATTGTATTAAATACGCCAACTCACATCGAAGTGACACCACCATCTCTTGATGCCATCATCAAAGAACGTGTTAAAAAATCTGAAAACGAAGAATCAAAAGAGCAATAATCATGAAGGGGGCAATTGTCTCCTTTTTTGATAGGAAGAGGAATGATTATGGACTTTACGGTCAGTGAAGCAGCAAAAACAAAATTGGACGTCCTATTACAAGAGCGCGGTTTAACGGATGTGTTCTTTGTCATGGATTATGTCGATGGGGATAGTCCTTTTTATGAGGGGATGGTAGGATGCCATTGCCAAGTGTACGATAAATATCATTTAGTGGTATTAAAGAAAGATCAGAAAGAAAAACTTCCTCCAAAGTACGATCAAGTTTTTGAGACAAATATTGGAGAGATGTTTTTTGCAAGTCACTATGCGATGATGTTTGATCAACATAATGTCATTGATTATAGCGTAGATAAATACGGCTTCTATCTGAAGAGTGAAGCAGGGATATTATCGATGCAACTGAATATTGATTTTATTGGCTAGGGAAGTGAGATTCTTCTCTAGTCTTTTTTTTGGCTTGATCCACTTCGTGAAACAAGTTTCCCACAAAAATGGACTATTTACTATTGGTCTTATTGGATGGTTTGGTGTGTAGCGACGCCGTTCTTCATCGGTAGTATTTCAAAAGGACGTACGGTTAAAAATACTGTTCTTGGTGG
Organism: uncultured Streptococcus sp.; assembly: GCA_916719965.1. GTDB lineage: Bacteria > Bacillota > Bacilli > Lactobacillales > Aerococcaceae > Granulicatella. The sequence goes on from CAKAPS010000012.1 coordinate 28,078, forward strand.
ATACGCATGGGGAATTGCTGGGACATTTACAGCGTTTATCATCCTTGGAAACTATGGCTTAGCACAACAGTTAAAACATGGGGTGGATATTACAGGTATTCTAAGTAATAACGCGGATTACGCTGGAGCAATCTTGAAGATTTTTGAGACAATGCCGTTATCAAACATTGGATTATTATTACTGGCTGTAACGATGATTGCGTTCTATGCGACAACAT
>CAKAPS010000013.1:0-27673 GCA_916719965.1 uncultured Streptococcus sp.
CGACAATGGCTAGAAGTTCACTCTCGATAGCCTTGGTACCATGTTTGACCTTGAAGAGGCGATGAACGTAGGGCGAACTCTCTTGCTCTTTGTAGACATATCCGCGGTTGGTCGATAGAATCGTGGCTCCGTCAGCGCGAAGAAGCGCGATATCTTGCACGATAATTTGTCGAGTTACGTGGAAATGTTCCGCCAGGCTTTGACCATTGAGTGGCTTTGACGCATTTTTCAGCAATTTTAGTAATTCAGCTTTTCGTTCTTTTGGCATAGTGACCCTCTTTTAACGTCTTTTTTGTAAAACTTTATACACCGCTAGTGCTAATTCATAGTCTACCATACTGTGAATCACTGTACCAAATCCGACTAGTACAAAGAGGACGTAAAACATGCTTTGCAAATCCGTTCCTGAAACGGAGTAGAAGAGCACGCAGGCTAATACTTCTCCGACTGCGTGAATGAGCGCCAATACGAAGTTGAAAATCCATGACGCTTTGCGGTTTTCTAGCGTCTTTGGATATTTCTGTAGGAAAAAGGCTCCAAGTGTCGCAAAGAGAATATGCGATAGCGCGCGGAAAACGATGACGAGTGGGTACGCCCCGGAAATAAAGAATCCATACGATGACCCCAGAACGACGAAGATGGCCATCCACGGATTGATAAACATCGCGATAAAGATTGCAACGTGGCTTCCGAGTGTATATGAAGCAGGTGGAATCACCAATTTTAGTGGCATCGCGATAGGAATGAAGATGGCAATCGCGGTTAATAGTGCGGTTAGTGTCATAAAACGAACATTTTTCATCAGAATAAAACTCTCCCTTTGTTTACTGTATATACAGTAGTATAGTTCTGTATATACAATAAATCAATAGGGAAAAACAACTTTTTCGCTCATAATTCGCTTGATTCTACAAAGAAGTACCAGTACAATAGAAAAAAGAGAGGTGAGACGGATGCAAGTGAATTTTCAAATTACAGAAAAGATGTTGGGGCTGGTGCATAATATTGCGGAACTCCTGACGAAATATTCAATCGAGAAACGTCCGCTATTACTGCGCAAGGAAAATCGAATTCGTTCGATTCAGTCCTCGCTAGCGATTGAAAATAATAGTCTAACGTTAGAACAAGTAGCGGATGTAATCGAAGGACGAAGAGTTCTGGGACCGCCCAAGGATATTCATGAAGTCCAAAATGCGTATGAGGCGTACGAGCGTGTTTTTTCGATGAACCCCTATCGTGTAGAAGATTTCTTAAAAGCGCATGAACTATTGACGAAAGAGCTTGTAAAGCATCCAGGTCAGTTTCGATTCAGTGATGTCGGCGTTTATGATGCGAGTGGGCGAGTGGTTCATGTGGGCGTACGTCCGCAGTTTGTTCCAGGTCTTGTGGAAGAGTTATTCTCGTGGGCTAAGAACAGTGATTTGCTCGATTTAGTGAAATCGTGTCTCGTTCATTTTGAATTGGAGATGATTCATCCGTTTGAAGATGGCAATGGTCGTATGGGGCGATTGTGGCAAAGTTTGATTTTGAGTCGGTGGAATCCGCTATTTGAATGGCTTCCGATTGAGTCTGTGATTCATGCGCATCAGCAAGAATACTATGATGCACTCGCTAACAGTAACAAGGAAAATGACGCAACGGTCTTTGTTGAGTTTATGCTTGAAGTGATTTTGGAAACATTGGAAGAGGTGAAAGTGCAAGACCGTATCGAAGAAGAAAATACGGAGTATATCGCCTTGCCATCCTTAAAACCAAAAGAGCGAGAAATCTTTGAACAAGTAAAGGCTTATCTAGAGCAGTACGGCAATATCGGTAATCAGCAAGCACAAGAACTCACAGGGCTCAGTGCCGCAACCGTTCGACGCTACTTATCGTTGTTTGTTAAAGTTGGATTGCTGACTTCTAGCGGAAGTACGAAAGGAAAGTTATATTCATTAGGTTCTATTTAGATTCAAACGGTCTCCTCATAAGTTCATTTCATAATAAAAACACCCCAAAAGTTAGATTTTCTGTCTAACTTTTGGGGTGCACTTCATAAAAGATGTTCCTTTTCGCATCTATTGTCTTTTAAAGTGAATAAGTAGATTATTAGAATTAATTTTTTAAAGCGTACATTTGATTTTTTATATACAACTCCATCTCATTAAACGCCTCATCTGTAACTTTTCCATTTTTTTGTTTAGCTAAATATAAATAAAATTGGACAGGTTCTGGCTCGTCCAGGTCAATCAGTTGAATACCGTCCAGTTTTAAAAAATCGACGAGAAGACCGATAGTGTTTTTCTGTTGGATAAAGTTTTCGAAGCCTTGAATATCGCTAACTTCGGCCAATATATTTGGGATGATTCCGTATGAATTCATAAATTTCCAAAATACTTCATTATGAATGAAGTGTTCATTAAAGAGGATAAATTTTTCATACTCTAATTGCGAGAGATGAACATGAGACTCTTTTGATAGTGGATGTTTTTTCGGAACGGCTAATTTAAACGGGAAAGTTGCGATTTTTTTCAAATCAAGGTTGCTGCTAAAGACTTCTTTACTCGTTCCAAATAAAGCGATATCTAATTTGTTCGAAATAATTTTCTTTGTGATTTCTTTCGAACCATCTTCTAATAAGCCGATTTCAGTTCCGAAAATCTCTTCTAGCGATGAAATATGTTTTGTTAAATCGAAGAAACGCGAAAGGGCGGCGGTAAGACCGATTTTAATACGTCCATCATGAGCGTTCTTTACTGCCGTTATTCCCATGTCCAGTTGTTGAAGAGCATTGAGCGAATATTTTTTAAAAAGTTCGCCTTCTTTAGTAAGAGACACATCTGTATGAGATTGGTTCCGTAGGAAAAGCTGCACACCGAGATCTTCTTCTAATGATTTAATGGCGTAGCTGACAGTAGGTTGACTGACTTTGAAAGTTGAAGCTACTTTTGAAAAAGATTTTAAACGGCATAGAGCATTAAAGTATTTGAGTTGTTGAAGTTTCATAAGTAAGACTCCTCATATTTAAAAAAATTATAACACATCCTCTATTTGACTATGCTAAAAGGGAATCGTTAAAATGTCAATAGGGAGCACAGGATGGGGAGAAAGAGTTTATTGGTGATAAGCTTTTCTATCTCCGCTTTTTTTATGCTCTTAAACAAAGCATCAATGGCATTTAAGCGCCATTTTGCAGATGACTATTTTATAGGAGGAATCACCATGCGTGGACACCAAATTTTAAATGATCCTTTTAAAAATAAAGGGACAGCATTTACACAAGAAGAACGTCAAGAATTAGGATTGGTAGGATTATTACCACCTTACGTTCAAACGTTAGAAGAACAAGCAGCGCAAACATATGCGCATATGCACCAAAAAGGTAGTGACCTTGAAAAACGCCTTTTCTTAATGGAAATTTTCAATACAAATCGTACGTTATTTTATTATTTATTCTCACAACATTTAGAAGAATTCAACCCAATCGTGTATGATCCAACGATTGCTGACACTATCGAAAACTACAGCGAACTTTTTGTGGATCCTCAATATGCGGCTTACTTAGATATCAATCACCCAGAAAATATCGAAGCAACCTTGAAAAATGCTGCAGGGGACCGTGAGATTCGTTTAATCGTCGTAACCGATGCGGAAGGAATTCTGGGAATTGGTGACTGGGGTACAAACGGTGTAGATATTTCTGTAGGGAAATTAATGGTGTACACAGGCGCGGCTGGCATCGATCCAGCAAGTGTTTTGCCTTTAGTGATTGATGCTGGTACAAACCGTCAAAGTCTATTAGATGATCCTAACTATTTAGGAAACCGTCATGAACGTGTTCGTGGGGACCGTTACTATGCTTTTATTGACCAATTTGTGGAAACGGCAGAGCGTCTTTTCCCTAAATTATACTTACACTGGGAAGACTTCGGACGTGGCAATGCGGCCAATATTTTAAACAAATACAAAACTCAAATTCCAACCTTCAATGATGATATCCAAGGAACAGGAATTGTAACGCTTGGTGGGGTATTTGCCTCAATGGATATTGCGGGTGAAAAACTAACAGATCAAGTGTACTTATGCTACGGTGGGGGAACTGCAGGGGCAGGAATTGCTTCTCGTGTCCTTCGTGAAATGGTTGTCGACGGTCTAAGTGAAGAAGAAGCCTATAAACGTTTCTTCATGGTAGATAAACAAGGATTGTTATTCGATGATATGGACGATTTAACACCTGAACAACGACCATTTGCGAAAAAACGTAGCGATTTTGCTAACGCAGATAAATTAACAGATTTATTAGAAGTAGTGAAAACTGTTAAACCAACTATCTTAGTGGGAACTTCAACTCAACCGAATACATTTACAAAAGAAGTTGTAGAAGCGATGTGTGAAAATGCAGAACGTCCTGTCATCTTCCCATTGTCTAACCCAACAAAATTAGCAGAAGCAACAGCAAAAGACATCATTGAATGGTCTAACGGAAAAGCTTTTGTTGCAACAGGAATTCCTTCAGATGATGTTGAGTTCAACGGAGTAAACTACGTGATTGGTCAAGCGAACAATGCGTTGATTTATCCTGGTCTTGGGTTAGGAATGCTGGCTTCTGAGGCGAGTCTATTAACCGATGAAATGATTGGTGCAGCGGCTCATGCTGTAAATGGCATCGTTGATATTACAAAACCAGGGGCACCTGTATTACCACCGTTCAAATACGTCAATGAAGTATCGTTGAAAGTGGCAACGGCTGTAGCTAAAAAAGCACAGGAACAAGGCTTAGCACGCGCTGCTGAACAAGATATGGAAAAAGCAGTTCGTGAATTTAGATGGACACCAAAATATTAGGAGGCGATGTTGATGTTATTTTTAACATCTCTTGAGTCCATTGTTCCAATTATTGCACTAATTGTGCTTGGATACTTCTTACAAGTAAAAGGTTTGTTCCATAATGATTTTGGTAATGATTTATCTAAACTCATTATGAATGTAGCAATGCCAGTATCGATTTTTGTTTCCGTGTTAAAATATTTAACACTAGAAAAATTGATTAGCTTGTCTGGAGGACTCATCTATACGTTTATAGCTTTTGCACTTGGATATATCGTTGCCTTCTTAAGTGTCAAAGCCTTTAAAGTGGCTCCAGGGCGAAGAGGGACTGTCATTAATACATTCGTGAATGCAAACACGATTTTTATTGGGTTACCTCTAAATATCGCACTTTTTGGGGATGATGCCTTGGCATACTTCTTGATTTACTATATTACGAATACAATTTCCACTTGGACATTAGGTGTCTTTTTAATGACAAGTGATAGTAAAGATGGAAAGAAAAAACAAGAATCGCATTTTGATTGGAAGAGATTACTTCCAGCTCCATTACTTGGGTTTATTGTTTCTGTAGTATTTTTAGTAATCAATATTCCACTCCCAAGTTTTGTGTCTAGTACATTGGGATATATCGGAGGGTTAACAACCCCGCTTTCACTCGTATATATTGGAATCGTGTTAGCTAAAGCAGGAATCAAAACGATTCGATTTGATAAGGATAGTATTGTAGCGCTAATAGGTCGATTTATTGTTGCGCCTGTATTAATGTTTCTAGTTTTGAAATTAATGGCGCCTAGTATGGTAACTGCAGAATATCAAACCTTTATGATTCAGTCTGCTACACCGGCCTTAGCGGTATTGCCAATCTTAGCAAACCAAGGGGATGGAGATGTCGAATTCGCAACGAATATCGTGACTTTAAGTACAGTGCTATTCGTTATTGTCATCCCAATTCTTCAAACCATTATTGGATAACTGGGTTTCCCGGCTAGCATGCTGGGACCCTTTTTTTATGGGCAAAAGATTCTTTGTAGTCAGAGTTTTCTTGAAAAAAACAACATTCTACTATACTATTAGAAGGTAGAAATTCAAAGAGCAAGGAGCTTATTATGAAACAAAAATTCGGAATTATTTTAGCAGCCGGTAAAGGGACTCGTATGAAATCTGCCCTTTACAAAGTGATGCATCCAGTTTGCGGGAAACCAATGGTAGAGCATGTTGTTGACCAAGTTGAAAAAACAGGAGCTACTGAAATCGTAGCGATTGTTGGACATGGTGCCGAAATGGTACAAAACCATCTTGGAGACCGTGTTTCTTATGCTGTTCAAGCAGAACAATTAGGGACAGGACATGCGGTGTTACAAGCAGAATCCCTTCTAAAAGGAAAAGAAGGAACGACAATTGTGATTTGTGGAGATACTCCATTATTAACAAGCGAAACTCTTTCTGCATTAATGGAAGAGCATGAACGCACAGGAGCAAAAGCAACGATTCTGACTGCGATTGCCGAAGATCCAACAGGCTACGGCCGTGTCATTCGTGACGCTGACGGTTCTGTTCTTAAAAACGTGGAACAAAAAGACGCAACTCCTGAAGAACAACAAGTAAAAGAAATCAACACGGGTACTTACTGCTTCGATAACGTAGCACTTTTCAGCGCGTTACACGAAGTTGGTAACGACAACGCTCAAGGCGAGTACTACTTACCAGACGTATTAGAAATCTTGAAAAAACGTGGAGAAGTGGTCTCTGCTTATCCAATGAAAGATTTCGACGAAGGAATGGGCGTGAACGACCGTGTAGCTCTTTCTAAAGCTGAGAAATACATGCGCCTTCGTATCAACGAAGAACATATGCGCAACGGGGTTACTTTAATCGACCCAGAAGCAACTTATATCGAATCGACTGTTCAAATTGGTGCGGACACTGTGATTGAACCAGGTGTTATGTTAAAAGGTAAAACAGTCATCGGTTCAAACTGCTTCATTGGAGCACATAGCGTGGTTCGTGATAGCGTGTTAGAAGACGGCGTTCGTCTTCTAGCAGCGAACATTGAAGAATCTCATATGAAACTAGACAGCAATGCAGGTCCATTTGCACACTTACGTCCAAATACTGTATTAGGCGAACGCGTTCATGTGGGGAACTTTGTAGAAGTGAAGAACTCAACACTTGGGGCTGATACAAAAGTAGGTCACCTAACATACATCGGGGATGCCGACCTTGGCGAAGATATTAACGTTGGTTGCGGAACTGTGTTTGTAAACTACGATGGTAAAAATAAACATCGTGCGACAATTGGTAGCCATGTATTTATCGGATGTAATGCGAACATCGTTGCTCCAGTTACAGTTGGTGATGATGTATTTATCGCTGCTGGGTCAACCATTACCGAGGATGTACCAGCAGGAGCGCTAGCGATTGCGCGTAGCCGTCAAGTAAATAAAGAAGACTACGCTTCAAAATTACCATCTGCTCAAAAAGACTAAAAATTTTTCCAAAAATTTTTAGCAAAAATATTCAAAAATCAAACAAAAAACGGTATGATAGTACTATAAAATAAACTTCGGGGGTTATCATTGTGGAACATTATTCCGATCCTAATTTAAAAATATTCGCTTTAAGCTCAAATCGTCCTTTAGCGGCAAAGATTGCAGAGGAAATTGGTTTAGAACTTGGTCAGGTATCTGTCACTCAGTTCAGCGATGGCGAGATTAAAATCAACATCGATGAAAGTGTACGTGGTTGCCATGTGTATATCGTTCAATCAACTTCTTATCCAGTAAATGATAACTTAATGGAGTTATTAATCATGGTGGACGCTTTACGCCGTGCGAGTGCAAAAACAATTAACATTGTTATTCCTTACTATGGATACGCTCGTCAAGACCGTAAAGCACAATCTCGTGAACCAATCACAGCAAAATTAGTTGCAAACATGATTACTCAAGCCGGTGCAGACCGTGTGTTAACACTTGATTTACACGCTGCGCAAATTCAAGGGTTCTTCGACATTCCAGTGGACCACTTATTAGGAGCTCCACTTCTTGCGAACCACTTCTTAGAAAATAACTTCAAAGATAAAGATATCGTTGTTGTCTCTCCTGACCACGGTGGGGTAACTCGTGCTCGTAAAATGGCTGAGTTTTTACATGCACCAATCGCGATTGTTGATAAACGTCGTCCAAAAGCAAACGTGGCAGAAGTCATGAACATCATCGGTGAAGTAAAAGGAAAAGTTGCCGTATTAATCGACGATATGATTGATACAGCTGGAACAATCACTCTAGCTGCACAAGCGATTAAAGATGCAGGTGCGCTAGAAGTATACGCTTGCTGTACGCACGCTGTATTATCTGGTCCAGCATTAGACCGTATTAATGACTCAGTAATTAAAGAAGTAGTTGTAACAGACTCAATCGAAGTTCCTGAAGAAAAAACAGGTGGCAAGATTGTTCAAATCAGCGTTGACCAATTAATGGCTGAAGCGATTCGTCGTATTCACGAAAACCGTTCAGTGAGTCCATTGTTTATCGAGAAATTTACTATTTTAGATTAATAAAGAATTGTTAAAATAAATGAGCCGAGGCTATGGTCTCGGCTCATTTTTGTTTATACTGAATCTAACATAGGAGGTTCGTATGGAACAAAAAGGTTCAAACAAAGCAGGGTGGTTTACCCTTATCTCATTTATTTGTGGGGTGATTACACTGGTGACGTTTGAAGAGATGGATTCGTCTGTAAAAACTATTGAAAATATGGACGAAATCGGTGCAGCTATTTTAGTGCTATTTTCAGCGATGACCATCGGTGGAATCTTCTGGATGGGGATGAATTATTGGAGAAAAACGCATCAGGAACTTGTGAAGTTGCAATATACATCGGCTACTCCTGAAACGATAGAAGAGTATTACAGAGCAACCGCAAAGGCTGTTCGCAAGGTTGGCTTTTCTGCCATCATATTGGCGCTCATGATTGGAGTGTTTTCGCAGTTCAATAGTATTATTGAAGTGATTGGTTTGGTGGTGTTCCTATTTGGGATTTGCATTTGCTTATTATCACTAGCTCCAAGATCAATTGCCAAACAAATTCAGAAACAAAATATTCGATAATGGTTGGAGGTCTTTCATGAAACTAGAGAAAGCAAAAAGTATTGCAGAAGCCTTGATGTGGCTTGGATTAGTACCACAATGGATTTTCATGACCAGTCGTGGTGTTCCAGGAGGACTGTTGATTGCCATCTTCATCATGCCGATTCTCATGATTATGACGTTTGTGAGTTTCATGATGTATGTTTTCATTGCACTCGAAGAAAAATCGGTTAAAGATACTTGGTGGCAACTACTACTTACAGGCGCTTGGCTCACCTTTTTGTTATTGCTCTTCACTGGAGTCATTAGATATTGATAAAAAAGGTTTAGGAGGAAGAGATTTATGGAAGCACGACATTTTGAAAAACAACCAGGATTAGTAAAAATGCATAAAGTCGCTACTGTTTTGATGTGGATTTCATGGGTCCTTTTCTTTGTGGCGATGTTAGGAGCGGGTAACTTTTTCTTAGTAGGGGAGAAACTGATCCTTGTGATGCTGTATATTCTTGGAGTGGCGGCAGTGGGGTTGCTTCTCAGTTTCTCATTGTTTAGTTTGATTTCGTTTAAACTAAAAACACTGAACGAAACGGGATGGCAGTTATTCTTAACAGGTGGATTCCTCATTACGTACTTGCTTCTTTCGATGAGACTCTTTTATTAAGGGGAATCAAATGCAAGAAGGCGCGGGTTATGGTACAATAATCCGGCAAGAAATAAGTGAACTTAGCGCACGAGTCGCACTCACTATTGGTGATGCAGCTCGTGCTTTTCGATTGAGTTAGAAAAAGTCGTTCACTTGATAGACGATTCAAAGATTGAAAAAGGAGATTAAGATGAGTTTCAAAATTGGAGATATTCAAATTGATAATAGCGTAGTTGTGGCCCCGATGGCTGGGATTTCGAACTCTGCTTTCCGTGTTACTGTAAAAGAATTCGGTGCCGGTTTAGTCGTTTGCGAAATGATCAGCGACAAAGGGATTCAATTTCGTAATGAGAAAACATTAAGCATGCTTCATATCGAGCCAAATGAGTATCCACTCAGCGTTCAAATCATGGGCGGAAATAAAGATACTTTAGTCGAAGCGGCCAAATACGTGGCTGAGAATACAGAAGCTGCCATTATCGATATCAATATGGGATGCCCTGTAAACAAAGTGATTAAGGCAGAAGCCGGAGCAAAATGGTTACTCGACCCAAATAAAGTATACGAAATGGTTGCGGCAGTAGTTGACGCAGTGGATAAACCTGTAACAGTGAAGATGCGTACAGGATGGGACCACGAGCATTTATATGCGGTTGAAAATGCCCTTGCTGCAGAACGTGCCGGTGCTAGCGCTGTTGCGATGCATGGGCGTACACGTGTTCAAATGTATGATGGGAAAGCTGACTGGGAAATTCTTGGTGAAGTGAAGAAGAACTTAACGCGCATTCCTTTAATCGGAAACGGAGACGTTCGTAGCCCAGAAGATGCCAAACGCATGATTGACATCGCAGGCGTGGACGGCGTGATGATTGGGCGTGCAGCTTTAGCGAACCCTTGGATGATTCGCCAAACGGTTCATTATTTAGAAACAGGCGAATTGCTTCCTGAAAATACCGTTCCAGAGAAAATCGAAATTGCAAAATTACACTTACAACGACTTGCAAACCTTAAAGGCGAAGTAGTCGCAACGAAAGAATTCCGTAAACTTGCAGGCTATTATTTAAAAGGAGTGCCACGTGCCTCTAAAACAAAAGTAGCTATCAATGAAGCTGAGAATTTACAAACCGTAGAAGCGTTATTAGACCAATTCGTGGTAGAACATTTAGAGCGTGAAGAACGTCAAAAACAACGCTTGGCAGAAATTTAAGGAAAAAGCCTTGAAATACTTTCAATAAAGCCTCTTCTTTTGGTACAATAAGGAGAGTTATGAAGAACAAGCAGCGTTCAAAGGAGGAACAAACGTGTCTTTCGAAGTAGAAACACAAGAAACATTAAATGACCAATTACAAGTTCGTCGTGAAAAAATGAGTCAGTTACGCGAAAAAGGAATCGATCCTTTCGGTACTGGCTTCAAACAAAAAAACACAACTGAAGAAATCCACAAACAATTTGAAGGAGCTACAAAGGAATCTCTTAGTGAGCAAGAGCCTGTAACTGTTCAAATTGCTGGACGGTTGATGACAAAACGTGGAAAAGGAAAAGCTGGTTTTGCCCACATCCAAGATGGCAAAGGCCAAATCCAAATTTACGTGCGTAAAGATGCTGTTGGAGATGATGCGTACGAAGTCTTCACAAAAGCAGACTTAGGAGACATCGTTGGTGTTGTAGGGACTGTCATGGTCACAAACACTGGTGAGTTATCTGTTAAAGCAGAACAATTCGTTCATTTAACAAAAGCGCTTCGTCCACTTCCTGATAAATATCATGGATTAACAAACGTAGAACAACAATACCGTCAACGTTACTTAGACTTAATCAGTAACCGCGAAAGCTTTGACCGTTTCGTTACACGTAGTAAAATCATCCGTGAAATCCGTCGTTACTTAGACGAACGTGATTACTTAGAAGTTGAAACTCCAGTACTGCACACATTAGCGGGTGGGGCAAATGCTCGTCCATTTATCACACACCACAATGCGTTAGATATGGAATTATACATGCGTATCGCTACTGAGTTACACTTAAAACGTTTAGTAGTAGGTGGGATGGAACGTGTATATGAAATCGGACGTGTGTTCCGTAACGAAGGTATCGATACAACTCACAACCCTGAATTTACTTCAATCGAAATCTATACAGCTTACACAGACTACAAAGATGTCATGGATTTAACAGAAGGAATCATCTCAGACGTTGCCAAGAGAGTATTAGGTACAACATTAGTTCCTTATGGCGAACATGAAGTGGAATTAAAAGCTCCATGGAAGAGAATTCATATGGTAGATGCAATTAAAGAAGTAACAGGCGTTGACTTCTGGCCACATATGACAGACGAAGAAGCACGCGCTATCGCGAAAGAAAAAGGCGTGAAAGTCGAAGATTCAATGACATTTGGACATGTCGTGAACGAATTCTTCGAAACTTTCGTTGAAGAAACATTAATCCAACCAACCTTCATCTACGGACATCCAGTGGAAGTATCTCCATTAGCCCGTAAAAATGATGAAGACCCACGCTTCACAGATCGTTTCGAATGCTTCATCTGTACAAAAGAGTACGGAAATGGCTTCACTGAGTTGACTGACCCAATCGATCAACGTGAACGTTTCATGAAACAAGTAGAAGAAAAATCAGCTGGGAACGACGAAGCACATCCACACGATGAAGACTTCATCCAAGCGTTGGAATATGGTTTATCTCCAACGGGTGGGGTAGGTATCGGAATTGACCGTTTAGTAATGTTACTAACAAACAGCCAATCAATCCGTAACGTCCTATTATTCCCAACGATGAAAAACTTAGACTAATATTGAATTTAGTGCCCCGTTTAAGGTTCGCCTTAGACGGGGTGTTTTTTGTTTAACCGCAATTACCAAATATGGAATTATCATATTTGATAATTATCATAAATGATAATTTCGAAAAGTGATTCACGTAAACAGGACAGATTTAGAACACTAAAAGTAACAAATGTTCACAGGGTTGTAGTTGACTTTCTGTACATTTGAATATACTATGAGGGCAAGTTGGAAGAGAGAGCTTTTCCAGACTGAATGTTATAGACGAAAGAGACCTGCACGCGATTCGAGCATGGCTTGAATAGAGTGCTTTTTTACTAAAGGAGATCTAATGAAATATTTTAAGCAGTTTGGCTGGATTATGATTGTGACCTGTATCGGTGAAATCATGAAATATTACATCCCTCTTCCGATTCCAGCAAGCATCTATGGACTTGTCTTAATGATGACTTTATTAATGACGGGTGTTGTTAAAATTGAAAAAGTGTATCAAGCAGGGACATTTTTAATCGAGATTATGTCACTGATGTTTATCCCGGCTGCCGTTGGAATTATCGAATCGTGGGATCAATTGCATCGTATTATTGTGCCAGTATCTATCATCACGATTATTACGACATTTGTAGTAATGATTGTTTCGGGAAAAGTAACGCAATACGTCCTCGAGAAAGGAGCCCAAGATGGTGAATCAACTCGTTCTTAATACAGCAACAATCGGGCTCGTGATTAGTATTATCGGTTTTGAAATTGGTGTATTTTTACGTGACCGTTATAAATGGCCAATCTTCAATCCGCTACTTGTAGCGATTATTTTCGTCATTATCGTATTAAATGTCTTTAATATCGATTATGATAGCTATTATGCGAGTGCGGATAGCTTAAGTTATCTCTTAACGCCCGCAACGGTTTGTTTAGCGATTCCGTTGTATCAACAAATCGAACAATTGAAAAAGCATAAAGGCGCCATCTTTGCAGGAATTAGTGCAGGGGTATTGACGAGTCTATGTACAGTTTGGGTGTTATCATTGCTTTTCCAATTAACGCACGAAGAATACGTAACCTTACTGCCAAAATCAATTACGACAGCCATCGGTATGGGCTTGTCTCAAGAGTCTGGTGGATATGTGACTATTACCGTAGCGGTGATTATTCTTACAGGGGTTCTTGGAAATATGTTCTGTGAAATCATCTGTAAAGTAACAGGCATTACGCATCCGGTCGCAAAAGGGATTGCGATTGGAACGTCTTCTCATGCGATTGGGACAGCACGTGCGATGCAATTAGGGGAAGTTGAAGGTGCGATGAGTGGTTTATCCATCGTAATTTCGGGGATTATTACTCTTATTGGCGCACAAATTTTTGCAGTATTTATTTAAGAAGTGGAGAAAAAGCAGAATTTCTGTTTTTTCTCCTTTTTATTTTGGTTTTTGTCATACAAATTTAATGGAATAGTATTCGAAAAACATATAGTATTTATGCGGATTTAGGGCTATGATGGAGATGCATAAACTTCATATAGAAAAGAGCGAGCGTTATGGAAAAACATTGGTGGCAAGAAGTCGTCGTTTATCAAATTTACCCACGTAGTTTTAAAGATTCAAACGGAGATGGGATTGGCGATTTAAGAGGAATTATTGAAAAACTTGACTATTTACACACGCTAGGAATCGGAGCGATTTGGCTCTCTCCAGTATACAAGTCGCCAAATGATGATAATGGCTATGATATTTCTGACTATGAAGACATTATGGATGAGTTCGGAACGATGACGGATATGGAAGAGTTGATTTCAGAAGCGGATAAGCGCGGTATAAAAATTGTTATGGACCTCGTTGTGAACCATACGTCTGATGAACATCATTGGTTTATTGAGTCAAGAAAAGGAAAAGACAATCCATACCGTGATTACTATGTGTGGGCAGATCCTGCCGAAGATGGCGGAGCACCCACAGATTTACAGTCAGTCTTTTTAGGTAGTGCATGGAAATACGATGAAGCCAGTGGTCAACATTTCTTGCATTTATTTAGTCAAAGACAACCTGATTTGAACTGGGAAAATGACAAAGTGCGCCGTGAAGTCTATGACATGATGAATTTCTGGATTGATAAGGGCGTTGGCGGATTCCGCATGGACGTGATTGATTTAATCGGGAAGATTCCTTTAGAAGGGATTACGTCAAATGGGCCAAAATTGCATGAATACCTACAAGAAATGAATAAGGCAACTTTCGGAGACAAAGATTTATTGACGGTTGGGGAAACATGGGGAGCGACGCCAGAAATCGCGAAGCTCTATTCAAATCCAGCACGTCATGAATTATCGATGGTCTTTCAATTTGAACATTCACTCTTAGACAATGAGCCAGGGAAAGAAAAGTGGGACCTTAAACCGCTCGATGTAAGTGAATTAAAGGCGGTTCTTTCAAAATGGCAAACGGAACTTGGAAACGAAGGTTGGAATTCACTATTCTGGAACAACCATGATCTACCAAGAATCGTGTCACGCTGGGGAAATGATAAGGAATATCGTGTTCGCAGTGCCAAGGCATTCGCCATTCTGCTACATATGATGAAAGGAACTCCTTATATTTATCAAGGCGAGGAGCTTGGACTGACGAATACTCCAGTTTCTAGCATAGAAGAGTTGGATGATATTGAGTCCATTAATATGTATCATGATCGTATTGCTAGAGGATTTAGCGTTGAGTCGATTATGGAATCTCTAAATGCAAAGGGGAGAGACAATGCGCGTAGACCAATTCCGTGGACTGCCGAAGCGAAAGGGGGATTTACAACGGGGACACCTTGGTTAGCTCTCAACCCAAACTACAAAGAGATTAATGTAGAAGCAGAGCTACAAAATCCAGACTCTGTATTCCATACGTATCGAAAACTCATTCAGCTTAGAAAAGACCATCCAATCGTGGTTTGGGGCGATTATGAGCTTCTTGAAACGTCTTCTAATGTGTTCGCATATTATCGCACGCTTGGGGAAGAAAGATGGTTAACGGTCGTGAATTTATCAGATTCCGAGGAAGAAATCTCTGTAGATGCCCGATTTAATAAGGTTTTGGTGGCTAATACAGAAAATGAGGTTACAGATTTACACGCTTACAAACTTTCTCCATGGCAAGCCTTTGTAGTGGAATTGTCTGGCAATTGAAACAATTTTCATATATAATGTAAGTGCATAAAAATAGGTAAAATAAATTGTGAAATTTTTGTTAATAACTTTTCACAAACAAAGTTGCTAGATACTGTTGCAATAATAATTAAATTTGTGATAATATATATTTTTCATTCAACAAATATGAAAAAATATGGTATAATAGTTTGAATAAAAATAAAAGGAGAAAGGGGATGGACGATGAAAGCATTTTTAGTGAAAATACAAGAAGGTTTTAAATCATTAGGTTTAGCGAGTCAATTGGGAATTACGCTTGGCCTATCTTTAGCGATGCTAGCAGGTGTTTACGGTATTTCACAAGCGATGAGTCCGATGCAAAAAGTGACTCAAGTCGTAGAAGTACAAACAAGTGCGCCAGCAAATTCGTCAACTCCTTCAAGTAATACTGAAAAGAAAGAAGTCGCCGAGAAAAAGCAAGAGACAACTCAAGCTCCAACAACTGAATCTGTAACTACAGAAAAACAAGTGGTTACTGAAGAAGAAAAGAACGCAAGAAACGTTCAAGGAAATGTTGCGCAGGCAACTCCAAGCCAAGAGCGCAGAAGAGAAGAGTCAGAAAATGGTCCTCAGACAAGAGAAGCAACTCCAACTGAAGTTCCTACAGTTACTTCAAGTTCAGAAACAGTAGCAACACCACCGCAACGCTTGAAACCGTTAGGGAATACGGGACAAGAGTTTGCGACGTTGGACCAAGCTACAGCATGGATGAAGGAACAGTTAGACCAATCAGCAAAAGACCAAGAAGCTGGAAAACAAAATTGGGTTTACTCTGGAAGAGCGTATGAAATTCCATGGAGTGACGGGTCTAAGACAGCAACCGTTGATTTAACGAAAATTGAGTCTTACACACCAGCTCCTGCACCAACAGAAACAACTTCTGCAGAGACGGCTGGAACGCCTGGAACAGATCATTTATAAAATTGAGCACTTTGGTAGTAATGCCGAAGTGCTTTTTTGGTGCTTATAGGATAGGAAACAAAGCGGGTTTATGATAAAATAAGCTTATCTTATTATAGGAGTGAATGTAAGTGGAAAATAAAGGACGTCGTATTTTGAGCGTGATTATCTCGATTGTGATTATTGCAGTGTATGCATTTTTACGTTTCCAACGTTTTCAAGCAAAACAGGAACGCCAAAAAGCGCAACAAGAACAAGTGAAAAATTCTCAAGTGGTGCAACAAGCCTTGCAAGATAATCAAAACAAATTAAACGAAGCTGCTGCTAAAATTAAACAAGCAGCGGATAGCGTTAAAGACAAAAACTCAACAACTGAATCAGAAGAGTTGAAGAATGCTGAGATGAATAAAGCTATCGATGATGGATACAGCATTGTTAAAATAAATGGTAAATTTTATATCGTTAAAGATAATAATTTCTCAAAAGCAGTTGAATTAACAGGAGTAACAGAAGCGCTTGTAATCCCTACTACAGAAGAAGAGAAAAACTCAAAATATAATGTGCTAGTTGTGAAAAAAGACGGCGAATATCGAATTGTTGATGAAACAAAAGATGGAAAAGACGTCTTAGTCTTAACAGGTGAAACCATCACTGAAGGTACAACCTTTGTATTAAAAGGAGATACTCTGTATATCAAATAACAGGATGTGAGGAAAGGCGCTTATAGGCGATGACGGTTCGCAGTTTAGCCGTAAGCGGTCTGTAAGGCCGTGCGGACTAAACTCGAAAGGCTTGAGCCTATGCCTTTCCGAACTCAACTACACAGGATGCGAGGCAGAAAGACAGAAGACAAAAAAGAGCTCACAGTGTGAGCTCTTTTTGCTTCGTTGTCTTTCGCCCGCACAGTTTATTAGACATTCTTGAATCACGAGTGATGAAAAGAATGTCAATAAACCACTGCGTTGAAGTGGATGCGTATAAACATGAGAATGTATCACGAGGATAAATAAATTCTGCGGACATTCTGGAAGCAAAACTTCACAGTGCGAAGTTTTGCAGTCCTGTGAGCCCGACGTCCATTTCCTGATATGTCCGCACGACTTTTTCAAAGTCCTTTGCGTCATATCAGTCCAATGATTCGGTCCTGACCGTTCGCCTTCGTATCCTTACTTTTGTGCCAACATGGTCACAAATCTCATCTTAATACGATTGCCGTTCTCGTCTGTCTTATGGAGTTGGCCAAAGTCTTCATTATATTTATGCAATGTCCAGCCTGCGTAGTAGTCTTTCAATTCGCCGCTTGCAAATGTCTTCGGAAAGTTCACTGGGCATGGCGCGTCTTCTGTCGACATGGCCGCCACGATGAGGTTGAACCCACCAGGCGCCGTGTGTGTTTGCATATTTTCAATCACATCTGGAATTGCATAAGGATCTAAGAACATCAAGACCACTGTTGAAATAATGACGTCATAGAGTCCTCCTGGAATATCTGCGCTCTCAATATTATAAGGTTGAATATCGATATTAAGCCCTTCTGCTTCCGCAATCTGAGATAATTTCGCAAGACTCATCGAGTTGATATCGAGCGAAGTCACATCGAAGCCTTTCTTCGCCAAGTATAAGCTATTTCTTCCTTCGCCACTTCCAAGATCGAGCACCTTTCCTTTAGGAAACTTCGGTGTTGCCTCAATCACTTCTGAGTGTGTACGCGTGAGGTCGTATTTTTTCGAAAAATAATCTTCAGGAGCGCAATAGAAAGTCAGATAACATTTCAAGTCATCACTTGCTGGAGAAACGCGGTGCCATGCTTGAGGTTCGACAAATGGGATTTCAGAATCTTTTGTAAAGAGATGCTGGGATAAAATATTTCCGTCTTCGTCTAGTTCATAGAAGGTAAGCGCGCCTTCTAAAATCGTGAGGTGTGCCCAAGTCCCTACTTTGGTATTATGCATTTTTTGGAAGGGCTCGGGTAAAGTTGTCGCCGTCCAAGTCGGCATTGTTTTATAAGGAATTAATTCGTGCTCCATAAGAAAGCTCCTTTCGAGGTTGTCATTCTCATTGTACAAGAAAATGAAAGGCTAGAAAAATATTAGCTATTATATAGTAGTTTTAAAACTGATATAACCAATAGTTATAACCGGCAATAAAAAAGTGTTAATTGACTAGAAGGTGGTTTGTTGGTATCCTATTAACATGTTTATAAGACACGTTGATGAGAAGAGTAAAAGTGGAACTTTTCAGTAGAGAGTCTCGGGTGGTGAAAAGAGACATGAGTGGAAGCTTTGAAGATGGCCTCGGAGTGTTAATCGTTGAATGATTAGGCGATTACGGGTAAGCCCGATACAGCTTTCTGTTTTGATTGAAACAGACGGAGATAGTATTTGTGAGAATACTATAAACAAAGGTGGTAACACGAGAATTTGACTCGTCCTTTTGCTAACCCATGTTAGCGAGGGACGATTTTTGTTTGAAGAAAAGAAAGGAGAACACATGATTAAATTAGAAAATATCGACGTGACCTTTACGCAAGGCAAGAAAGTCGTAAAAGCCGTTCGAAATGTTTCTGTCGATGTGGAAGACGGGGATATCTATGGAATTATCGGATATAGTGGCGCTGGTAAAAGTACTCTAGTTCGTACTATTAACTTACTGCAACGTCCTACTAGTGGAAATGTGGAAGTCAATGGCGTAGATTTATTGAAATTGAAACCAAATGAATTGCGTGATGCACGTAAGAAAATTGGGATGATTTTCCAACACTTCAACTTAATGAATACGTTAAGCGTCTTTGACAATGTGGCTTTCCCGCTGAAAAAAGCGAAGAAACCGCTAGTGGAAGAAGGAGAAACAGCTGTTGATCCAACCGCGGAACCAAAATTGGTGAAGTTAACGAAGAAAGAAATTAAAGAGAAAGTTGATTCTCTACTGCAATTGGTTGGTCTTGAAGATAAGGCAAATAGCTATCCAAGTCAACTCTCTGGGGGACAAAAACAACGTGTGGCGATCGCCCGTGCGTTAGCTAATGACCCAGACGTATTGCTCTGTGACGAAGCGACAAGTGCGCTTGACCCTAAAACAACATACTCAATCTTAGAGTTATTGAAGAAAGTTAATGAGCAATTAGGAATTACGATTGTGATTATCACGCATGAGATGCAAGTTGTTAAAGAAATCTGTAATAAGGTTGCCGTAATGGAAGACGGTGAAGTGATTGAGCAAGGAACAGTGCTTGATATCTTCACAAATCCACAACGCAACTTAACAAAAGACTTTATCGATACAGCAACGCATATCAACCAAGGAATTGAAACAGTTATCTCACACGAACAGTTATTGAATCTGAAAGATGGAGATTACTTAGTGAAAATTTCATTCGTCGGTGCTTCAACAGGGGAACCGTTGATTACGAAATTATCGACTCAATTCCAAGTAGCAGCGAACATCTTATTCGCGAACGTGGAAATCATCCAAGAGACTCCAGTTGGGACATTATTGGTTGGTCTCTCTGGTGAAAAAGAAAGCATCGAAAATGCACTTTCTTACATTAAAGGACAAGGTGTGTCTGTTGATGTTTTAGAAGAAGCAAAGGGAGGTGCCTAAGATGAATTTATTAGCCTTTATTGATTTTAAAACTTGGTTTCCAAACATCGATGCCAAAGTATGGGCGGAAATTCAAAAAGCCACATTTGATACATTAATCATGGTTGGTTTAACAGGTTTAATCGCCGGAATCTTAGGAATTGCCTTAGGGGTGACACTAGTTGTAACACGTGAAGGAAACATCCTTGAAAACAAACCATTGTACTTGATACTTGATAAAGTCGTGAACTTATTCCGTTCAATTCCATTTATCATTCTTGCCATGTTACTGATTCCAGTAACTCGTGCAATCGTAGGAACAACCATTGGTATTCCAGGAGCGATTGTTCCGCTAGTATTCGCAACCGTTCCATTCTATTCTCGTCAAGTGCAATTAGCGTTGACCGAAGTAGATAAAGGGGTTATCGAAGCGAGTGAAGCAATGGGATGTACACCGCTAGAAATTATCTTCCGTGTGTACTTAAAAGAAGGCTTGCCAAGCTTAATCCGTGCAAGCTCACTAACAATTATCAGCTTAATTGGTTTAACAACCATGGCCGGAGCGTTTGGTGCCGGCGGTATCGGTAACGTAGCCATCTCACGAGGTTATAACCGATTCCAAGGAGACGTAATCGTGGTAGCTACAATTATCATGTTAATCATCGTCTTCATCACCCAAGCAATCGGTGACTATTTAGAGAAAAAAGCCACTAAGTAAAAGCCAGGATGTGAGCAATCGCGTTCAGAAATGGAACGTTGGACCGGAACACCGGAAGGAACGTGAAACGTTCTGCGGATGTTTCGGGAAACGCACGCCATTTCTGCGATTGCGAGCTCAACTACACAGGATGTGAGGAAAAGCGGTTAGAGGCGATGACGGTTCGCAGGTTAGCCGCAAGGGACTTGGAACAAGTCGTGCGGACTAACCTCGAAAGGCTTGAGCCTCTGCTTTTCCGAACTCAACTACACCGAATTCGAGCCTCACAGCCCGAACTTAACTACACCAGGATGTGAGACATCTCATCCAAAAACAAAAAATCAAACCAACACAAAAAGGGGAAAAACAAAATGAACATTAAAAAATTATTCGTAGCTGCAGCGGCAGCATTAACATTAGCGGCATGTGGAGCTGCACAAACATCAAACTCATCAAGCTCAGCTTCATCAGAAGCAAAACAAGAAAACAAACACGTTAAAATCGGGGTTAACGCTGGTAACCACGAAGTTTGGGACGATGTTATTGCTCGCTTGAAAGAAAAAGAAGGTATTGAAGTTGAATTAGTAGAATTCACTGACTACGTACAACCTAACCAAGCGTTAGAAAACGGCGACGTTGATTTGAACTCTTTCCAAACAATTATTTACCTAGAACGTTTCAACAAAGAGCAAGGAACACACATCAAACCAATCGGATACACAGTTATTGCTCCAATGGGTGTTTACTCTAAGAAAATCAAAAACGTAAGTGAATTAAAAGATGGCGATACAATTGCTATTCCTGAAGATACTTCAAACAACTCACGTGCATTACGTTTACTACACGCAGCTGGCGTAATCAAATTAAAAGATCCTAACAACACTTTAGCAACTAAAGATGATATCGTTGAAAATCCTAAAAACATCCAAATCAAAGAATTACCTGCTGGACAAACAGCTCGTGCTTTAGATGATGTTGCTGCTTCATTAATCAACAACGGTTTCGCTGTTGAAGCTGGATTCCAACCAACAAAAGACTCTATCTTTATTGAACAAATTACTGATTCTTCACAACCTTACTACAACGTAATCGCTGCTAAAGAAGGTAACGAAAACAACGAAGTATACAAAAAAATCGTAGAATACTACCAATCACCAGAAACAGCTAAGAAAATCGAAGAAGTTTCAAAAGGTGCTAACGTACCAGTTTGGGAAAAAGCTACTTTGAAATAACAAAACCTTAAGAGGCGTGCTTAGCATGCCTCTTTATTCAATGAAAGAAGGCAAAGACGATGAGCGAAATTAAACAAAAAGCACAAGCGTTAAACGAATATCTTGTCGCAACAAGAAGACATTTTCACGAAAACCCAGAATCAAGCTTAAAAGAGTACGATACTGCTGCCTACATTCAAAAAGAATTAACTGCATTTGGAATCCCATTTGAAAAAGTGGCTGAAACAGGAACTTTAGCCATTATTAAAGGGGGCAAAGGCGAAGGAAAGACCGTTTTACTTCGTGCCGATATCGATGCGCTAGAACTTCCTGACTGCACTGGTAAACCTTATGCGTCTAAACGTCCAGGATTAAACCATGCTTGTGGACATGATGCGCATACGACAATGGGTCTAGGAACGGCTAGAGTCTTGAATGAATTGAAAGATTCATTTGCCGGAACGGTCTTAATCGCGTTCCAACCTGCAGAAGAAATCGGTGCGGGAGCGAAGCAATTTGTCGCTTCTGGAAAAATCGATAATATCGATGAATCTTTTGCGATTCACGTAAATTCAGGACTACCCGTTGGATCGTTTGCGGTCGAAGGTGGACCAGTGAATGCTTCGTGTGATATTTTCAAAATCAAAATCACAGGAAAGAGCGCTCACGTAGGTCGTCCTCATTTAGGACATGATGCGCTTGTGACAGCCAGTGAAGTTGTTGTTGCGCTGCAAACCATCGTCGCTCGCGAAGTGAATCCAATCGACCGTGCTGTTGTCGGAGTTGGGAAATTAAATGCGGGAACTCGCTACAATATCGTAGCAAACGACGCTGAAATCGAAGGGACGATTCGTGCATTTAGCCACGAAACACGTGCGCATTTAAAAGAAGCGGTAACGCGTATCGCTAAAGGAATCGCTGAACTGAACCGTTGCGAATTTGAAATCGATTGGTATGATGCGGCAGCTCCAGTGATTAACACTCCAGAGCTAGCAGAAGAATTCCAAAAAGTAGTTTCGAAAGTAGAAGGAATCGACAACCTAATCACAAAATACGAATCATCTATGGGTGCCGATGACTTTGCGGATTACGTAGTGAATAAACCTGGTGTTTATGGCTTACTTGGTAGCCAATCTGGAGAAGAGACAGCTTATGGGCATCACCATGAAAAATTCGATATCGATGAGCGAGTATTAGCGCTTGGTGTTGAAATTGAAGTGAAGTATTTCTTAAGCAGACTTGCTTAAAAAAGAGTGGGAAGGGTCGAAATGTTTTTCGGCCTCTTTTTCATTTTAAAACGTTAAAAAACTATAATATTTATTGAAATGTAATAGGCAAGAAAGAAGCCGTATGCTATAATTCTTTTGTGTCTGAAAATAGAACAGTTGTTTTTCAGAAAGAGATTTTAAAAAGGTGCTCGGGAGCGGATTATGAAACCATTATTAGAACAATTAGAACTAAATACGAAACAAGATAAAGTTGTTTACCGACACGATTTAATGCCGGAAGAAGAGTTGACAGCAAGCCTTGTCTGGGAGTATTCAGATAAGCTAGCGGCGTACTTACATGAAACGTACAAAGGAAATAAATCTCCAATCGTGGTTTATGGTCATAAGCATCCATTTATGTTGGTGTACTTCTTGGCTTGTGTAAAATCAGGTCATGCCTATTGCCCGGTTGATGTGAATACACCAATTGACCGCGTTGAAGATATTATCGCAACGGTTAAGAGCCCAGTCGTTCTCGTGAGTGAAGAAATTTCACTAGACGCACCAACATTGACAGTTCCTGAAGCTAAAGAAGTGATTGCTTCTACGACGAAACGTATTTCAAAAGAGCATTATGTTCAAGGAGAAGATATTTTCTATATTATCTTTACTTCTGGAAGTACAGGAAAACCAAAAGGAGTTTCTATTACTTACAATAACTTGAACAACTTCTTGGATTGGTACACAGGGTATTACAAAGAGGAAGGCCCACAAGTTTTCCTTGGACATCCACCATTCTCATTTGATTTATCAGTGATGTCACTTTGGCCAGCGCTCTATATGCATGCGCCACTTGTTCAAATTGACAAAGAGCACTTGCAAGATTTCAAAGTGTTGTTTAAAACATTAGCCGAATCAAAAGCAACAGTATGGATTTCAACGCCATCATTTGCGGAAATGTGCTTAGTAGATCCGAGTTTCAACGAAGAACTACTTCCTGAATTAGAGCAGTTCGTCTTCTGCGGGGAAAAGTTATTCAGTACAACCGTTGAAAAGCTAATGGAACGATTCCCACGTGCGGAAGTGGTGAATACGTATGGACCAACGGAATCAACCGTTATGGTAACGTGGATGCCGCTAACACGAGAGTTGTTAGAGAAGTATCCAGATAATTTGCCGGTAGGTGTGATTAAACCTGGGACGACTGTCTTGATTGACGGCCCAGAAAATGGAGAAATTATTATTTACGGAAATACAGTAGCAAAAGGCTATTATGAAAATCTTGAAATGAATGCGAAACATTTCTTTGAAGTGGATGGTGAGCGTGCGTATCGTACTGGAGACGTGGGACATTTTGAAGGAGATTTGTTATTCTGTGAAGGGCGAATCGATTTCCAAATCAAATTACATGGTCACCGTATCGAGTTGGAGGATATCGACAATAACTTGTTGAAGAATCCGAAAATTCGTCAGGCCGCAACGGTTCCTTCAATGGCAGATGGGAAAGTAAAATCCATTACTTCATTTGTCGTATATAACGAACCGATTGAAAAACGTTTTGAAACAGTTAAACTCGTGAAAAAAGAATTGGCGCAACATGTGCCGGAATATATGATTCCAAAGAAAGTCGTCTTCTTAGACGAAATGCCGTTGAATAATAACGGTAAAATTGATAAAAAACAATTAAAGGAGCTTGTGTAGTCGATGCATTATTTTGAAGGTCTCTCTTTCTTCATGACGCTAGGACTCGTCTTAATCGTAGCGTGCATATTAAATGTCTTTCAAAAATCTACGTATTATCTATCATTACTATTCTCGCTAGTGATGGTCTATTTCGTGTTTATCAAAACGCCAGACCAACTGTTTGCACTTCTGGGATTTGTAGTGTTAGGGTACATTTTGATGCAGCTAACCTCTAAGTTGAAAGATCGCAAGAAGACGATGTCAATCATGGTGTTGTTAGCAGGATTGCCGTTAATAGTGGTAAAACTATTACCAGTATTTCACGTGAATGGATTTGGCTTTTTAGGAATTTCTTATATGACCTTCAAATTAGTCCAAATCATAGTTGAGATGTATGACGGGTTGATTGAAAAGCCGATGTCTGTTCTCGATTACACACATTTCTTGTTATTCTTTCCAGCGCTTAGTTCCGGACCGATTGACCGTAGTCGCAGATTTATGGACGATTGGCAGAAACAAAGAAGCCGAGTGGAGTATTTAGAACTCGCAGGTACAGGTATTTTTAGGTTAGTGTTAGGTTTATTCTATAAGTTGGTATTATCCGGAATGGTATTTCAACAGATGAATGGGCCGATGGGGAAAGATGTGACCTATCTCGTCGGGTATATGTATCTTTACACCGCATACTTGTTCTTTGACTTTGCTGGATACAGTTTAATGGCAGTAGGGGCAAGTAATATTCTAGGTGTTGAAACGCCGATGAACTTTAACTTCCCATTTATCAGTATCGATATTAAAGACTTCTGGAACAGATGGCATATTACGCTATCGACATGGCTGCGTGACTTTGTGTTCTCACGTGTTGTAATGCGATTCATGCGTAAGAAAGTCTTCAAGAAGAGACTGACGACGGCGATGGTGGCCTATATGATCAATATGACCTTCATGGGATTTTGGCATGGGGTGACGCTGGACTACATCATCTACGGTGTGTATCACGGAGTGCTGATGGCGTCATTTGAATGGTATCAGAAGAAGTCGAAGTTTTATAAGAAAAACAAGAATAAGACATGGTATAAAATCACAAGCTGGCTCATTACGATGCATTTAGTAATGTTAGGATTCTTGATTTTTTCAGGAAAACCATTATTATGGATAAGTAAATTAATTTCAATGCAATAGGAGGGATTTCCGTGGAAGAAAGAATTTTAGAAATTTTAGAAGAAATTTGCGAAGATGAAGTAGTATACGAAGATAAAGACATCAACTTAAAAGAAGAAGGGTTAATGGATTCATTAGCATTCGTTGAACTACTTGTTCGCTTAGAAGAGTTTGGTATCGAAGTGGCTCCAACAGAAGTGACTTACGAAGAAATCGATACTCCAAATAAAATTATTAAATACGTTTCAGAACGTGTTGGTTAATTTAAAATCGTAAAAGGCGCTTCCTGTCGAGTAGGAGGCGCCTTTTTGCGTATTTAGAATTTAATATTTAATAGTTCGTTTACTTCGGTATAAGCGGATTGGATTCGCTCAAGCGTTTCTTTATCGACGGTATGCTCTAGAGGGCCGCCTGGCATATAGTTTTCAGCGAGAAAGACTTGATAGTCGTAAGCAGGTCCTTCCATAAAGCTACGGTCGATTTCGGTCCGTGAAACCCATGTTGGGTGAGCTTTAACGCTTGTAAGAGTCGTCTTTCCGTTTTCTTTTTCAATAGTGATATCCATAATCACGCCACGTTCGGTCCAGATGTTTTCTAAGGTTTCGACGCGTTGGTTAGAAAGGAGGTTCCCCATTGAGTAGATGATGAATTTCTTTTCGCCGTCTTTTGTGATGGTTTCGGTTGGTTCGATTACATGTGGATGTCCGCCGAAAACCACATCGGCACCCCATTCAATCATTTGGTGATACGTATCAATTTGTCCTTGTGTTGGATGAAGGTGATATTCTTCTCCCATTTGTGGCAATACAATCGTAATGTCGGCAATTTCTTCAGCACGTTGGATGAGCTGCTTCACTCTTTGCATATTCAAATCGTAAAGGTGATTGTTGTATTCTTCGTCGGTGAGAGTGGCTTCGATTCCGTTGAATCCATACGCGAATCCAAGAATAGCGACTTTAATGCCATTGACTTCTTTTACAAGAATGCCTTCAGAGGGGTCGACTTTTACTCCGAAAATATCAAGTCCGTTTTTACGAAAAGCATTGGCTGTGTATTTCAACCCTTCGATGCCTGTATCGAGGATGTGGTTATGCGCTAAGTCGAGTACATCGTATCCGGCGTCCTTAATACTCTGAATCACTTCTTCGGGCGCGTTAAAAATCGGATAACCAGCAAGAGGTTCGTTTGGATTGATGGTTCCTTCGAAATCCCCAATCGCAAGATCTGCGCTGGATACGAGTGGGGTAATTTGTTCGTAGTCATTTTTGAAATCGTATGATGTCCCATCAAATGCACTTCCATAAACAATATCGTGATAGAGCATATCCCCACTTGCGGTGATGCGAGCAACTTGCTTATTCGTTGGTGAAGACTGAGGTTTATTTGGTGTAGCGGCAGCCTCTTGATTTAGTTCAGCCGATGTCTGTGGTGCTTGAACGGTCTCTACGCTTTCTTGCGCGGAGGGACGAGTAAGGAATCCTGCTGTAATCGTAAACACAGATAAGATACAAACCCCATAAAATTCCATTCGCTTAATTTTGTCATTCTGTGAATTGCCTCTCATATATTCCCCTCCAATACCTGTTGTAACTGTATTATACCCCGAATTAATTCCTATTTAAATAGTAATTTTGGATTATGAAGAAATAAATAATTTAATCACAATCCCTCTAGAATTACTCGATGGATAGCTATATAATTTAGTTAAAGGC
>CAKAPS010000014.1:0-26662 GCA_916719965.1 uncultured Streptococcus sp.
AGCGCTCAGTATTGACGAAGTGAACAGGTTGCTGGAGGTGCCAGACACATCAACGGTTTTAGGACTAAGGGATAAGGCCATGCTGGAACTCTTATATGCAACCGGGATGCGGGTGAGTGAACTGATTAGCATTGAACTCAGCGATTTGCATCTAGAGCTTGGATTCTTACAAACGATTGGGAAAGGAAATAAACAACGCATTATTCCAATCGGTCAAGAAGCAACCAATTGGATTCAAAACTATTTGGAATATGCCCGTCCTGCCTTAGAAGATGAGAAGAAGTTATCAAATGTATTGTTCTTAAATCATCGTGGAGGACCGTTTACACGTCAAGGCTTCTGGAAGAACTTGAAGAAAATTGTTCAGACGGCGATGATTACAAAGGAAGTGAGCCCACATACGTTGCGCCATTCCTTTGCAACACATATTTTAGAAGCGGGTGCCGATCTTCGAATCGTGCAGGAATTACTAGGGCACTCAGATATTAGTACGACACAAATTTATACACATATTACAAATGAACGAATGAAGGAAATTTACAAACAAGCACATCCGCGTTCGTAATATTTAGAAAATGGAGATGAAATTGATGAAATTTAAAAGAATACATGTCATTGTAATGGACTCTGTAGGGATTGGAGAAGCACCAGATGCTGCAAAATTTGATGATGCAGGTTCACATACTTTAGGTCATATTTCAGAAACTGTGGGCTTAAACGTACCAAATATGCAACGTTATGGTTTAGGAAATATCGCTCCTTTAAAAACAGTTCCACCAGTAGAACATCCAGAAGGAAGCTATACTAAACTTGAAGAAGTTTCTGTTGGTAAAGATACAATGACAGGTCACTGGGAATTAATGGGATTAAATATAAAAACTCCTTTCCGAGTTTTCCCTGATGGTTTCCCACAAGAATTATTAGACCGTATTTCTGAGTTCTCAGGAAGAGGAATCGTATGTAACTTACCATACAGTGGTACAGCGGTTATCGATGACTACGGTAAACACCAAATGGAAACTGGCGATTTAATCGTTTATACTTCTGCTGACCCTGTAATGCAAATTGCTGCTCACGAAGACGTTATCCCGCTAGAAGAGTTATACCGTATTTGCGAATACGCTCGTGAAATTACAAAAGACGATCCATATATGATTGGACGTATCATTGCTCGTCCATATGTGGGTGAACCTGGTAACTTCCAAAGAACATCAAACCGTCATGACTATGCGTTAAGTCCATTTGGCGAAACAACATTAGACTTCTTGAAGAAAGATGGATTTGATGTGATTGCGATTGGTAAGATTAACGATATCTTCAACGGACAAGGAATTACAGAATTCGTTCGTACAAAAGACAATATGGATGGCGTAGATAAACTTGTTGAAGTATTGAAGAAAGACTTCACTGGTATGAGTTTCTTAAACTTAGTTGACTTCGATGCGGTTTACGGACACCGTCGTAATACAAAAGGATACGGCGAAGCGCTTGAAGCATTCGATGCTCGTATTCCAGAAATCGTTGAAAACATGCAAGAAGATGATTTATTAATTATTACAGCTGACCACGGAAACGACCCAACGTTCAAGGGAACAGACCACACTCGTGAGTACATTCCAGTGTTAGCAATTAGCAAATCATTGAAACACCCAACACACTTACCACAAGGACACTTCAGCGATATCGCAGAAACTATCAGCGAAAACTTTGGAGTTGCGTCAACTGGTAACGGAACAAGCTTCTTAAAAGAATTAAACTAATATAGAAAGAGGGAACAACATGAGCAAATACGAACAATTAGTTGAAACAAAAACGTTTTTACAAGAAAAAGGTATTGGTCACATTGACTTCGGAATGATTTTAGGATCAGGTCTTGGTGAACTTGCTGGAGAAGTAAAGAACCCATTAATCTTTGACTATAAAGATATTCCAAACTTCCCAGTGTCAACAGTAGTCGGTCATGCTGGTCGTCTTGTATACGGTGAATTAGAAGGAAAACAAGTTCTAATCATGGATGGACGTTTCCATTACTATGAAGGTTACGATATGGAAACAGTAACGTTCCCAATTCGTTTAATGAAACTATTAGATGTTGAAACAATTATCGTTACAAACTCAGCTGGTGGTGCAAACCCAACATTTGAACCAGGGGACTTAATGATTATTACAGACCAAATTAACTACACTGGTACAAACCCACTCATCGGGCCAAACGATGACCGCTTTGGACCTCGTTTCCCTGATATGAGCCATGCGTACCACGAATACGGACAAGAAGTGGTTCGTAAAGCTGCGAAAGAATTAAACATCAACATTAAAGAAGGAGTATACATGGGATACTCTGGACCAACTTATGAAACACCAGCAGAAATCCGTTTCACACAAGCAGTTGGTGGGGACGCAGTAGGAATGTCAACTGTTCCTGAAGTTATCGTAGCAAACCACGCTGGTATCAAAGTAATTGGGATTTCATGTATCACAAACTTAGCTGCAGGAATGCAAGCAAACTTAAACCACGAAGAAGTGGTAGAAACAACACAACGCGTTAAAGAAGTGTTCAAATCATTGGTTCGTAAAGTACTTGTTTTATATTAAGAGACGAACCTCGAGGAGGAATGAATTTGTTAGTACCTTATTCAGCAACGAATAAAAAAATTGTGATGGGATTACTTTCTTACATCCCTGAATTCAAGGACTTTAAACGATTGCAAGAGGAAATTGAAGAAATCGCGACAAATCCATCGATTAAATGCTGGCTTTTTAAAGAAAGTGACAGCGAGAATTTTATTGGATTGATTGGTGGAGAAAGCACAACAGACACGATTGTCATTAAATACTTATCGGTGTCACCTTCGTTTCGTGGGGAAAATATTACATTCCAAATGTTAGAAGATTTAGCAAAGATGGAAGATAAAGTATTGAGTGGAACAATTGAGACGAGTGTGATTCTCGCAAAATGGAATAAACATCGTGTAAGTGAGGAACCATGGAAGATTTAACAATTAAAGTAGCTGAATACGAAGGACCGATGGACGTCCTCTTGCATCTGATTCGTGAGATGAAAATCGATATTTACGATATTCCGATGAATGAATTAACGAAGCAATATTTGAACTTCATTCATTCCATGAAAACATTGGAGTTGGAAGTGGCAGCCGAGTATTTAGTAATGGCATCAACATTATTAGAAATCAAAGCAAGAATGCTTCTTCCAAAACCAAAATTGGAAGAGTTGGATGAAGACGGGGAGCCAATCGTAGAAGATCCTCGTGATCAGCTCGTTCAACAGTTATTGGAATATCAACAAATTAAAGAAAATGCCAAAAAGCTTGAGGAACTCTCTTTCCTAAGGGGATTACACTTTGGGAAAGAAGCGAGTGACTTGTCTTCGATGCAGGAAATTATTCCTTTAAAAGAAGGAGAAGTGACGACTCAAGATTTATGGAATGCGTTAAAGAAATTAGCGCGTAAGAATATTGCGAAAATGCCACTGAAGGCCAATATTCAACATGAAACGCATACGGTTGAAGAATTAATGGATTCGATTATTTCAAAAATCGAGCATACAGATAAGAAACAAGTTCCGTTTGAGGAATGTTTCCCAGCGTTCAACAGACATGCGATTACAACGACATTCTTAGCGATGTTACAGCTCGTTCGTGAACATCGTGTCCGTTTTATTCAAAGTTCTCCATATGAGGATATTTTGATTGAGAAAAGACAAGAAAAGGAGAAAGAGAGTGACTAATTACATTTCAGTATTAGAAGGCTTACTATTTGTTGCTGGAGATGATGGGATTACATTAGAAGAAGCAAGCTATATTTTAGAACTCGAAAGAAGTGCAGTTCGTCAGTTACTAGATGAATTAAAGAAACGCTTAGAGGATGAAAATAGTGGCTTAGAACTTCTTCTCACAGCTTCTCATTATAAGCTTGTGACAAAGGCTAGTTTAAAATCCTATATCGAAAAATATGCGGTTTCTCCATATTCTTCTCAATTGTCTCAAGCTTCTCTAGAAACGTTAGCGATTATCGCGTATAAGCAACCTGTCACACGTGTAGATATTGAGTCGATTCGTGGCGTTCAAAGTAGCGGTTCGATTCAAAAACTATTGCTAAGAGATTTAATTGAAGAGGCTGGAAGATTAGAGACGCCTGGTCGTCCAAAATTGTATAAGACAACAGCTTATTTTATGGATTACTTTGGATTAGAATCGCTGGATGCATTACCAGATGCTTCAGATTTATTCGATTTAGATTCTGAAGAAGCCAATCAATTATTTAGAGATAATCATGATTTATTTGAAGAGCTTGAAATGCGCTCTAAAGAACATCATGAAGTAGAAGAAGAGAAAGAGTAGGTTTTTTTGTGGAAAGATTACAAAAAGTAATGGCGCACGCTGGTGTGGCATCCCGCAGAAAATGTGAGGCATTTATTCAAGAAGGCCGTGTGAAGGTCAATGGTGAAGTCGTAAGAGAACTTGGCTTTAAAGTAGGTGCCAATGATAAAATTGAGGTAGATGGTATTCCGATTTACAAAGAAGAACCTGTGTACTTCATGTTTTATAAACCAAAAGGCGTGCTTTCAAGTGCCAGTGACGATAAAGGAAGAACCGTTGTGACGGATTATTTTAAAGATGTGGAACAACGCGTGTATCCAGTGGGACGTTTGGACTACGATACAACAGGACTTCTTTTATTAACGAATGACGGTGAGTTTTCAAACTTAATGACGCATCCAAAGCATCACGTAGAGAAGAAATATATCGCCAAAGTTAAAGGGATTCCAACGACAAGACAAATGCGTCAATTGGAACGTGGAATCGTCTTAGATGGCAAGAAAACGTCAAATGCTAGAGCTCAAATTTTATCAGTGGATACAGATAAAGGAACAGGGATTGTCGCCTTAACGATTCACGAAGGATGGAACCATCAAGTGAAGCGTATGTTTGAGGCTGTAGAGTTACCTGTTATGAAATTAAAACGTGAAGAGTTTGGATTTTTAACGTTGGAAAACTTACGCCCTGGAGACTATCGTGAATTACGCTCATTCGAAGTACAGAAACTAAGAAAGCTCGCTTTAGACGAAAAATAGATTTCTATTAGGGAGTCATACAAAAGAAAAACGGACTCATACTGTTGTGAGTCCGTTTTGTTTATTTATTCTTCAGTAAATGGGCTATTTTTTCGTTTAATGGCACCCGTTGGACAGGCTGTATAAGCATCTTTGAACTTTTCTAGCGTATCTTCTGGTAGTGGAACTGTTCCGGTATTGTTGTCTTGTTTTACAAAGGCAATTCCTTCAGCATCGTACTCGAAAATCTCAGGAGCACGTAGTTGACAGATGCCACATGCGATGCAAGACTCGCAATCAACTTTTGTATAAATTTTTGAAAGAGAGGATTTATTATCCATGAGTCAGTACTCCTTTTATCAAATTTGGATATTACATGCGATCAAGTCGTATGCTGTGGTTCCGTTAAATCGATTATATCGTATTTTAACGGGAAATCGTACCATGTCGACTTTAATTGGCGTGACAGAAGATAAAACTGAAGTGTTTTTTGCTAGTTTACCTCATTTAAAAGAAGAGTACTTTCATCAATTAGTAGACGGATTTTTCCGTGAAGGAATAGTTAGCGAAAATGAATCAGGCATAGTGCTGCTGAAAGAAATTCCAGAATTTTCGCTTGTGACAAACGGAAGCCATCCTGTCAATTACTTGATGCATCCATATTCGTTTGTGCAATTACGGGATGTGACAAGACTTTGGGTCGAATGGATTAGTTATCACCGCTACGAAGAAACAAGCTATCGTCCTCTGATTCAAAATGTGTGGTTACAGCAATTATTTAAACGATGGTATAAAGAAGAAAGAGAGAACATTACACCAGTTTGGTTTAGTAGTGTTGTAGATGAATTCCATGACTGGGCTAATAAGCAAGATGAATCTGTGAAAGGACATTGGGTAGGGCTTTTTAATGGAGCTAAGTCGACAGCGGCTCTAGAAGATGAGCTCGTTTTGTTATGGGAATTTACCATGGTTGAAGACTGTGAACCTCTCTCAAGATTAGTCTTCATGAAATGGGTGAGCGATGTCTTTGAGGAGCCTGAAAATTCTCCAATCACTTATGGATGGTTTTCTAAAATGTTTGAATGGATTTCTCATGAAACGAGTTCCGTTCAAGAAACAGTTCGTCTATTTGAAAAAGGATTAAAACGAACGGAGATTGCACGTCTACGTAAACTCAAAGAAAGCACGATTAACGATCATCTCTTAAAGCATTTGTTACTTACAAAAGATGCATTTTATAAACGTGTAGAAGAAACGAAGGCCGCTGTAGCGTACAAAGAACTTTTCGAAAACGAGCAGTATCCAAAATATAAAGAGGCTAAAGACCAGTTTGAAGCAGAAGGGAAAAAACTAGATTTCTTCTTATTCAGATACTATCAAATCAAGGCCTTAAAGGAGCGTGAATGACATGGATCCAATATTGAATCGATTCGGATATGATGAATTCCGAGAAGGACAACAGGAAGTCATCACCGCTCTTGAGGAAGGACATGATGCGATTGCGATTTTACCAACAGGAAATGGAAAATCATTTATTTATCAATATATCGGCATCAAAGAAAAATGTAGAGTCGTGATTGTATCTCCGCTGATTGCGTTAATGATGGATCAAGTTGCTAGTTTAAAACAGCTAGGAATTCATAGGGCAGTGGCGATTACGTCTCTTATGACCGAAGCCGAAAAGAATTATATTTTAGGTACCTTGAATCAGTATCAGTTTATTTTCGTTTCACCGGAGATGCTACAAGCGCCAAGGTTCTTTAAGCAATTATCAAAACTGGAAATAGGATTACTTGTTGTCGATGAGGCGCATTGTATTTCGCAGTGGGGTTATGACTTTAGAAGTGATTACCTATTTATCGGTAAGATGAGAAAGAGTTTAGGAAATCCAAGAACATTAGCGTTAACGGCAACGGCGACAACTCAAGTCATTCATGATATTTATACCTTCTTAGGATTAAATAAAGAGGATACGACTTATTTCCAAGGACATGCCTTCTTGAAGAATCGTGAAATTGATGTTATTTCGGTTGAAGGACTTCGCAGTAAGATGCTTAGTGAATTGTTGAAGCGTGTGGAATATCCTTGTATCGTGTATGCCTCAACAATTAAAGAGATTGAAGGGTTAAAAGAATCGCTCCAAGAGGAAGGATTTACAAAAATCGATACCTTTCACTCTAAGAGACATAGTAGTGATCGACAAACCATCCAGCAGAAGTTCTTTAGAGGCGAACTCAATATTTTATTAGCGACAAGTGCTTTTGGAATGGGGATTAATCAGTCGAATATTCGAACAATTATTCATTACCAACTTCCTCAAACGCTTGAAGATTATGTGCAGCAAATCGGTCGTGCTGGAAGAGACTTGCAGTTTAGTCGTTGTATCGCTTTTGTTCATCCGGACGATTTTTCCGAAATGGGACGTAAAATCGAACGGTCGTATGAAGCAGGTGACGAGGAAGAAACGGAACTTCATCAAAATATCCAAGAGATTGCGAATGCATTTCGTTGGAACAATGAACAAAAGAATGAATTTATCAAGATGCAGCGAACACGTAAATTAAAGCAAGTGGGTCAGATTGAAGAGTTTGCGACTACGAGTCAGTGTAAAGAACAGTACTTAGCACAGTTCTTCGGAGAAAATCGGAAAGAGCCGTGTGGGAAGTGTAGTAGTTGCAGGCATCTTGATTTATTTTTACTGGATGTAACAGAAAATTGGAATGAAGAAGAAAATAGCAAAAACACCTTCGAAGAAAGCTTTAAGAAATTATTTAATCTATGATTAAATAGAGTGATTTTTTGAGAAATTATGCTACAATAGTACTAAAGTAAAAGTTTGCCCTGAGTGTAAGAATATGCTATATTGTGTAGTGAATTGACTGAGGATAGCATTGGGTCAAATTAGGAGGATTTTTGAATGAGCGATAACTTTAATAATAACGAAGATTTTAATCAAACAGAAGAACAACCATGGGAAAGAAAATTTGGCGAAGAAGAGAATTTAAAGAATCGTCAATTCTCTCGTAGTGCTAGAAACTCAGGTGGGAAAGCAGTAGCACCATTATCAAATGTGTTATTATTTGTGTTCCTTATTGTAATTGTTGCACCAGTATTATTTATGATGTGGTTCTCAATTAGCAATAATAGTAACCAAGTAAAACCTAGAACAGCTGATGATGTTATGTTAACGAAGACTGTTGAAACAACAACAGCTACTCCAGAAACAACAGCAGCTACAACTAAACAAGAAGCTACTACTACAGCGAACGAAGCAACAACAACTGCTCCTCGTCAAGCTGAAACAACTCAACAAACACCAACAACTCAAGCGCAACAAAACGGTAACTATACTACATACACTGTTAGAGCTGGAGATACTTTATACCGTATCGCAGTAAACCATGGTATGGATGTTGCGACATTAAAACAAATTAATGGTCTTACAGGAGATAACATTGCTCCAGGAACAACATTAAAAGTTGCACAATAATACAGAACTATATTAGCGGAAGTCTGAGACGCAAGACGTTTCAGGCTTTCTTTTTGAGAAGGAGAGAGAATATGCAAGTTGCTATTGATGGACCAGCTTCGTCTGGAAAAAGTACAATTTCAAAATTGATTGCTAAAGAAACTGGTTTTCTTTATTTAGATACTGGTGCGATGTATCGTGCTACAACATTGGCATTTTTAAGAAATAATATTTCTTCTGAAGATGCTTCAGCAATCGATGAATTACTCGCTAACTTAGTGATTAGTTTCAAGAATACGGATGAAGGTCAACTCGTTTTCTTAAATGGAGAAGATGTGACGCGTGAAATTCGTGATCTTGAAGTCACTCGAAATGTTTCAGAAGTGTCAGCAATTAAAGCAGTCCGTGTGAAACTTGTGAAGATGCAACAAGAGATTGCTGAGAACCATTCCATCATTATGGATGGTCGCGATATCGGAACCGTAGTGCTTCCAAATGCTGAACTAAAGATTTTCTTAGTAGCGTCTGTAAAAGAACGTGCACATCGTCGATACAGAGAAAACCAAGAAAAGGGCATTGAATTATCCCTTGAAAAATTAGAGGAAGAGATTGCTCACCGTGACTTCTTAGATAGTACTCGTAAGGAGTCTCCTTTGAAAAAAGCGGATGATGCAATTGAAATCGATACGACAAGCCTATCAATTCAAGAAGTCGTTTCTAAAATTACGAATCTTATCCAAGAAAAGTTAACGAATTAACCAGTTTTTGCACAAAAACACTAGAATTCGTTTTCATTTAGTGGTATGATTGTAAGTGGATAAAAAGTTTTATTTTGCACAAAAATCAAACTTGATGTTCGCATGAATTGTCGCGCTTAGGAGGAAGTCACATGTCAGAATTACAAACAATGCAAGATGCGCTAGATATCGTTAAAGATATTCAAATCGGAGATTTAGTACAAGGTGAAGTATTAACTCTACAAGATAAACAAGCCATCGTCGGAATTATCGGTGGAGGAGTTGAAGGAGTTATTCCTTTCAATGAATTATCTACATCACCAGTTGAACGCGTAGAAGACGTTTTAGCTGTAGGAGATGTTGTTGATTTAGTAGTCATCAAACAAATCAAAGATAAAGAAAATGGAAGTTTCTTACTTTCTAAAAAACGTGTAGATGCACGTAAAGTTTGGGAAGAAATTCAAGCTAAATTCGATAACAAAGAAATCATCGAAGCTCCAGTTGTGGATGCTGTTAAAGGTGGTTTAGTAGTGGATGCAGGAGTTCGTGCTTTCGTGCCAGCTTCAATGGTATCAGACCACTATGTTGATAACTTAGCTCAATTCAAAGGCCAAACATTAGCTTTTGAAATCGTTGAAATCGAACCAAGCGAAAATCGTTTAATCTTATCACGTAAAAACTTAGTTGCAGCTGAAAAAGCAGCTAAGCGTGCAGCTGTATTTGAAGCAATTCAAGAAGGTTCTGTAGTGACTGGTAAAGTGGCTCGATTAACAAACTTCGGTGCATTTATCGACTTAGGTGGTGTGGATGGATTAGTTCACATCTCACAAATCTCTCACGAGCACGTTGCGAAAGCAAGCGACAAATTAAAAGTTGGCGAAGAAGTTCAAGCTAAAGTAATCTCTGTGGATCCAGAAAGCGGACGTGTATCATTATCAATCAAAGATACATTGGCAGGACCATGGGATAACATTGAAGAACGTGCAGCAGTTGGTTCTGTATTAGATGGTTTAGTAAAACGTCTAACTACATTTGGAGCATTTGTTGAATTATTCCCTGGAGTAGAAGGATTAGTTCACATCTCACAAATTGCTCACCAACATATTGCAACACCTCACGAAGTTCTTAAAGAAGGTCAAGAAGTTCAAGTGAAAGTTCTTGAAGTTCATCCAGAACAACAACGTATTTCTTTAAGTATTAAAGCTTTACAAGAAGCTCCAAAACCTGAAAAAGAAGAAGTTGAAGAAGTGGTTGAAGAAACTTACGAATTACCTGAAGAAGATGTTTCATTCTCTTTAGCTGATCGTTTAGGTGATCAACTTTCTGAACTTAAAGTTGAAGAATAACATTCAAATAAAAGTTAAGTGGAAATAGTCTGGACTGGTTCCAGACTATTTTTATGATAGAATTAGAGAAAAGGAGGAATAGTATGTCAACACCAGTTATTGCCGTTGTAGGAAGACCAAATGTCGGAAAATCTACAATTTTTAACCGTATTGTCGGAGAACGTATCTCTATCGTAGAAGATATCGCCGGAGTCACTCGTGACCGTATCTATTCTGAAGGTGAGTGGTTAGGTCACTCCTTTAATATTATTGATACAGGTGGAATTGATATTACGGATGAACCGTTTATGTCAAACATCCGTATGCAAGCAGAAATTGCGATGGAAGAAGCCGATGTGATTATCTTTCTAACAAGTGTAAAAGAGGGCGTAACAACGACTGATGAACACATTGCAAAATTACTCTATCGTACAAATAAGCCAGTTTTACTTGCTGTTAATAAAGTAGATAATCCTGAATTACGTTCTGAAATTTTTGATTTCTATTCATTAGGATTCGGTGAGCCATTCCCAATTTCTGGAAGTCATGGATTAGGGCTTGGAGATTTATTAGATGCAGCAGTAAAAGCCTTCCCTGAAGAGAATGATGACGAAGAAGATAAAGATGTGATTAAGTTTAGTTTCATTGGTCGTCCAAACGTAGGAAAATCAAGCTTAGTGAATGCAATGCTTGGAGAAGAGCGTGTCATTGTATCTAATGTTGCTGGAACGACTCGTGATGCCATCGATACGACGTTTGAAGACGAAGAAGGTACTATCTTCAAGATGATTGATACTGCCGGTATTCGTAAGAAAGGCCGTGTCTTTGAATCAACTGAAAAATATAGTGTCTTACGTGCCTTAAGAGCGATTGAGCGAAGCGACATTGTTTGTGTGGTCTTGAATGCCGAAGAGGGAATTCAAGAACAAGATAAGAAGATTGCAGGATATGCTCATGAAGCGGGTAAGGGTGTCGTTATTTTAGTGAATAAATGGGATACGCTTGAAAAAGATAATTCGACTTATAAAGAATTTGAAGATAAGATTCGTCAAGAGTTCTTATACTTATCTTATGCTCCAATTATTTTTGTATCTGCGAAGACAAAACAACGTCTTACAAAAATTCCACCAATCTTAAAAGAGATTCATGAAGTTCGTTCACGTCGTATTTCATCTTCTGTATTGAATGATGTATTAATGGATGCGATTGCGATGAACCCAACTCCAACGGATAAAGGGAACCGCTTGAAGATTTACTATATGACGCAAGTAGCGATTCAACCACCAACATTTGTCACATTTGTAAATGACGTTGAATTGATGCATTTCTCATACGAACGTTTCTTAGAAAACCGAATTCGCTCAGCATTTGGCTTCGAGGGAACACCAATTCATATGATTACGCGTCAAAGAAAGTAAAAAAAATCATAGCAAGCTTATAAAACAGGATATAAAACGTTGAAACTATTGAGGTTGAATGGTATAATCTAGAGGAAATCAAAACTAATTTTCGATTTCCAGATAAGTTGGACCACTCAACGAACTCTGATAGAAATTCTTATTTGACGGAGGTGAAACTAAAATGGCTAACAAAGCAGAATTAGTAGATCGCGTTGCTAAAAAAACGCAATTAACAAAGAAAGATGTTTCAGCAACAGTTGAAGCGTTATTCGAAACAATTCAAGAAGCTTTAAAAGCAGGTGAAAAAGTTCAAGTTATCGGATTTGGTAACTTCGAAGTTCGCGAACGCGCTGCTCGTAAAGGACGTAACCCTCAAACAGGTAAAGAAATCAAAATCAAAGCTTCTAAAGTTCCAGCATTCAAAGCTGGTAAAGCTCTTAAAGATGCAGTTAAAAAATAATTCCAATGAATTATTTTTCATAGCATGAAGTTTTAATTGGTGTTATATTAGAGTTAACTCTATATAACACCTTCTTTTTTTTGGTGTGAAACTTCAATAGTATACATATTTAAATGCAGCTTATCTGCTAAAGGAGACATTATGACACAAGTAATCGAAGCGATTGAACAAGCCTTACAAGAACAAGATATTGATAAAGTCTATGAACACTATCACCAATTTTTTGACAATTTCAACCCAGAAACAGACCTTCAAGAGATGGCAGATTTAGCCACTTATTCTGTATCGATTGGATTCTACGAAGAAGCTAAACGTGCCTTGTTACGACTCACCGAAGTTGAACCAGAAGAAGCGATTTGGACGATTTTATTAGCCGAGATTTTAGTGGCTGAAGGAGAAACAGACCAAGCATTATCAATTCTTTACGATATTCCAGAAACAGATCCTGATTATCCAAGTGTGTTGGTCGTACAATCGGAAGCTTACCGAGAAGAGGGAGATTTCGACTTAGCAGAGAAGAAACTCTTAAAAGCAAAAGACTTAGATCCAAATGAAGCGATTATTGATTTTTATCTTGGAACCTTATTATTTGAAGCAGGAAGTTTTGAACGTAGCGCATTTTTCTTGGACCGTTTCTTAAAACAAAATCCAGGGGAAACTGGGGAAGAAGAACGTGCACAAGAATTGTACGTTGAAGCCACTTTAAGAATGGGCGATAAAGAGCCATTAGAGCAATTTATTGGCGAAGAAAGCATCGGTGGCCTCTCAAGTGATTTATTGTTCCAGATGGCGTCATATGAGTCCATTGAGGGCAACTATGAGAAAGCTCTCGAGTATTACATGGAACTTCTAGAACGTGAACAAGAAAATAGTGAAGTGACACTGAATGTGATTCAATGTCTTTTAATCTTGAAACGTGACGAAGAAGCAAAAGATTATGCAAAGAAATGGATTGCTTTTGATGAATTGAATGATGAAGCACATCGTATTCTTGGCCAAATCGAAATCGCAACAGGAAATTCTAAAGTTGGATTACAAGAATTAAAAGAAGCGGTTGATATTAACAGCGATTCTTTACTTAATGTGACAAGTTATGTTGAAGCGTTAAATGATGAAGAAGAATATGAGGAAAGCATTGCCTTTTTAGAGAGCCTTGAAACAAAAGAAGATGCAGTGATTCTTTATCTCATTGCGAAAACTTATGAAGCAATGGAAGAGTACAGCGAGGCCTTTACGAACTATCAAAAAGCCTATGAAGCAGGGGAAAGTTCTGTTGAATTCTTAGAAGATTACATCCGTTTTATGATTGAAGAGGGACGTAAAGATTTAGCTGCACCAGCCTTACAAGAAGCATTGAAGGTTGATCCGTTTAATCCTGAATTTATCCGTTATACATTTATTTTTGAAGAGTAGGAGGGATACTTTGTTTAACCCAAGTTTAGAAACGAAAAAGAAATTTATTTCGTGGTTCATTTCAAATCATTCTTTGAAAAGAAGAGAGTCATTGTGGATTCTGAACTACTTGTTAAACCATGAGTTATTGTTGAAACAAATTCATTTTGTGGAACATGTCGAAGCAACTCCAAAAGGAATGTTATTTTCAACGATTAAACCCGCTCAAGAATCTTTTCTATTCTATA
The DNA here is from genome assembly GCA_916719965.1 of uncultured Streptococcus sp. GTDB lineage: Bacteria > Bacillota > Bacilli > Lactobacillales > Aerococcaceae > Granulicatella. Next base: position 14,106 of record CAKAPS010000014.1, read on the forward strand.
AAGAAGGAACAAAATTCGATAATCCAGAAGTGGCGTTTCACGATATGCGTCTTCATTGGAAAGAAGATTGCTATGTGGAATTAGATTTTCCAAATGCATATAAGAGCATGGTTAGTTTTGCGGTATTGGAAAAAAATCCTTATTATATTTCTGAAGTAGAAGAGATGGAAGTAGTCGATGAGGAATTAGATAGTATTCAAAAAGAAGTGCTAATTTCTCAATTGAAAGCAGAAATCAATGAGGCTCTGGAATCAATGGACTCTCAGCGTTTTATGAAACTAACAAATCGATTAAAGGAGTTAAAAGATGAGTGATTTTAAACGAAAAGTTGATATACAATCGGTACCGCTCTTCGTTAGTGCACTCCCTGTTCTTCAAACGTTAAAAGAAGCCGGACACGAAGCCGTTTTTGTGGGTGGGTCAGTCCGTGATTTGGTTCTTGGAAAAGAAATTTCGGATGTGGATATTGCGACCAGTGCAACCCCTGAAGAAGTGAAGAGTCTCTTTTCGCATACGGTAGATGTGGGGATTGAGCACGGTACCGTTCTTGTACTCCATCATCATGATAGCTATGAGGTAACGACATTTCGTACGGAAGGGACGTACCAGGACTTTAGACATCCGGATTCCGTAACCTTTGTCAGAAGTCTGGAAGAGGACTTGATGCGTCGTGATTTTACGATTAATGCACTTGCTGTAAACGACAAAGAAGAAATTGTCGATTATTTTGGTGGGATTGAAGACTTAGAGAGAGAAATCATTCGCTGTGTTGGAAATCCTATGGAGCGTTTTAATGAAGATGCCTTACGGATGATGCGTGCAGTTCGTTTTGCGGGACAATTAGGCTTTACGATTGAGTCGGATACTTTTAATGCGATTCGTACGTTAAAAGCCAATCTCGAGCGAGTAGCGGTAGAACGTATGAAAGTAGAATTTGAGAAGATGATACTGAGTCCACATCGAGCTCTTGCCTTTAAAGCATTTGTAGAGAGTGAGTTATACCATTCTTGTCCTGATTTTAAAGAGGCCAAAGAGACACTCTTAAAATTAGGAGAATTCCCGTTAGAAAAACTGACAATTACGCAAGCTTGGATTTTATTTGCGTACTATGAACGATTAAGTATTCCTCAGTTAAGAAAAGTACTGAAAAATTGGAAATCTTCAAATGACCAAATCTCTACTATATTAACGGGCTATCAAACATTGCGCGCTCGTCTTGAAAAAGAGTGGGATGCATTTCTTGCCTATGAATGTCCAGAAGTTTTAGCGATTGAAGTAGAGCAGTTGTTACCAGGAATTGGCCATAGTGAACAATTAGTAGAGTTAGAAAAAGTGTATCAACAATTACCGATTCGTTCGATGAAAGACATTCAAATTGATGGATTTGGAGTAAAAGAAGCACTAGGCTTAGAGAAGATGGGGCCTATTATTGGTGAAGTCTTACAAGCTCTTCAAACAGAGATTTTATCTGGTAGATTACCTAATGAAAATGCTGAGATAGTTTCATGGATTAGAAATAATTTCAATGAAAGTAAATAAAGTTTCATTGAAATGAAAAACAATTTATTGAAAGCCATTTAATTTAATATAATTCTTGAATGAAAGGCGTTTCAATGGTATTATCATTTTGTAAGCAATATTTTATTTTAAGGAGTGACCCTATATGAAAAAGGTTATGTCAGGTTTACGTTTTGTATTTAGAAATGGAGAAACATGGACGATTAATCGCCGTTTGATTGGTGACTTATGGATTAAAAAAGTTACAACATCATTTGGACGTATTAACGGTGGAGAATTCCAAGAAATTCACCCATGTGAATCATTACGTATTGAAATCTTCCCTGAAGCAGACCACGTTATGTCAGAAGACATCAACTTAGGTGGTTTAGAATTAGGAATGTTCGAACGCGTTAAAAAATATAGCGATATCGAATTAATGGATATTTTATATGTTGATGGAAATCATCCAAAATCAGATGTAATTGTTGACAAAGATCGTGTTTATTTCCCATACAGCCCAGTAGATGAAGACGGAAATGACAACAAATACCAAAGTTCAGCAATTGGTTCACACGGTAACTTATTCATCGTGATTGACCCAGAAAAATCTGTGGAAGATATCTACCCAGAAATTTAATTGCCAATTGAACCTAGGACATTTGTCCTAGGTTTTTTATTTAGTTTGATTTATTTATTTTATTATATAAGAAGTCTAGTTCTTTTCATGATTTCAAGGTATAATAAACCTATCACAAGTTAAAGGAGAAAGTGTATGAAAGTTTGTTTTATTGCAGCTGAAGCAGCTCCCTTTGTTAAAGTAGGAGGGTTAGGAGACGTTATTGGTTCTCTTCCAAAGGCCCTTCGTGAATTAGGCGTAGATGCACGTGTTATTTTACCTTTGTATTCTAGTATTGACCGCGAACGTTTTGGTTTAAAATACAAAGCATACCAATTTGTTGATTTAGGTTGGAGACATTCGTATTGTGGAATTTTCGAGACTGAAGTGGACGGAGTTCCTTGTTATTTTGTAGATAATGAACAATATTTTAATCGTGACAGTATTTATGGACAAGCAGATGATGGGGAGCGTTTTGCTTTCTTCTCAAAAGCAGCTCTTGAAATCCTACCAGCTCTTGATTTTAAACCAGATGTTGTGAATGTAAACGACTGGCATACAGCACTTTCTGTCATTTACTTAGACGTGTTGAAGAGTCGTGAAGCAGAATTCTATAAAGATATGAAGAGTGTACTTTCGATTCATAATATCGAATTCCAAGGTCGATTCAACCCATATGAAATGGGAAATCTATTTGGATTAGAAAATAAATATTTTGACGCACTCATTTACAATGGTGACGTGAACTTACTAAAAGGTGCGATTCAATTGGCGGACCGCGTGAATACAGTAAGTGAAACATATGCTCGTGAAATCTTGGATCCTTATTTCTCATATGGACTCGACAAGATTTTAACTGTTGAACAAGGAAAATTAAGGGGAATCTTAAACGGAATTGATGTGGATAAATTCAATCCAAAAACAGATCCAATGATTCCTGTAAATTACGACTTAAAAACATTTGAAGATAAGGTTCAAAATAAATTAGCTTTCCAAAAAGAGATGGACTTAGAAGTGAATGCTGATATTCCTTTAATTGGAATGGTGACACGACTCACTCACCAAAAAGGAATTGACTTAATTTTACAAGCAAGCGAAGAAATTCTTAAAACAGGTGCACAATTAGTCATTCTAGGGACAGGGGATGCTCATTATGAGTGTGCTTTACGTTCATTAGAACACTACAGACATGACCGTGTTCGTAGTATTTTATTATTCTCGAATGAAATGTCTGCAAAGATCTATGCAGCAAGTGATTTATTCTTAATGCCTTCTAAAACAGAGCCATGCGGATTATCACAACTGATTTCAATGCGATACGGAACAGTTCCTGTTGTTCACCGTGTTGGGGGATTGCGTGATACGGTTATTCCATTTACAGGAGTAGAAGGAAATGGGTTCACGTTCGAAAGCTTCCAAGCTGGCGATATGATGGATGCGATTTATCGCGCTGTGACATGCTTCTACCAATCACCTGATGAATGGAAACAAATTATCAAGAACAATTTACAAAAAGACGTAAGTTGGGAACAGTCCGCTAAGAAATATTTAGATTTATACCATGAAGTGGTATAAAAAATAAGAAGGAGGCTCTTAAATGGTCGAAAAAAGTTTAACAAGTCGTGTTGAAACTTCATTAAAGAATCAATTTGGTGTAACCATCTCAAATGCAAGTAAGAGACAAGTATACGAAGCGATGATGAGATCTGTTCGTGATATTTTAATGGAAAAGAAATTTAGCTTTGAACAAACATTAAAACAAACTCGTCAAAAACGTGCGTACTATATGTCAATGGAATTCCTAGTAGGACGTACACTTCGTAATAACTTATTCAATTTAGGCATTGAAAAAGAAGCAAAAGAGTTCTTGAGCGAAAACAATTTTTCACTCGACGAAATTTACAATATGGAACCAGATCCAGGCCTAGGAAATGGTGGTCTAGGACGTCTTGCGGCTTGTTATTTAGATGCTTTAACAAGTAATGAATATCCAGTCACAGGATTCTCAATTCTCTACGAATATGGGATTTTCAAACAAGTGATTACAAACGGTTGGCAACAAGAATTCCCAGATCAATGGTTAGACCTTGGAAAATATGGCTTAGTGTACCGTAATGACGAAGAAGTTGAAGTGCGTTTTGGTGGGGAATTAGAGCAAGTCATGACTGAAACTGGCTTAAAAGTGAACCACAAAAACTATACTTCAATCCAAGCAGAACCATATGATTTATTAATCTCTGGTTATGATGCTTCAGCTGTAAACACACTTCGTTTATGGGAAGCAAAAGCCAAAACAGGTTTCAATATGAAACTATTTGAACGCGGTGAATATTCTAAATCATCAGAAGCAGAAGCAATTGCGTCTTCTATTTCGAAGTTATTATATCCAGCCGATGTAACAAATGAAGGTAAAGAGTTACGTATTAAACAACAATACTTCTTTATTAGTGCTTCATTACAACAATTAGTGAAGAACCATTACCGTGAATTTGGTACATTAGAAAACTTCTCAGAACATGTAGCGCTTCATATTAATGATACTCACCCTGCAATGGGCGTTGCTGAATTAATGCGCTTATTAGTGGATGAGTATGGCTATGGATGGGATAAAGCGTGGGAAATCACGACGAAGACATTTGCGTATACAAACCACACTATCATGGCAGAAGCATTGGAAAAATGGCCAGTATCCTTATTCCAACCAATTCTTCCACGTATTTACTCAATTATTGAAGAAATTAATAGACGATTCTGCTTATGGGTCATGGAACAAGGAAAACAATATACATTACGTGATACAGCGATTATTTATGACGACATGATTAAGATGGCAAATCTTTCTATCGTAGGTAGTCATTATGTAAACGGGGTATCAAAACTGCATAGTGATATTCTTGTTCGTGATACGTTTAAAGCCTTTAACGATTTATATCCAGGAAAATTCGGTAATGTGACAAACGGGATTGCGCACCGCCGTTGGTTAGGTCAAGCAAACCCAGAACTTGCTACTTACTTAGAAAATTTAATCGGAGATGACTTCATTAAAGACCTCTCTGGCATTTCTAAATTGAATGCCTATAAAGATGATGAGAAAGTACTAAAAGACTTACAAGCCATTAAATTAACGAAGAAAGAGCAACTGGCGACTTACATCAAAGAAACTCTTGCGATTTCAGTAAATCCTCATTCAATCTTTGACGTACAAGTGAAGAGATTACATGAATACAAACGCCAATTATTAAATGCGTTACACATTGTATATCTTTATCATGAAATTAAATACAATGGATTACGTCCAACTCCACGTACATTCATCTTCGCTGCGAAGGCTTCTTCAGGCTACCAAATGGCGAAAAACATTATTAAATTCATCCACTCAATTTCTCAAATGATTGAAAGTGACGAATTAGTACGTGAGTACATTAAAGTAGTATTCATTCCAGACTACAAAGTGACTCTAGCGGAAATCATCTTGCCAGCTGCGGATGTGAGTGAACAAATCTCTCAAGCGGGTAAAGAGGCGAGTGGTACTGGTAACATGAAACTGATGTTAAATGGTGCCGTGACGCTTGGTACAATGGACGGAGCAAACGTTGAAATTTATGAAGCTGTAGGCGAAGACAATATTGTCATCTTCGGTTTAGAAACAGAAGAAGTAGAAGCGTTATATGCTAAAGGATACAAACCTTGGGAATACTACAATAATTCACCTAAGATTAAGACCGTTCTTGATTTCATCCGTACAATGACAGTTGGTGGTATGAACTTCAACTTCATCGTGGATTACTTATTAACTCAAGATCATTATATGTGTCTGGCTGACTTTGATAGCTATGTCGAAGCGCAAGAACGCATTGAAAAAGACTTTAATGATTCATCTAAATGGATGAAGATGAGCCTCGCAAATATTGCAAATGCAGGTATCTTCTCAGCTGACCGTTCAGTTAAAGAATATGCAAAAGACATTTGGCACATCAAACCTGTTCAAGGTTAAACCAATAAAAAAAGAGATTCTCACAAGTGGGGCACGCCTCACTGTGAGAATCTTTTTTTGTGGATTAAATTTCATATGCTGCAAAGCCAAATGCAGGAACAAGAAGTCCATTTGGATGGTTTCTTATTTGGTGACTTGCAAAAATTTGTTTTCCATGAAGACCTTCAATGTATTCCGTATGTTCATTCATATTCACGGCACATAGGAGAGAGCCACGTTGGTACACAAGGCATCCATTGTTTTCGTAAATGACATTGAAATCTCCCTTGAAGTCTTCTTTGTTTTCTGTTCTAAAAGCTGTTAATGCTTTATAATGCTCGAAGATTTCTTCGTTGATTTTTTTCTTGCTGAATGTCTTACGGTTATAAGGATCACGGAATCCTTGCATTCCAATTTCGTCCCCGTAATAAATCGAAGGCACACCTGGTAGAGTAAATTGAATGAAACTTGCGATTTTTAGTTTTTGAATTGCATCTTCAAGTTCGGCGCCAGTTAATTCGAGTGTTGGGCGCTCATGAAGTGGAACAGCTTCCGTATCACCGAACCCAATTTTTGTAATAATACGTTCCGTATCGTGACTATCTAGTAAGTTCATGAGAACGTCTAGAGCAGGTTTTGGATAATGATCAATCAATTCTTCAATGGCATAGCGTAAAGCGTGTGAGTTCTTTGTTTGAACAAAATTAATAATCGCATCTTTCCAAGGATAGTTCATCACGCTGTCCAGTTGTTTTCCTAAGAAATAACGGCGGCGATGGTCATATGCAAATTTCGTAGTCGCATCTTCCCAAACTTCACCAATAATGAGGGCATTTGGGTCTGTTTGTTTAACAGTTACTCGTAATGCGTCTAAGAACTCGTCAGGAAATTCATCCGCAACGTCTAAACGCCAGCCACCAATCCCAAGATGTTGCCAGAAGGGTAAGACACCGGTTTTAGGATCATTGATAAATTTCATATAGGAAGGTTCCAATTTATTCACCGTTGGAAGGTTTGTAAAGCCCCACCAAGAGTGATACGTATCTGGAAATTCCATAAAGCTAAACCAAGGATAGTATGGAGACTCAGTTGAGTTATAGGCACCAACGCTATCATAATGACCTTGTTTGTTGAAATAAATACTGTCATCACCAGTGTGACTAAATACACCGTCTAGAATAATTTCGATTCCATTTTTTCTGAATTTTGCACATAGTTTTTTAAAGTCTTCATTCGTTCCTAAGTAAGGATCCACATTGAAATAATCCGCAGTGGAGTAGCGGTGGTTATCTGGGCTCTCCATAATTGGATTTAAGTAAATACAGTTTACATTTAAGGCTTTGAAGTGTTCGAGTTCTTCTTCGATTCCCTTTAAATTCCCAAGATAGAAATCCTGCGCTTTGTAATTTTCATGTGTGATACTTGATTGAGGCAATTCGTCCCACTCATCATGACGGTAACGAATCTCTTCATTGGCTGCTTTTTTCGCTTTATATTTATCACTTTTCTTGAATCGGTCTGGGAAGATTTGACACATAATTCCACCCTTAAACCATTCTGGAGTCGTGAATTGTTCTTCGTAAACCGTTAATTGCCAGCTGTTAATCTCATGATAGTTAAGAACAGGAACTGCATGGAATTCATGGTTGCTAAGGAAGTAAGTACCGATTTCAGAACGAACTTCAAAGTAGTAGAAATATAGTCCTGAATGCAATGGTGAAATTTCAAATGAGTATAAAGTCGCATCTGCTTCAATCGTAGAACGACTTGGATGATAGATGCTTGTTGTTTGCGTTAAATCTTCTTTAAGTACTAATTGGATAGAAGAGAGGCGAGTCTCTTTCGTAACTTTAACTTGTATAAAAATAGTTTGGTTATCCGTCACTGCTCCTGAAGGATACTTATTTTTTAGTGAGTGATAGAAAATCATAATAGGCCCCTTTTTTTGTCAATCTATGTTCATTGTAATACAAAGCGGTAAAAAGTGATACCAAAACGGGTTTCATGAAAAGTACAGAGAATTAAACAAAAATTTTTAAGAAAATTCATGAAAACCACTGTGAAAATTTAAGAAATATGTTATAATTTAAACAAGAGAAATGTATCAATATCAACCTTCTCTAATTTTTTATCCCAAATATGAAAACGCTTATTTCTTTTTTGTGAGCGAATGCGTAAAGGAGTGATGGCTTAGTGCAACAACTAGCAGAATATTTATTTCATGAAGGAAGGAATTTCCATAGTTATGATTTCCTTGGTAGCTTCTTAGGTGACAACGAATGTACATTCCGCGTATGGGCTCCAAACGCAAAAGAAGTCTATGTAACGGGGGATTTCTGTGAATGGAGACCAACCGATTATAAGATGGAGCGTATTAATCAAAATGGGATTTATGAAATCACAATTCCAAATGTAAAAGAGTACGATGCTTATAAATATGTGATTGTTCCGCATCATGGAGATTGGTTATGGAAAGCAGATCCATATGCACGCCATGCGGAAACAAGACCAAAAACAGCATCTAAAGTATATGATTTTCCTGAATTCCAATGGTCTGATGAAAAGTGGATGAAACAAAGAACCGTCCCTTTTCAACTACCGTTAAACATATATGAAGTTGAGCTAGGCTCGTTTAAGAAGAAAGAAAATGGTGATCCTTATTCTTATCGTGAGTTAGTGGATGTACTCATTCCATATGTGAAAGAGATGAACTACACGCATATTGAATTGTTGCCAATTACCGAATATCCGTATGATAAGTCATGGGGATATCAAGTGACAGGATTCTTTGCAGCGACTTCAAGATTTGGAACTCCAGAAGACTTTATGTATTTTGTGGATGAATGTCACAGGGCAGGTATCGGAATTATCTTAGACTGGGTACCTGGTCACTTTACAAAAGACGCTTTTGGGTTATATGAATTTGATGGCACACCTTGCTATGAATACGGTGACCCTCGTATCCAAGAACATAAAGGATGGGGAACGAGAGCATTTGATTACGGCAAGACTGAAGTTGTTTCATTCTTGTACTCAAGTGCGGTATTCTGGCTTGAAAAATTCCACATCGACGGACTTCGCGTGGATGCAGTAAGTTCAATGTTGTTCTATAACTATTGCAGAAGTGAAGAAGAATCAGCCCGTAATATTTACGGAGGATTTGAAAACTTAGAAGCGATTCGATTTATTCAATCTCTGAATGATTATGTACGTAATGAATATCCAGGTGTCATGATGATTGCTGAAGAGTCTACTGCTTTTGCTGGGGTTACCAAACCAGTAGAAGAAGGAGGACTCGGGTTCCACTTCAAATGGAATATGGGTTGGATGAATGACTCTCTAGATTACTTAGAGAAAAATCCTCTATTTAGAGGTGGCATCCATAATCAATTTACGTTCTCGATGATGTACGCCTTCTCTGAAAACTATATTTTACCGATTTCTCATGATGAAGTCGTTCATGGGAAGAAATCGTTACTAGATAAAGCGTCTGTTTCTTATGAAGATAAGTTTTCTAACTATCGAGCTTTCATGGGCTATATGATGGCTCACCCTGGTAAGAAATTAAACTTCATGGGAAATGAAATTCCACAAATGATTGAGTGGAATGAAGAGCGTGAATTAGATTGGTTCTTACTCAAATATCCTATTCATGATGCGACTCATCGCTATGTGAAAGATTTAAACGCCTTCTACAAGAAGCATTCAGAACTATGGCAACTTGACGGAGGCTGGACAGGATTTAGATGGCATGAGGTGGAAGATGTTTGGAATAACTGCTTCGTCTTCTCAAGAATGAATTCTAAAGGAGATTCAGTCATTGTTATCTCAAACTTCTCAGGAAACCACATTAAGAATTACGAAATTGGCGTTTCGAAATGGGGAAGCTATAAAGTTGCTCTCAACTCTGACGCTAAAAAGTATAACGGATCTGGAGTGGTGAATCGTGGACTTCATACAGTTACGAAACCACATAAAGGATTTGATTATACACTCGCGGTGAATGTACCACCGTTTTCTACACTGTATATCATTAACAATCAATAATCGGAGGTTGGACGTATGGCAAGAAAGCAAGAAATCGTAGCAATGCTACTCGCAGGCGGACAAGGAACTCGCTTGCAAGTACTAACAAAGGATATGGCGAAACCAGCTGTTCCTTTTGGCGGGAAGTATCGTATCATCGATTTTCCTCTCTCAAATTGCGCAAATTCAGGGATTTCTACTGTTGGGGTGTTAACTCAGTTTATGCCTCTTGAGTTGAACTCTTACATGGGGAATGGGAACCCTTGGGACTTAGACCGTGTAGACGGAGGGTTAACAATTCTTCCTCCATATACAGCTGGAAAAACAGGGGAATGGTATAAAGGGACTGCCAATGCTATTTATCAAAATATTAAGTATATCGAGCAGTATGATCCAGAGTACGTATTAATCTTATCTGGGGACCATATTTATAAAATGAACTACAACAAGATGCTTGAATTCCATAAAGAGAAAAAAGCAGACTTGACGGTTGCTCATATTAATGTCCCACTAGAAGAAGCAAGTCGTTTCGGTATTTTAAATACGGATGATGATTTACGCATCGTAGAATTCTTGGAAAAACCTGAACATCCGGTTTCAACGAAAGCTTCAATGGGGATTTACATTTTTAACTGGAAAGTATTAAGAGAATACTTAATTCGTGATGAAGAAAATCCTGAAAGTGAAAAAGACTTTGGTAAGAATATTATTCCGATGTTGCTTGAAGAAGACCGCCGTATTTATGCCTTTCCATTTGCAGGATATTGGAAAGACGTAGGTACTATCGAAAGTCTATGGGAAGCAAACATGGACTTAATCAAACGAAAAGAAGACTTTAATATTTCTGATAAAACTTGGAAGATTTACTATCGCCACGAAGGCAGACTTCCTCAATATATCGGAGAGAGCGCCGAAGTGACTGAATCAATGATTTCAGATGGAACAATTGTACTAGGAAAAGTCCATGAATCAATTGTATCGTCTGGAGTATCGATTGCTCAAAATTCTAAAGTCCTTGGAAGTATCATCATGCAGAATGCGGTCATTGAAGAGGGCGCAACAGTTGTGAACTCAATTATTGCAGAAGGCACGGTTGTAAAAAGCGGTGTGACTGTAGGCCATGAAGAAATTGAACTTGGTAAAGATATGATTACCGTTATCGGCAATTTCGAAGTGGTAGAAGAAGATACGAAAGTTGGAGGAAATTAATATGATCAAAGCGTTTTGTGTATTGTTTGCAGATAATTATAGAAATGACGACCTTCAAGGGTTAGTCAGAAATCGTACGGCAGCCGCTTTACCAGTAATTTCTCGTTATCGTATGGTGGACTTTATGCTATCTTCTCTTGTACATGCAGATATCGATAATATTGCATTATTAACGAATCATAATTACAAGTCTTTACTGGATCATGTCGCTTCAGGGAAAGATTGGGATTTAAACCGTAAACACCGTGGTTTGAAGATTATTACTCCGATGTCAAACTACTTATCAACACGTATCCCGCAAAATAAAATTGAAGCGTTAGCCAATACAATGGTGTATACGCAAGATTTAGATGAAGAGTTTGTAATTTTAGCTGATACAAACATTATCGGGAAAATTGATTTCAAAGAAATGTTCCAATATCACTTAGATACTGGTTCTGATATCACTGTTGCGTATACGTACCGCAAACCAACAGTAGGGGAATCACAAATTATCTTTGATGAAAATCATAAAGTGTATGAGTCGCTTTATCACTTCGACGGATCTGATCATGAATGTGCAACACAAGTGAAAATCTACATTTTAACAAAAGAATTATTCAATGGCATTGTTAAAAAAGGGTTAACACTTGGTTGGGAAGATATCTTACGTGACTATATCGCTAAGAACCTTGAAACATTACGTGTATTTGCATACCAAATTAAAGGATACTTGAAGGTCGTTAATACGATTAAAGATTACTATGACTTAAATATGGATATGCTTGATTTTGAAAATCTTCATGATGTATTCCTTTCTGGTACTCAAGTGATTACGCGTGTTAAAGATACGGTCCCTACAGGCTATGGTAAGAAAGCTGTAGTGAAGAATTCGATTCTCGGAGACGGTTCGAAGATTCGTGGTACGGTTGAAAATAGTATTATCTTCCGTGATGTTGTCGTAGAAGAAGGTGCGGTTGTTCGTAACAGTATTATTCTTTCAAATACCGTGATTAAATCAGGTGCTCATATAGAGTATGTGATTGCTGATAAAGATGTTACGGTAAAACAACATACTGTTTTAACAGGTACGGAAGAAGTACAAGTCGTGATTGATAAAGGTAAAACCGTTTAATCAACTTTAAAAATGATAAAAAACAGCTTGGGCATTGCTCAAGCTTCTTTTTTTGCCTTAAAACTTTTGGCTCTTTGTCAAATAGTGTTGATGAAGAATTTTAGGAAGGGATTAAGCAA
>CAKAPS010000015.1:0-25917 GCA_916719965.1 uncultured Streptococcus sp.
GCGCATTATCCATTATTTATTTTTCCCGTAAAATTAGAAAAGAGCTTAGGCAATCGCCTAAGCTCTTTTTGTTTTTAACGTTGTGCAAGATGTTTCCAATCAATCCCGCGGGCATCACACCAGTTTTGGAGGCTTGGTGCGACCACGATAGGAGCTTGTTGGAGACTAGAAATACTATCAGCACCGACAAGCGTTAAGATCGTTGTCAGTTGCTCTTTCCATGTTTGAACCGTATGGATGGCGTCTGGAAGGGAGTCATCTTTACGTACGAGATGCAACATTTCACCAGACAATCCGACAAGGCTGGCTCCAAGCGCGAAGCATTTGGCCATGTCCAGTGGCGTCTTCACACCGCCAGAAGCGATGATTGGGGTGCGGCTTCCTTGGGCTTCCATAAGAGACGTCAAGGTCGTTTGTCCCCAGTCTTCTAGGAAATCGAGTTTATCTTCTTTGCGACGGCCGTTTTCGATTTTGGCGAAATTCGTACCGCCTGTACCGCTAATGTCGATGGCAGCAACTCCGATACTCTCTAGTTGCGCGATGGCTTCACGGCTAAATCCGAATCCGACTTCTTTTACGATAACGGGAACGGCACTCGCTTTGACGATTTCTTCGATGTTTTTAAGCCAATTGCTAAAGACGCGGTCACCTTCTGGCATCACGAGTTCTTGTGCACGGTTGACGTGAATTTGAATCGCGTTTGCTTCGATGATCTCAACAGCGCGTTTAGCAGCCTCAGCATCGTAATGTGCCCCAAGGTTCGCAAAGAGGATGCCATTTGGATTTTCCTGTCGAATTATCTTGAAGCTTTCCACACTTTCAGGAAATTTCATCGCGATACTCATTGAACCTGTCGCCATTGCCATGCCTGTTTCACGAGCCAAGATGGCTAAGCGCTGGTTTAACGCAGTCGTGAGTGGGCTACCACCCGTAATGGCGTTGATGAAAAATGGGACATCGAAGGTGAGCCCAGCGAGATTTGTCTGCAATGTTACATCAGCCACATCAACGGTTGTGAAGGGATGATGCACGAAGCGCGTTTCCACGAATTCGGGAGCGCTCGTTGCACGGTATTGCTGGTTCGCATGCCCCACATGCTCGTCCTTTCGATTCATTTGTTGTTGAAATAAATCCATCATTAATCTCCTTTACCAGGCTTCAGCGATGGTCAGCGGAAGCACTTGAATTTGAGCCTTGGCCCATTGAGTTTCAATTTGTTGTCTTTGAGTTTCGTTTTGTGTAAAGCAAATGCCACAGTCGCCACCACCAGCGCCAGACGTTTTTGCGCAGGCGCCATTTTGTTCTGCGAGGGCGCAGAGTGTTTGGAGTGCAGGGGTTTCAATTTCTAGCTGCATCACTTTTGCAAATTGATTTAAGAGTGCACGGTTGGCACGGATGCCTTCTTGTAAGGCCAGGATGTCTTGTTTGTTCCAAGCACTTTGTAGGCCTTGAACGATGGCGTGACTCTTTTTGAGAAATTCCTTGTAAAAGGCGCTGTCGGTTTCGACTTTCCGTTTCTTCTCAGTAGCTTGAATGAGTGAATCGGTAATCGCGACTTGTCCTGTCCATCCGACTAAGAGGGTGAAGTTTGGGATTTCTGGAAGACGTATAATCGTGAGGTCTTTCCAGTCGGTATCGCAAATTTTTTTGATCGTTTGGCTTTGTAATTGTTCGAGTAATGCACTTCGGTCCGGACTTGTGTAATATACCATTCCTCTAAAAGAAGAGGCCGCGATATCTCCAAAGGATCCACGTTGAGATAGTCGGAGATTCGTTAACACACTCAGCTGATAGACGAGTAGAGGCGTGCGCGGAGTCTTGTAAAAATCAAGAACGGCTTGAATCGTTGCGACTACAACGGCACCACTCGAACCGAGTCCGTATTTAATACCACGTTTAGCGTCATCGAGTTCGCTCATAATCGAAAGCGAGTAGAGGGCAAATGTTTCGTTGCCGGATTCGCGTACATACTGTTCTGCGACCAGAATCGCTTCTTCGACTAGTTTATAGGGATGCTCTCCCTTTGCACGGAACAGTTCACCTTTACGAGTCCATTCCACAACGACGTCTGGATTTTGCGTAGAGGTTAAGGTTCCTACACTAGTAGCTTCGTCGATTGTGACGGTTAAGTAGCGCGACACAGCTGCAACAATGGCACCATGTCCGGGTTCGACAACCGCATATTCTCCGGCGATAAAGAGTTTACCGGGAGCTTTTGAAGTAATCGTCACGCGCTCACTTCCCTTCGAAAGCGGCAAGAGAAGCGGTCCATTCGTCTTCTGTCAATGTACGAATGCCTTCTCCTGGAAGCGTTGGAATGAGTTTTTCGCTCGGGAATACTTTGCCAAGTTCTTCCAGAATCGCAGGAATATCACTTGCCTTGCAGATGACTTTGACGTTTGGCCCAGCATCCATCGTGAAGTAGGCTGGAATGCCTCGTTCTTCTCGAATCGTGCGAATCGTTTGTTGGGCGATAATACTCTCCGGTTCAAAATAACAGAATGGAGGGTTACTTGCTAGCATCGTAGCGTGCATTTTCATACCGTTAAATTCCGCAATAGAGCCGATACGATGAATGTCGCGGTCCTTGATGGCTTGTTTGATGTCGGCTAAATCGGTTGCCGCTGAAGTGACCCAACCTTCGTAAAATGGTGAAGTCGAAACGGTCAACTCCATGCCGGCACGACTGGAAATCTTCTTCTCTGCCGCGCTCACGACGATGATAATCATCCCAATGTCAAAGTTCGCATCGTCTACAGGAATCGCCATACTGTTCTCATTGGAGTCTCCTTTATTCCATTCGACAAATCCGCCAAAGAGACTACGAGTAGCACTGCCGCTACCACGACGCGCGTAAGTCGATAATTGTTGTGCAGGCAAATGAAGGCCTGTCGCCTCGTTCATCGCACCTGCTAGTGCCGCAAAGGCGGAAGCAGAGCTCGCAAGGCCTGCAGCTGTTGGTACGAAGTTTAAGCTCTCGACACGAGCACGACGCAGGTCTCCCGTTTCAGCGCGGAACAAGTCTAAGAAGCGTGTAATTTTAGCCGTCGCCGCTTCGTCTTGTTTCACCCCGTTGAGATAGAACTCGTCTTCAGTTAAGGCGTCTGTGAGTTCGACTTTTGTATCGGTATAAAAGGCTTCAAGGGTCAAAGAAAGGCTACTATTCATCGGAATGAAGAGCTCCTTATTTTCCTTGCCCCAATATTTAATCAGTGCGATATTCGTATGCGCACGCGTGATTCCAATGTTCGATGTCATTTGGGTTTCTCCTTTTTCGCCAGCGACTGGATCCAGACCGCCTGCGCTCCTTGTTTCATGAATTGTTCTTGTAAATGAAGGGCGTCTTCCTCGGTTTCAACGAGGGCAATCATGCATCCGCCAAGGCCGCCACCTGTCACTTTTGCCCCAAGTGCGTTGTTTTGATGGGCCGTATCGACGAGTGTATCGATAACGTCATGCGACACTCCAAGTTGTTGGAGACGCTCATGGTTTTCGCTCATTAGTTGCCCTAGTTTTTGTGGGTCTTGTTCCTCGATGGCTTCTTTCGTTTCATTCACGATCGCGCCAATCGATTGGACTGCATCCGAGCCAGTCTCCTGTGTAGTAGGGTCGATGATGCGGTCTTGCAGGGTACTGACATGTTGCACCGCTTGCTTTGTATTTCCAGTAACACCCGAATCGGCAATCACGAGGTACGCTGGCATATCGAGGTGGAGCGTTTGTAGTTCTTGTTCTTTTTGGAAAAATACAGGACGCGTCCCGCTCGTTGTCGCCGTATCGACGCCACTCGGATTTCCATGCGAAATGGTTTCTGCGCCTTGAACGATGTCCCATAAGGTTTCTTCAGGAAGAGTCGCATCCAAGAAATCGAAAATAGCACGCACCACCGCAACGCTGACTGCAGCGCTCGAGCCCATTCCACGTTCTGCAGGAATCGTAGACTCAATCGAGAGCGCAAAAGTATGAGCCGTCACTTCTTTTGCAGAGGCTACTTTGAACGCTTCGCGAATCGCAAATTGTAGCCCCGCCATTGAAGTTGGCATCTCGTTTACGTCACCTGTATAAAGTTCACATTGAATCGTTTGGCCTATTTGTGTAGAGACAATATCCGCCTTCACGTAAACCGCGTCAATTGGCAGTGCAATCGCTGGTTCGTGGTACACAACGGCATGTTCACCGGCAAGAATAATCTTTCCATTTGCCAGGCCTGTTCCTGTTTGTGGTTTCATACGACAAATCCTTTCCTTATATTCACTTTTCATTCTACTAAATCCACGCCCTTACGTAAACAAACACGGCGATTTCATGGGAAAAACTTAAGATAATGAAAAATAGAAACCGCGTTCAACATGTGGTACAATTCAAGGATAGGACTCAGTAGTTGAAGGAGACGAATCCGTTGAAAGAAAACGAGACGTATTACCAAATTAAACGAGAAGAGTGGAGCCAGTACGAAGGCGCCCATCCATTCACAATGACGAGAGAAGAACTTGCGCACTTAACATCATTAAACGACCGCATTTCCCTACAGGACGTGCAAGAAGTGTATGTGCCAATGCTCGATTATTTCGATTTATACTTTAAAAAACATATTGAATTACGCACGGAGGAACAGCAATTTCTTCATCAAACGAAGAAAACAGTACCGTTTATTATCGGGGTTTCTGGGAGTGTGGCCGTTGGGAAGAGTACGACTGCCCGCTTGATGCAAACGATGCTACAACAACGCTACCCGGATAAGCGCGTGTTCCTAATGACAACAGACGGATTCTTATTACCGACTCAGGAGCTGATTAATCGCGGAATCTTAGATCGTAAAGGGTTCCCGGAAAGTTACGACATGGAAGCGCTCGTTCATTTCTTACTCGAAGTGAAGACGGGAAATCCAAGCGTGGATGCGCCGGTGTATTCGCATGAGATTTACGATATTGTGCCAGGGGAAGTGCAGACGATTGAGTCGCCCGACATCTTGATTGTTGAGGGGATTAATGTATTGCAACTACCGCCAAATCGTGAAATTTACGTGAGTGATTTCTTCGACTGGTCGATTTTCGTAGATGCCGATGCAACGCTGATTGAGCAATGGTACTTGGAGCGTTTCGAATTGTTGATGGACCGTGCGAAAACACAGCCGGATAACTATTACTATCAATATGCGATTGGGAATCGTGCGGACGCGATTGCGATGGCGAAAGATGTGTGGCAGAAGACTAACCTGAAGAACCTTAAGGAATACATCTTACCAACGAAAACCCGCGCCGACTTCATCCTACATAAAACAGTCGGACATCACATAGATTATGTGCAAATAAAGAAATATTAGGTACATCGATTACTCAAAATCCTTGCGGATTTTTTATAATCACTGTAATGGGGCACCGGATTGAGCCTACGTCTCAATCTCTACCAAGCTTCAAACTGACTCTACGGGTTTCACTCTAGAGTCAGTAATTCACATTGGTTGCTATCCCCCATTACTGCGATTATAAAATCCGCTCGATTTTCCGTAATCGATTATTTTTTTATGCAAAATTATGTGTGCCCTGTTTTTGTAGGTGAAACGGTACGGGGTTCTTAGTAAGAGTACGGGGAATCGTAAGAAAGAATACATCTATGTTCATTGCAAAAAAATTAAAAATAAAATGTAAAAACCTCTTGACATTTTTAGGTAGGAGAGTATAATTTGAAATGTAAAGAGCTCTTGACATTATTACAAAAATTTGGAGGAACAAAGCCATGAAAAAGATGGATGAAATGGACAGAGATATTCAGTTGCGTTCTGAGGCGTGGGGCTATAAAACAGCGCTTTTGGGTTTATGTGGATGGACAGGATTTAATATCTATCAAGCACTTGTTGGTGGTGGCAAACTTGAAATGCTTCCTTGCTTAATTTTGCTCTTATCTGTAAGTGTGCAAGGATTTGCTCAAACCGCAATGAAACGCAATATGATTGCTGGTGACGAAGAGTATAAAGAACCAAATAAACTTATTCAAGGAGTCATTCTAGCAGTTGTCACTGTTATCGTAGTATTGGCTGTTGGCGTTTATTTTTTCCAGAAAGCGTGATGGCATATGAAAAATAATATTAAACAGCTAAGAAAAGCAGCAGGATTGCGACAAGAGGATATGGCAAAAACATTGGGTGTAAGCAGACAGACCATTATTGCCATTGAGAATGATAAATATAATCCTACCCTTGAACTTGCGATGAAGATTGCAAGGTTACTCCAGCTCAATGTTGAAGAGATTTTTGTGTTAGAGGACTAAAAACACATAACTGAATACTCAATAAATGAAGAGAGATTCCTGTTCGTGGGGGAATCTCTTTTTTTGTAAAATCCTTAAAAATCTTGTTTAAAACGCGGGATAGTAGTGGTAAAATGTAGGTGAAAAATTGTAGCTTGTAGTATGGTTTCTTTAACAATGAGGTGAGGACATGTACTTAAAAAGTGATCAAGATAAACGTAAAAAAATACCGACTTATGGAGCAGCACCTTACCTATACATAAGTATGCTTGTGCTGAATTTAACGGGGTTGCTGCTGAGTCAGTCAGTACTCCAGAATGGACTATTAAAGGGTGGATACAGAGATTTATTTTATCTAGTTGGATTCCTCTTAATGATTATTGCAGCGAGAATTCAGTGGCTCTGCGGAGTGAAGTCGTTTATTAGCATAAGTATCCAAACTATGGAATTCAAGACAACAGGAATTTATGCGCGCACACGCAATCCAATTTACTTTTCGTGGTGGATTTGCGGAATTGGAAGTATCCTATTACTGCATAATGTGTGGCTACTTCTTCTGATTCCAATCCAGTGGGTAATAATAACCGTCGTGATTCGTAATACCGAGGAAAAATGGCTTTATGAAATATACGGTGAGGCCTATAAGGACTATTGCGCAAGAGTAAACCGATGGATTCCGCTGAAGAAAATTGGATAAAATTCTGATTCCTAAAGGAACAATCATTTTTGAGGAATTTGTCGGAGACAAAGGAGGAAAAGTGTTGAAGAATGTTCAGAATGCCATTAATCATTTATTGCTAATCATTAACAAATACCAAATTGAAGATTGTAGGCCTCAAGTGGAAACTTTAAAGCAGTTAAGAGAGAGCTTGGATAATGACGAAATACAAGATATAAGAGAAAAGTGGAATATCTATAAATCATTGTTTCCGCCACATGGGGGATTGTCAGACCTTCACTACTGGCATGATGACTTTCAGATAAGAAAAGAAGTAAATGATGATATTTCTACTCTAAAGAAAATCATTGCTGATTATTTATTGGAAGGCTTAAAATAACATCCTAGAATCGCCAAGGCAAAGGAATTAAGGTGAGAAGCGATGGCGAAAAAAGATTCTTTACAGCAACAAAAGTTTATGTCGTTTATGTTTAGAGGAAAAGAAATTTTCAAACCACTAAACACGGGGACTATCGACGAAAGAGTAAGTTGTATCCGGGAATATGTGGCCAACATTTACTTTTACACCAAAGATGGCTACACGATTATGATTGACGCTGGATATAACTATGACAAACTTGCCGAGAAGATGAGATGGCTAGATATTCGTCCAGAAAGTATCAACGAGATTCTCATTACGCACCAGGATACGGATCACGTTGGAGCGATTGAAGTGGATAGCCAGGGGTTATTTAAAACGGCAAAAATCTATGTGGGTCGTGTGGAGAATGAGTACTTGGAAGGCCGAGTTCGTCGCAAAGTGTATTGGGGATTGTATAAACTTCCGCAAGTGCAGATCGAAAATGACAAAACATTGATAGAAGATGGGGAGATTTTCTATATTCACGATATTAAAATCGAAGCCTTTCTTGTACCTGGTCATACGTGGGGACATTTAGTGTATTTAATCGATGATGCGTATTTGTTCACTGGAGACACGATTTGGTTTGGTGCAGATGGTGGTTATGCGTTTTTAAACACGCTCGCAGAAGATAGAAAATTACAAAGTGTATCGTTGAAACGACTAGAAGAAAAGCTCAGAAAGAGAAACCTTTCGCTAAAAATCATTACAGGTCATACCGGATGGACTGATGACTTTGAGTTTGCATTTCGCCATGTGGATGAAATCTGCAATGCCTTGAAGCGTAAACCGAAAGTGCAAGATCCGAAAGCGCCATTTGATGGGTTTGATGAAAGTGACGATACCGAGGAAAAAGCAAGAACGGTAATTCTTGAAAAATGTTAAATGAATACAATCTCTAGCCAGTAGCATGTCTATTGGCTAGTTTTTTTGTAAAAAAACAAAAAGTAGCATATTTGCTACTGTAGCATATATGCTACATTTCAGAAATTAAAAACACAATTTTCGAACGTGGTGTCAATAGTTAGAAATGTTGATATGGAAATGTTTTTGAAGAGTGCGACTAGTGAGTATACACCCTATATACTAATTTATATATCCGAATGAAAGCTTGGTGTGACGCGGTAAACAGCCCCTAAAAATCCGAACAAAAAATTCAGTTTTTTTAAGTAATTTTCGTGCTTTTCTGTTACAATAAAAAAGGACTAAAACTAAGGAGGCCTCTTATGACAGCTCAAACCACTTCATTAGAAAAGATTATCGTGCTGGACTTCGGTAGTCAGTACAATCAGTTGATTACGCGCCGTATTCGTGAATTCGGTGTGTTCAGCGAGTTGCTACACAACGACATTACAGCCGAAGAAATTAAGGCACATGGCAACGTAAAAGGGATTATTTTCTCAGGGGGACCACATAGTGTTTATGCAGAGGGTGCTTTTACCGTGGATCCTGCGATTTTTGAATTGGGAATTCCAGTGCTTGGGATTTGCTACGGGATGCAACTGACGACGCATCTGTTCGGTGGGAAGGTAGAATCGTCTACAACGCGTGAATATGGTTCTGCGAAAGTCGATGTCTTTAACACGACTTCAGGCATTTTCAAAGGGTTAGCCAAAGAGGAAGAGGTACTCATGAGCCACGGCGACCGTATTACTGCGATTCCGGAAGGGTTTAGCGTGACGGCTTCGAATGCGCACACGCCATTTGCGGCTTTTGAAAACCAAGAACGTCGCATCTACGGCGTACAGTTCCATCCAGAAGTTCGCCACAGTATTCACGGAAACGACATGCTTCGTAACTTCGTGTTCGATATTTGCGGGGCGACAGGCGACTGGTCAATGGACAGCTTTATTGAAATGGAAATTGCGAAAATTCGCGAAAAAGTGGGTAATAAGAAAGTCTTGTTGGGTCTCTCTGGTGGGGTTGACTCTAGTGTGGTTGGGGTT
This sequence comes from uncultured Streptococcus sp., assembly GCA_916719965.1. Lineage (GTDB taxonomy): Bacteria > Bacillota > Bacilli > Lactobacillales > Aerococcaceae > Granulicatella. The sequence goes on from CAKAPS010000015.1 coordinate 9,272, forward strand.
CTCTTGCAAAAAGCAATTGGCGACCAACTCATCTGTATTTTCGTAGACCATGGCTTGCTTCGTAAAGGGGAAGGCGACCAAGTGATGGAGAGCCTCTCTGGTAAATTTGGCCTCAATATTATCCGCGTGAACGCTCAGGAACGTTTCCTATCGAAACTAAAAGGCGTGAGCGACCCTGAACAAAAACGGAAAATTATCGGAAATGAGTTCGTGTACGTATTCGACGACGAAGCGGCAAAACTCACGGACGTGGATTTTCTTGCGCAAGGAACGCTTTACACAGACATCATCGAATCTGGAACGAAAACAGCGCAAACCATCAAGTCTCACCATAACGTAGGGGGGCTTCCAGAGGACATGCAATTCGAACTCATCGAACCGCTGAACACGCTCTTCAAAGACGAAGTGCGCGCTCTTGGAACGGCGCTTGGCATGCCAGACTCTATCGTATGGCGCCAACCATTCCCAGGACCAGGACTTGGAATCCGTGTGCTTGGGGAAGTGACGGAAGAAAAACTTGAAATCGTCCGCGAATCAGACGCCATCCTACGCGAAGAAATCGCCAAAAATGGCCTTGAACGCGACATATGGCAATACTTCACGGTTCTTCCAGGCATCCGCAGCGTTGGGGTCATGGGAGACGGCAGAACGTACGACTACACGATTGGAATCCGTGCCGTAACCAGTATCGACGGCATGACGAGTGACTTTGCTCGCATCCCTTGGGAAGTGCTGCAAACCATCAGTGCCCGTATCGTGAACGAAGTAGCCCACGTCAACCGCGTCGTCTACGACATCACGAGCAAACCTCCGGCAACGATTGAGTGGGAATAATTAACGAAGTCTGAAGAATACAGTATTTATGCGGATTCTAAGGATTTTGAAAAGCGATTGAAGATTATAAGAGAATATATGAATCTGGTAGACGTGTAAATGTTCCGGAAAAGATAACAGAGTGTATAGCTTGCCCTAAATATAAAGGATGTATGACGGATTATGTTTGTCATACTGCACCTGTTGAGAATGCTGTTAATATTTTTAAATGTGGTTCGCTCCAAGCACTTACAAAATGGAGAGGTGTATATTCTTCAGTGTTAAAAGAAGAAAATAGAAATGCTGCCAATGAACCTGAAGACTATTTTGATTATGTAATGTTTGCTTGGGGAAATAGCCAGGCCGGAGACAGACTAGTCATGGAAAGAAAAATGAAGCGTTTCCCTATTGAGGCAGATTTAAGTGTAGATTTCACTCCTGGAGTAAGGTTCTTCTTTAAGTATGATAAAATTGTTACTCATCCAAATGCGACATTTGAGGGCGTATTACCGCTAAAGATTAGGGAAGAAGTAATAATATCAGACTGGGTAAATACAATTATAATTCCATCTGCGGAAAAAGAAGCGTTTGAAGCAATCGTTCCATACGAGCTGAAGAGTAGGATATTTTATTTAGAAAATGATTGTAAGGATATCTGGAGCTGGGCAGAAAAGGTATATGAGTTTGTAAAGAACAGAGAACGCTGAAGAATATCTTTGAGCATTGCGTTTGTTGGGATGTGGTGAGGAAAATGGATACAGTTTTAAACTGTTTTGTAGAACAGTCAAAAGAAATACTAAAGGATAATCTGGTTGGAATATATCTACATGGTTCTGCAGTCATGGGATGTTATAATCCGGCAAAGAGCGATATAGATTTAATCATAGTGGTGAAGGATTCTATAGAGGATAGTGTTAAGAGAGTCTTTATGGACATGGTGGTTGAATTAAACGAAAAGGGACCGGCTAAAGGAATTGAAATGAGCGTTGTAAAACAAAGTGCTTGTAAGCCATTTGTTTATCCTACTCCCTTTGAGCTACATTTTTCTGTTGCACATCTTGATTGGTACGGAAAGAATCTTGATGATTATGTTTCGAAAATGAAGGGCGAGGATAAAGACCTTGCTGCACATTTTACAATCATAAATCATAGGGGCAAGTGTCTATATGGTGCTTCTATCAAAGATATTTTTGCTGACGTACCGGTACAGGATTACATTGACTCTATCTGGAATGATATTGCTGAAGCAGAAGAGGAAATCACAGATAATCCAATGTATATTATATTGAATCTGGCAAGAGTGCTTGCATATATTAAGGACGGGCTTGTCCTTTCCAAGAAAGAGGGCGGCGAATGGGCGTTGAACAATGTTCATGAAATATATCATAGTCTGATACAAGATGCCTTGATAGAATATGCAGAGGATAGAATTATATCTTATGATACGAATCTTGCAAGGGATTATGCCAAATATATGGTGGAAAAAATTGCAAGTGAAAAAGGCAAGTGTGATAACACTCAAGTGATAACAATTTGATAACATTAGCTGATACAGTCCGTGTGATATGGACAGCTGAAACCAAATGAAGTCAAATCGTAACAGAAAAACCTAACTAAAATGTTTAAGACACAGGTTTAGTTAGGGGAGTGCGAGTAGCAGAAGCAAATATGTTGCTGTTATGAAAGTGTTGAAATTTGTGGGAGATAAAAAGTATGGATATTATATACAAGAAGCAACGATTAGCACTTACACGATTTTGGGGCGACAATAGATTGTGTCTAAGGGCTACAGAACCGGAGCAAAAAGAAATGCCTAAAATGCAATTTGTTGGTGGGTATCCCAATGAATGGTACATATTTATTGATGATCTTACAGATGAAGAAAAAAGTGAGATTACAGATATTTATGGCAACTCTATTAGAATACAGGAATTTGATATATAAATCCCAGTTTTGGAACCTTCTGCAGAATGAAAAATTGAAGTTGCGGAGATGAATGAAATAAATCGTATCTTCAAATATCTTATTGCAAGTATAATTATGGGGATTACCGTATTTTTTGCCGTTTATTATACAAAAGGTGAATATAACTATATGGCGGTACCGATAGCGTTCATTCTTAACGTACCAATTTATTTCAGTAGGAAGAAAACCTAGTTTAGTAAGCTAGCTTTAAAAATAAGCAAAAATGAGACCGTAACGACTTCGTTACGGTCTTTTGATTTATAAAACAGAACCAATTTCGTACCAAATTTTTAAGAATAATGTTAACTCTAATCTAGTAATTCGCAAAAAGGCGCAGTATAATATAAGCAAATGAAAGCGGTTAATTATTAAGGTGCAAACTTGATAGAATTTAAATAAAGTATTTGTGTTGAATAATAGAATCAAAAAATAACAGGGAGGCGAAATTAATGGATCTTGGAACATATATTTTTGTAGGGATGGTTTCTTTAGCAATCATCTTAGTTGTTGGTGTTATCAGTTTTATAAAAAAAGATAAATAATGATATGACAGACTTGATTAAAGAAAAATAATTAAATAGAGGAGAATTGCTAAAAAGAAGTAAGGAGAAGGTTAAAATGAGACAATTAAGCGGTATTAAAGTGTTTCTCTTTGGGTATTTATGTTATGTAGTCTTGGCCGTAATTCTTGACCTGTTTCTTGGGTTCGATCAATGGAATAGAGAATTTAGATTTATATTTATGTTCTTCGTTTTTGGGACGTTGTCTCTATTTTTAAACAAGGGTTATTTCGATAAGTTTTTAAGCAAAAAGATTGAATAGAGTATAGACTGGAGATGAGTGTAATGAATCGTATCTTCAAATATCTTATTTCAAGTATAATTATAGGAGTTACCGTATTCTATGCCGTTTATTATACAAAAGGTGAATATAACTATATGGCAATTCCGACAGCTTTCCTTATTAACGGACCAATTTATTTCAGTAGGAAGAAAACCTAGTTTAGCAAGCTAACTTTTAAAAATAAATGGAATAGGCTCTGGAATTTTAGTTCTGGAGCCTTTATTATTGGGATTGAGAGACTGTATTTGAAGGGAGTAGTTGGCATGGATGAAAAGATTGAAATTAAGAAGCAAGATTTCTATGAGATGCTGTAAATATATAAATTAGAATTGTAGAGGTTAGATATGAATAAAAAATTCGAGCAAATGAGTTTAAAAGAGCTTTGGCAACTGTTTCCGATATTTTTAGTCAAACATAATAAAGAGTGGACAAAATGGTATGAAGAAGAAAGAAAATCAATATTATCAGCATTGCCGAGTAGAAGCATAAAAAGAATATCTCATATCGGAAGCACGGCTATATCAGGAATATGGGCGAAAAATATTGTGGATATATTAGTTGAAGTAAACGACAAGGCGGATTTAGATATTGTTAAAAATATTCTAATAAACAAGGGTTGGCTATGTATGAATATGACTGAAACCCGCATTACATTAAACAAAGGCTACACAGAACAAGGATTTGCAGAAAAAGTATTCCATCTTCATATTAGAATTGTCGGAGATAATGATGAACTGTATTTTAGAGATTATTTGAATGAGCATAAGGAAATAGGAAAAGAATATGAAATTTTAAAACTATCGCTTTGGAAAAAATTTGAACATGATAGAGATGCATATACTGAGGCAAAAACAGATTTTATAAGAAAATATACAGATTTAGCAAAAAGTTTATATGGGAAAAGATACTAACCAAATTTTTCATTTGTAAGAAGAACTTTGGATAGTTAGATATTGTTTGATAAAGAAATAATGGCAAAGGCTCTGGAATTTTAGTTCTAGAGCCTTTATTATTGGGATTGAGAGACTGTATTTGAAGGGAGTAGTCGGCATGGATGAAAAGATTGAAATTAAGAAGCAAGATTTCTATGAGATGATGTATTTAATGGAGAAAATTCTGTATATCGCAGAACGCTCAGGGACCAGAGAGGATAGCGACAACAACGCGTATTCTTTGGCCATCACCTTTGGAAAAGAGAACGTTGTGCAGGAGCTGCTATTGCTTAGAAGAAAAATGGTTGATTATTTAGATGAGCAGGGAGAAGCGGAGCTAGAAAAAATCCTCGAACCAATCGATGACATCACCATTCCCTATGGCCTATCGCTGGAAGCTTTACGAAAAGAACTAGATCCGTACTTGCCGAAGAGGGCTGAGGGATAGAAAAGAAATAATAGAACCGTAATTTAATACGCTTCTTACTGTTGTATGTGGTAAGAGGACTATCAATTTACGGTTTTTGTGTTATGTAATCTAGTGTTCTTTTTTATTCAAATCAACTTGGAAAGAAAGATTAAATTTATTATGAATAAATGCTATAATGAAAAAGACTTTTAAATGTGAGAAATCAACTTGCAAACTTGAAGACTCACGATAAGTAGAAATAGAAGAAAAAGGAATTGAAGAGGTTATAGTATGGCAAAATTAGTAAATAATGAAACTACACAAAGAGCAGAGTTGCATAGAAAAATTTGGGCAATTGCTGATAATGTTCGTGGGGCCGTTGACGGTTGGGATTTTAAGCAATATATCTTAGGGATTTTATTCTATCGCTTTATTTCGGAGAATATTACAGAGTTCTTTAATGCTGCGGAACGCGAAGCAGGAGACCTGAATTTTAATTATGCAGAAATTTCTGACGAAGAAGCTGAAAAGGATTTTAGACCAAATACCGTTGAAGATAAAGGTTTCTTTATTTTGCCTAGCCAACTCTTCGAAAATGTAGTTAAAAATGCTGCGGATAATGAAAACCTAAATACTGATTTAGCGAATATCTTTAAAGCTATTGAGGGAAGTGCGGTGGGCTTTACTTCGGAAGATGCGATTAAAGGTCTGTTTGAAGATGTTGATACTACGAGCAACCGTTTAGGTGGAACAGTCGCAGAGAAGAATAAAAGATTGACAGATATCTTAAAAGGAATTGCAGAAATTATTTTTGGAGATTTTCAAAGTAATGATATAGATGCTTTCGGGGATGCTTATGAGTATCTAATCTCGAACTATGCAAGTAATGCAGGGAAATCTGGAGGAGAGTTTTTTACTCCTCAGACGGTCTCAAAACTACTTGCAAGATTAGTCATGGATGGAAAGACAAGTATCAATAAAGTTTATGACCCAACTTGTGGAAGTGGGAGCTTATTGCTACAGATGAAGAAGCAATTTGAAGACCACATTATTGAAGATGGGTTCTATGGTCAAGAAATTAATATGACAAACTTTAACCTAGCTCGTATGAATATGTTCCTTCATAACGTTAATTATAATAACTTCTCTATCAAGCGTGGAGATACGTTACTTAACCCTCTACATAATGAGGAAAAACCTTTTGACGCCATTGTTTCAAACCCACCTTATTCTATTAAATGGGTAGGGGACGCGGATCCAACGTTGATTAACGATGAACGTTTTGCTCCTGCAGGAAAATTAGCCCCAAAATCCTATGCGGACTTTGCTTTTATTATGCACTCTCTAAGCTATCTTTCAAGCAAAGGTAGAGCTGCAATAGTATGTTTTCCAGGAATTTTTTACAGAAAAGGTGCAGAAAGAACAATCCGTAAGTATCTAATAGACAACAACTTCGTTGACTGTGTAATTCAATTGCCAGATAATCTTTTCTTTGGTACTTCAATTGCAACTTGTATTCTAGTTATGTCTAAAAATAAGACTGAAAATAAAGTTCTTTTCATTGATGCAAGTAAAGAATTCAAAAAAGAAACAAATAACAATATCTTAGAAGAAAAAAATATAAGTGCAATTGTAGAAGAATTCAGAAATAGAACAGACAAAGAATACTTTTCAAGATATGTAGATGCATCTGAAATCGAAGAAAATGACTATAACTTATCCGTTTCTACCTATGTAGAAAAAGAAGATACAAGAGAGATAATCGACATAAAAGTTTTAAACAAAGAACTTGAAGAAACAGTAAAGAAAATAGACGAATTAAGAAGCTCAATAAACGAAATTGTAAAGGAGCTTGAAGATGAGTAAAATAGATGAATTACTAAAAAACGAAAAAGTTGAATGGAAAAAACTAGGGGATGTTTGTGAAATTAAGACAGGGAAACTTAATGCTAATTCAAAAGTTGAAAATGGAAAGTATTTATTTTTTACAACAGCTCAGGAAATTAGTTATATAAATGAATATGCCTTCGAAGGTGAAAGCTTATTAGTAGCTGGAAACGCCAACATAGGAGACGTAAAGTATTATGAAGGCAAATTTAATGCCTATCAACGAGTTTATGTATTACAAGATTTTAAAAATATTAATGCTGTATTTTTAATGCATTTTATGAAAATGAATTTAAAATGTTATTTAGAAAGCAAGAAAAAACAATCTGCTATGACATATATAGTTTTAAAAGACTTAGAAAATTTTGAAATCCCAATTCCGTCAATAGAAACACAAGAAAAAATTGTAAAAACACTTGACAAATTCACAAATTATGTTACTGAATTACAGGCTGAATTACAGGCTGAATTACAGGCTAGAACTAAACAGTATGAATATTATAGAGATATGATTCTTAGTGCAGAATATTTAGATAAGATTTCTCGGAGAGATTCACAAAATGATGAGGTAATAGTAAAAACAGCGTTGAAAGATATTGCTGAATATTCAAAAAGGAGAGTTCCTGCTAGTCTATTAAATGAGAAAAACTATGTTGGTGTTGAAAATCTATTAAAAGGTAAATTAGGGAAAATAAATTCTAATTATGTTCCAAAAGAAGGTAATCTCATCGCTTTTAACATTGGTGATATTTTGATAGGAAATATAAGACCGTATTTAAGAAAAATCTGGATAGCTGATTTAAATGGAGGAACTAATGGAGATGTATTGGCAATTTCTTTAAAGAAAGATGCAAAGTATAGAGTGGAACCGAGATTTCTGTATCAGATATTGGCGAATGAGTCCTTCTTTGAATATAATGTTAAATTTTCCAAAGGGGCAAAAATGCCACGGGGAGACAAAAAGAAGATTATGGAATATGAATTCTTCCTTCCGTCAATCCGGGTTCAAAAGCAAATAGTCTCTATGCTTGATTATTTTGATTCTGTTGCAAGTAATATCTCAATGGGTCTACCCAAAGAAATAGAATTAAGACAAAAACAGTATGAGTATTATCGTGAAAAATTATTAGACTTTAAGAAATAGTTGTGATGGGAGGAGCAGGTTACATGATAGAACAAAATGGGAGTTATGAAATATCGACGATTGCAGAGATGACGAATGGGATTATTTTGGCTCACTTTGAAAAAGAAACGGGGATTCAAGAAACTGCCTATCAAAGTGAAGCTGAATTAGAGAATAAAATGATTGAGAATTTAATTTCTCAAGGGTATGAACGTATTGTCATAAAGTCAAACAATGATTTATACAGCAATTTAAAGACTCAAATTGAAAAACTTAATGATGTGACATTTTCTGAGGATGAGTGGGACAGATTTTTAAAAGAATATCTTGATGCACCAAATGAAGGTATCATTGAAAAAACTCGTAAAATTCAAGAGAATCACATCTATGATTTTATCTTTGATGATGGACATCTGAAAAATATTAAAATTATAGATAAAAAGAATATTCATAATAATTTTCTACAAGTGACTAATCAAGTGTGGGGAGAAGGAAAAAGTAGAAATCGTTATGATGTAACGGTTTTGGTTAATGGGTTACCTCTTGTTCATATAGAGCTCAAAAAACGAGGGGTCAATATGCACGAAGCCTTCAATCAAATTCATAGATACAGTAAAGAAAGCTTTAATAGCGAAAACTCGTTATATAAATATGTTCAGTTATTTGTCATTTCGAATGGAACTTATACTCGATATTTTGCAAATACGACTGCACAGAATAAAAACCATTATGAATTTACGTGTGAGTGGGCTGATGCAAAAAATAAAGTAATTCGTGACTTGGAAGATTTTACAAAAACTTTCTTTGAAAAGCGTGTTATTCTAGAAATTCTTACAAAATATTGTGTCTTTGATGTCACGAATACTTTACTAGTAATGCGCCCATATCAAATTGCTGCTACTGAAAGAATTTTATGGAAGATCAAATCCAGTTTTGAGTCTAAAAAGGCTGGTAGAGCTGAAGCTGGAGGTTTTATTTGGCATACGACAGGATCAGGTAAAACATTAACTTCGTTTAAAACAGCGAGGTTAGCAACAGAATTACCGTTTATAGATAAAGTGTTCTTTGTTGTGGATAGAAAAGACTTGGACTATCAAACGATGAAAGAATACCAGAAGTTCCAACGGGATAGTGTCAATGGAAGTAAAAATACCAAACAATTAAAAGAAGGTATCGAAAGTCAGGATAATCGCATTGTAGTGACTACTATTCAAAAGCTAAATGAGTTTGTAAAGAAAAATCCAAATCATGAAATTTACGACAAACAGTGTGTATTAATCTATGATGAATGTCATCGTTCGCAGTTTGGAGACGCACAGAAAAATATCAGAAAGTCCTTTAAAAAGTACTATCAGTTTGGGTTTACTGGAACACCAATCTTCCCGGAAAATTCTCTTGGTGGAGATACTACGTCAGGTGTCTTTGGGGCTCAACTTCACAGTTATGTGATTACGGATGCTATCCGAGATGGTAAAGTCTTAAAATTTAAGGTGGATTATAATAACATTACACCTAAATTTAAGACGGCAGAAGAAGAGGAAGACGATAAAAAACTAGCAAAATTAGAAAGAAAGATGTTGCTTCATCCTGAACGCATTACGGAAATTACAAAACATATTCTGAAAGTATTTGATAGAAAAACGCACCGTAATGAATACTACGATTTAAAACGTAGAAGACTAAACGGATTCAATGCGATGTTTGCTGTACAAAGCGTCGAAGCTGCTAAATTGTACTATGAAGAATTTGAAAAACAACAAAGTGGTAGACCTGAAGAGAAAAAGCTTAAAGTAACTACAATCTATAGTTTTACTGCTAATGAGGAGCAAAGTGCAATAGGCGAAATTTTCGATGAAAGCTTTGATGTGTCTGCGATGGATTCTAGCGCAAAAGAGTTTTTGGAAAAAGCTATTCATGATTATAACGGGTACTTCAAAACCAACTTTTCAACAAATGGTAATGAATTCCAGAATTATTATAAAGATCTATCTCTTAGAGTGAAAAACAAAGAAGTGGATTTGATCATTGTAGTAGGAATGTTCTTAACAGGATTTGACGCTCCAACCTTGAACACTTTATTTGTGGATAAGAAATTAAGATATCATGGTCTTATCCAGGCGTTTTCAAGAACGAATCGTATTCTGAATAAAGTAAAAACGTTCGGTAATATCGTTTGCTTTAGAGATTTAGAGAAAGCAACGCGTGAAGCGATTAAAACTTTCGGTGATGAAAATAGTGTCAATATTATTTTAGAAAAGAGCTATGACGATTATCTTCATGGTTTTAAAGATGATGATACAGGAGAAGTTGTTAAAGGGTATATTGAAATTTGCGAAGAAATATTAGATAAATTCCCTGAGCCAACCGAAATTGAACTTGAAGCTGATAAAAAAGAGTTTGCACAGCTATTTGGTGAATTGCTGAAAGCAGAGAATATTCTAAAGAACTTTGATGAGTTTGGTGACTTTGAGAAATTGATATCAGATAGACAAATGCAGGATATGAAGAGTGTCTATGTGGATATTCGAGAAAGTATCTTACGTCCACAACGACAAGAAAACGGCGATGATGATTTGATTGATTTTTCTGATATCGAATTCCAAATTGATTTGCTAAAAACGGATGAAATTAATTTAGATTATATTTTGGCATTGATACTAGAGAAATCTAAAGAGCATGATGATTTAGAAAGTCTGAAATCAGAAATTCGACGAGTGATTAAATCTAGCATAGGAACACGTGCGAAAGAAGACCTCGTTATCAAATATATTAATAAAACGAAACTTTCTGAATTGCAGAATACGGACGATATTCTAGAATCGTTTTATAGATTTGCAAGAAAAGAAAAACAAGCGAATATTGACGAGTTGATTGAAAATGAAAACTTAAAAGAGGATGCGGTTCGTTTTATTGAAAAAGCTATAAGCAAAGGTTATGTAGAATATGCCGGTGATGAGCTGGATAAAATTATTCCACCGACTTCTCGTAGACAAGGTGCTAGAGAAAAGAAAAAGGAAGCCGTATTGGATAAAATCAGAGCTATAGCAGAAGAGTTTGTAGGTATTTAGAAATTTATATAAAATGAGACCGTAACAATTCGTTACGGTCTTTTTAAGCTTATTTAGAAGTAGATAGTACACTAGTAAAGCGTAATATGTTTAATCGAAGAGATTGTCTTCAAAATCTGGACATTCAATAGTTACCATTTTTCCACAAGAATCGCAATCGTGATCAACTTCAAAACTGTCGTTTAATGCAGCGACATTGGAAGAAAAATAAAATCCGGCATTATATTCTCCGCAATATGGGCAATGCCAATCGACGCTAATGAAAGCACCAGTACTATCTTTTGTAATCCTTACATCTAACCCTCGAACTCTACGCATACTATACCTCGCCTTTTTTGTTACTATTCATCATCGTCAATTTCGTTCTGAGCAGATGTGGTTAATTCCATCATTTTTTGTGCGTACGTACTGCCGTCGATTTCTCGCTCATCATATTGTCTCATCAACTCGTCAATTTGTTCTTTAAGTTCCTCTCTGTTCATTCATTAATCCTCCTAAAAACTTAATTTTACTGTAACCCTTCGTGTTTTCTATTAGTTCTAAATAAGCAGTTTTTGATAGTCATTAAAAAGGTTCTAGTAAGTTATTTGTACAAGTTTTATTTTATCACAAATTTAATCTAGAAAAAACAGGATTTTTTCTAGCAAAGGGTGTATAAACTGGTTTAAAGTGGTATACTTCAGTGTGAAGGGTTTAATTATTAAGTGTATAAATTTATATCAATTTGAGGGGGATTACTTTGGAATTTGGAAAGTTGAAAGAAGTAGATGTGAGAGAATTATGGAAACATGAGCAATATAATTTCTCTGAATGGTTAGCAAAAGAAGAAAACATAGAAATGCTTGGGGATGAGGTTGGAGTAACTTTTGCTGAAATTAGAAAAGAAGTGTTTGTTGGTGCATACAGATGTGATCTAGTTGCACAGGATGAAACTAGTGGAGCAAAGATCATTATTGAGAATCAGTTAGAAGCGACAAATCACGATCATTTAGGGAAAATTATTACTTATGCTTCAGGTTTAGAGGCAACGGTTGTTATTTGGATTGTTAAGGAAGCTCGCGAAGAACATCGCAGTGCAATCGAGTGGTTAAACAGTAAAACAACAGAAGATGTGTCATTTTTCCTAATTGAAATCCATGCTTATAAAATTGGCAATTCATTGCCTGCGCCTAAATTTGAAGTTGTTGAAAAACCTAACGATTTTGTCAAAACAACAAAAGGAAATTCAAGAAGTGGAGAACTAACATTTGTAGAATCTGAACGCTTGAACTTCTGGACACAGTTTAATGAGGTTATTAAAGAAAGAGATAAATCTATTAACATATGTAAAGCTACAACAAATCATTGGTATAATGTTAGCTTAGGAAGTTCTAAAGCTAAGTTATCAATAACTTTAAACACAAAAGAAAAAGCAGTAGGTATTGAGGTTTATATTCAGAATGATAAAACTTTATTTGATCAATTATTTGCTTTGCGAGAAAAAATAGAAGACGAGACAGGGTTAATATTCGATTGGCAAAGATTAGACGGTAAAAAAGCCTCAAGAATTCGTTATTTAATGGATGGATTGGACTTTGAAAACCAAGAAAATTATCCAGAATTAATGAATGAAGTACTTGATCAAGTTATAAAAATGAGAAAAATATTTAAAAAGTACATTAAATAGAATATTATTGGTTAGATAGGTAACTTAAATTTTGCCACGGTCTCCTTAATATTTTATACTATCGTTGTATAAGATATTAAGGAGGCTTTTTATGTTTTTATCGGAAGAGTTATTACAAGAAATTCATGAGCGTGCACCGCATTATGACAAAGAGAATGCGTGGCCTGCGGAAGACTATGCAGCGCTAAAAGAGGCGGGATACTTGAAGGCGTTCGTGCCAAAAGAGTACGGCGGATTCGGTCTCTCACTTAAAGAGATTGCGCAAGAACAAACACGTCTAGCAATGGCGGCTCCAGGGACTGCACTTGGGGTGAACATGCACCAGATTATTGTCGGCCTTGGCAAGCACATGGTTCGTTTTGGCAACAAGAAGGGAGAACAAATTCTTCGCGATGCTGCAGAAGGCAAGTTGTTGGCGTTTGGGATTTCTGAACCTTCGAATGACCGCGTGTTATTCGGTTCGATTTCTGAGGCTCGTCCGGAAGAGGGCGGCGCGTATCGTTTTTACGGCAAGAAAGTCTTCTTATCTATGGGAAAATATTGCGACAAGTTGGTTTCATTTGGGCAAGATAATACAGGCGAGTCACCACTCTCAGTCTTTGCGTATTTAACACCAGACAAAGAAACGTTCATCGTAAAAGACGACTGGGACACAATGGGCATGCGTGCGACGCAATCAAACAGCGTTGAGTTGAAAGGCATCTTCGCAGCAGAAGAGCAAATCCTAACGAAAGTCGCTCCTGGACCAAGTTTCGATCCAGTGGTGTTCGGTATTTTCGCGTACTTCGAAATTTTACTAGCGGCAACGTACTTTGGTATCGGGAAACGTGCGCTAGAAATCGGGGTAGAGACAGTGAAGAAACGTCACTCTGTATCCAATGATGCGCCTTATGCCAACGATAAAAACATTCGCTGGAGAATTGCGGAAGCGGCGATTATGCTAGACGGCATTCAACCACAAATTAACGAGTTGAGCGACACGCTAGAAGCAAGCACAGAATACAGCTTCATCTGGTTGCCTCGTTTATCTTCTATTAAGAACCGTTCAGTGGAAGTATCGAAGAAAGCCGTGGAAGAAATCGTTCGTGCATGTGGCGGTAGTTCGTACTTCAACCGTACGGAATTATCTCGCTTATACCGCGACGTGTTGGCTGGCTTATTCCAACCAAGTGACCAAGAGTCATTGCATGATGCGTGGGCGAATATTCTCTTAGGACCAATTCAATAATTTCATTTATATAGTAGAAAAGCTCGCTTGCGTAGTGCAGGCGAGCTTATTTGTCGAAAGAAATAGCGAAAGGATTAACGAATTAATTGCATATAATACTCAACAACCACTTCTGGAGGAAGAGACATTCCGTTACTCGACCACCATTTGACAGTTTCCGCAAAACTCGTCACATAATGATTAGTGACGAACGCCTTAGGGATGGATTTATTTGCGCTGTTAGAAAAATCAGCAAAAAGAATGGTTAAGTGTTGCTTAAAGTATCTTAAAAAGAGTTCACTGTTTTCATCAATCAGAAATGCGCTAATCTTATTTTTTTGCTCTCGTAGATGCCATAATAGATGAGAGAGTTTACTGGATAATGCGCTGTTTCGATCCTTTAAAGTGCATGAATCGTCAGTGTGAAGACTTTCGAAGATATGGTCAAAAATCTCTTCGCAAATAGCGTTTAATAATTCGTCTTTTGTCTCGAAGTGTGCGTAAAAAGTGCTCCGTCCAACATTAGCGGTATCGATAATGTCTTGCACAGTAATTTTACTGTAACGCTTCTTTTCTAAAAGAAGACTAAAAGCTTCAAAAATAGCTTTTCGTGATTTTTGTTGTCGTCGATCCATAGGAAGAATCCTCCGTACAATTTATTAAAAATGTTCGTTATCTTACAGAAATACTAAAATGACTGTTGTTTTGAAAAATTATAATTCTATATAATTACGATACAAAGTGTTCGATAGTGTACAAAATATACAGTATTTATTATTAGATTTCAAGGGGTGAGTATATGAAACAAGAGATGCGGAAGGGGATAATCATGGCGATACTTGCTGCAGTACTATATGCGGTGAGTTCTCCTTTTTCAAAAGTATTATTAAATGAAATGCCGCCCACATTAATGGCAGGATTTTTATATTTAGGTGCAGGTATTGGAATGAGCTTGATTGCAGTTTTAAGAAGAGTGAGACAAGCTGAAATCACTGAGATTCATCTCAGTAAAGCGGAATTGCCGTATACGGTTGCTATGGTCTTGTTAGATATAGCAGCGCCAATCTGTATGTTGATAGGGCTAAGCGCAACAACTGCTGCGAATGCCTCTTTGTTAAATAATTTTGAGATTGTTGCGACTGCGCTGATTGCGTTAGTAGTTTTTAAAGAACGTATCAGTAAACGGTTATGGATGGGAATTCTTTTCGTAACCTTTTCTAGTGTTATCTTGTCTTTTGAAGATTTTTCGAGTCTAGAGTTTTCCTATGGTTCTTTATTTGTATTATTGGCTGCTGTTTTCTGGGGATTGGAAAATAATTGCACCAGAAAACTTTCTTCCTGTGATCCGTTAGAGATTGTCTTGTTAAAGGGAATATTTTCTGGAATTGGCTCTATCGTAATTGGTTTAGTGCTTGGTGAGAGATTGATGAATCTTTGGAGCGTCATTGCGGTTATGGCTTT
Organism: uncultured Streptococcus sp.; assembly: GCA_916719965.1. GTDB lineage: Bacteria > Bacillota > Bacilli > Lactobacillales > Aerococcaceae > Granulicatella. The sequence continues at coordinate 24,646 of CAKAPS010000015.1, forward strand.
AGGCATTGTGTCTTATGGACTAAGTATTTATTTTTATGTTCATGCTCAACGGCTTCTTGGGGCGGCAAGAACTAGCGCTTATTACGCTGTTTCTCCATTCATAGCAGCTTTCCTGTCTATTCTAATCTTTGGTCAGATGCCAGAAGTTACTTATTTTATTGCACTAATGTTGATGGCAGTAGGAGCATGGTATTCTTCTCATGATGGTATTGAAGAGTAAAATATAGTAGAAAAGCTCGCTTGCGTAGTGCAGGCGAGCTTATTTTTATAGTTGAACAAACAAAATGTAACATATAAGTTACGTAACTTTTATGTTACATTTTGCTTTTTTAGAAATACGTCTTTACAAGTTGGAGTTCTGCTTCGTTCAACTCTCGATATTCTCCGGGTGCCAAAGCTTCATCTAACACGAACTCCCCAAAGCGAATCCGTTTAAGATAGGTCACTTTCACACCAACGCATAGAAACATTTTCTTCACTTGATGGAATTTTCCTTCAGAGATGGTGACAGTCGCACGGCTCAAGCTATCGCTACTTTCGATGATCGTAAGCGTACTTGGTTTGCATTGGTATCCACCGTGGAAGGTGACGCCACGTTTGAAGGTTTCTACGGCGTCCTCGTCAAGCGGGCCGTTGACTTCTACATAATACTCCTTCTCTATATGTTGGTCGGGGTTCAGCATGCGGTACCCCAGCGGACCATTATTCGTCACGAGTAGCAACCCTTCTGTATCCCCGTCGAGTCGTCCAAGCGGGTAGAGGCCTTCGACGTTCTCAGGTGCGAAGAGGTCAATCACCGTCGTATGTTCCTTATCGGTTGTAGCGGAGATGACGCCTTGAGGTTTATTCAGCATATAGTACTTCTGGCTGTCGTCGTGAATCCGCGTTCCGGTCACCGTGATGACTTGCAAGGTCGCGTCGACATTGTTGCTGACATGAGTGGCCGGAACTCCATCGATTAAGACGGCTGCATTCTTGATGAGTTTCTTCATTTCGCGGCGGCTCAGCACCAGATGTTTCATTAATAGATGTTCGAGTCTCATAGGCCCTCCTTCAAGTCGTTTTCTCGATTATACAATTTTTTTGAAAAATGGAGTAGTTATTCGTTGACGTCTCTTTCATCCTGTGTTAAATTATTAAACGTTGTCGCGCAAGATGACAAAAACATCGAATCATATTTCTTGCATTGAAAATATGAGCGTGGTAATATATTTAACGTTGTTGCAAAACAACGATTGACCTTTGAAAACTGAACAAAGAAGACGAACCAAA
>CAKAPS010000016.1:0-25450 GCA_916719965.1 uncultured Streptococcus sp.
TGTGAATTACGCGGAGTAGGAACTTGTTCCTTACTCCGCGTTTGAAGCTTCGAAGGTGTAAGACTAAGGCTTACACCGGTGCCCCGTAACAGCAATTATAAACCAAATCCGCAAGGATTCAGGGAATCTTCTTTCTTTACAAAAAAGATATTCCTTTACTTAATAATGTTTCCGCACATCCATCTAAAGCGCCAACCAATTCGGTTTCGTGTTCCAATCGTATTTCTTTTATTTTTGTCAGGTTTGGTCTAAAATAGTTAGATAAGGTAAAAAGGGGTGAATATTATGGAAATGGAACGCATTAACGACGATACATTCTTGTTGCGTATCGAGAACCAAGATCTAATCGACCGTGGTACATCAATACCTGAATTACTTGGAAATCCAGGCGAAATCGAAGGCTTTTTCCATAGTATTTTAGAGGAGATGGGCGTCTTGAATCAATTCGAAGATTCAGACGGATTGAGTTTCCAAATCATGCCAAATCCAGACGGATTAGAGCTCTATGTCACACGTATTGTAGACATGGGAGATGAATCGACAGACGAGCGTATGGTGCGCAATATTGTGGATACGATTCAACATTCTCTAACAGACCGTATTGGGAAGAAGCGTAAAGAGGATAAAGAAGAAGGAAAAATTTCTCCAAAACCAGTCATTAATACGGAAGATAAATCTTCAACATTGAAACCAATAGATGTGACAGTCGTCTTTGAAGATTTCGAGGATTTCGTCTCAATGGCCAAAGAAGCATCAGGCGAATTTGACCAATCGGTTCTTTACCGTTACAGCGGACATTACTTCTTACACGTTTTCCATCAAGTGGAAAAACCAGAAGAAGTCGCTGCAAAAATGGCGCTTGTTCGCGAGTATGCAGAGTTCTCAAGAATTTCATGGGAAGTATTAAAAGAATACGGCGAAGTGATTATGCCAGAAGCAGCCTTGGAAACAGGTAAACAATATTTCTAAAAACCAAAAAGAGTTGAGCAGTCGACTCTTTTTTTGATACAAAGGAGTAATCAAAATGAATGAAACCATCAAAACACAACTCAATCACCGTACAATTCGTGCGTTTGAAGACAGACCTTTAACAAAAGAGGAAGTGGATTTACTTGTAGAAGTAGCGCAAAGAACAGCTTCAAGTATGTACTTACAAGCCTATTCGATTATTAGTGTGACGGATCCAGCATTAAAGAAAGAGTTGGCTGCTGTGAGTGGGCAACCTTATGTGGCTAACAACGGACATCTATTTGTATTCGTGGTGGACCAACGTCGTAACACTGAAATTGCAAAAGCCTTAGGACAAGAAGTAGGCGTTCAAGGGAGCGCAGACCGTTTCGTATCAGGACTAACAGATGCGGTGATTGCAGCGCAAAATGTGGTTGTAGCAGCAGAATCTCTAGGGATGGGAACTGTTTATTTAGGAAGTTTCTTTAACGACACAGCAAAAATCGTCGAGTTACTAAATTTACCAAAATACACTTATCCAGCAATCGGGGTAGCACTAGGTTGGCCCTCCCAAGAGCCGCAATTAAAACCACGTCTTCCAAAAGAAGTGATTCATATGGAAAATGGCTACCGTGAATTGGAGAATCCATTAGAAGAATTGAAAGAATATGATGCGACAGTAACAGAATATTACGACCTTCGTGATGCTAACCGACGTGTAGATGCTTTTACAAAACAAGTGTCTACAAAATACCACACGCTTGGGGCTAAACGTGCAGAAATGTTCGATGTACTAAAAGCACAAGGTTTCCTAACAGAAGAATAAAAAAGAAGACAAGAAATCGTCGTTTCAACGATTTCTTGTCTTTTATTTTTTATATTACATTAAGGGTGAAGACTTTAGATATACAAATTTATAATTTACAAGTTTATATAATTATCATTAACCTTACATTTGAAAAATGTATTGATATTATCATACTTTTTATAATATAATGTAAATGCGTATGAAAAGATTTTATGGCTTAGCGTTTCGTAAGCCTTCAGAACAGTAATGGGAAAGGGTAGCGCAAGTACTACTTAACCTCATCTTTGGAACAGCTAATTTGCTGTCCCGGTTGCTTCGCATAATGAGTTTTCATACGCTTTTTTATTTTATTAAGGAGATTATTATGAAATATTGTCAGATAACTTCATTAGATATGCTAGCTTTCAAGTTAAATGTTCCTGTTAAACAGATTACAGGTTTACTCTATGGTGTTAAGATTGAAAATTGCTATAGCTCCAAAGAAATTCCAAAAAAAGACGGTAGTAAAAGAGTGATAAATGCTCCAAAAAAGAGTTTAAAATACGTACAAAGAAAGATTTGTAAATTATTAATTGCTCGATTAGATGAATTGACAGAAGAGAAGGTTATAAAAAATAATATCTCTCATGGTTTTTTTAAGGGGAAAAGTATAAAAACAAATGCACTGCCTCATAGAAATAAGAAATATGTTTTAAATGTAGATTTAGAAGATTTTTTTGATTCTATTCATTTTGGGAGAGTACAGGGGTTCTTTAAGAATAACAAATATTTTAAATTGCCTGAAGTTTCTACTGCTTTAGCGCAACTAACTTGTTTTAACGGAAAATTACCCCAAGGGGCTCCAACGTCGCCATTAATTTCAAATTTAATTTGTCAAATTTTAGATTTTAAAATTTTAAAGCTATGCAAAAAATATAAATTAACTTACACGAGATATGTTGATGACTTGACGTTCTCAACAAATAACCCGCACTTTTTTAGTTTATATAGTTATTTTCTTGATGAATTAAATAATTTGATTAATAACGCAGGGTTTAAAATGAATTTACAAAAAACTCATTTTCAACCTTTTAATAATAGGCAGGTGGTAACGGGCCTGTCCGTAAATAAAATGTTAAACGTAAAGAAAGAGTTCTATAAAAAAACAAGAAGCATGGCTAATCGTTTATACAAAACAGGTACTTTTGAAATTAATGGAAAAGAAGAGACTGTAGAAAAGATAGATCAATTACATGGAAGATTTACTTTTATAAATGATTTAGTTAAATATAATAATAGATTACATGAAATAAATTCTTTAAGGCTGAATGGGATAGAATATAAAAAATTCTTATTAACAACATATGAAAAAGAATTTGAATATAAGTCTACTACTAAAAAAAATGAACTGAAGTGGAAGGATAACCTTGGACACTTAAGTATAAGAGAGAAAGACTTTCAGAAATTTTTATTCTATAAGTATTTTATTGCTAATAATTCAGTAACTATTTTTACTGAGGGGAAAACAGATAGTAGGTACATAAAGGCAGCGTTGAAAAGATTATATAATCAGTATCCAGAATTAATTAGTTTTGAAGATTCAAATTTTAAGTTAAATATCAATTTTATAAATCGAACTGCCACTCAAAAATATTTTTTTGGAATATTAGAAGGTGGGGGTGGAGATTTGACACAATTACTAAAATATTTTACAGAAGGAAAAAATGATGTGGAGAGGAATTATCTAACTTATTTTAAACAAATTATACCAGAAGCTCCCAAAAAACCTGTGATATTTTTAGTAGATAATGAAAGAGGTAAAAAAAATCCATTAGAAAATGTATCCAGTTTTTTAGCTTCGAGATTAGGTGTGAAAACGCAAGATATAGTGAATCATCTCCACAAATATTTTTATTATCACATAGGTCTAAATGTGTTCGTTGTGACTCTGCCGACCAATGTCCCTGATGATGAAAGCGATATTGAGATTGAAGATTTATTAAACTTAGATGAGATTAACAATCAGCTTATACGGGAAAGTTATGCAGGAAAGACTTTTTCTCCGAAAAAATCACATGGGGATACTAATCATATTGGGAAAGAAATCTTTTCAAATTTTATAAGTGGTAATTATAGTAATCATTTAATTGATTTTTCTGGTTTTAAGCAATTGCTTGATTTAATAAATGGTCTTTCACAGAATTATAATTCTTACACAAATAATTAATTTTCTTTTTGTAGATTTATACTAATTTTCTATTACACAAAGAAGACAAGAAATAGTGGAATGAACTATTTCTTGTCTTCTTTGTGTTATTGAATGTTTAATGAATCCAAGACGGATTGGTTCATGCCTTCGATTGAAAGAACTTTTGTATGACGGATTGGCGCATCTAATACGCTTGTGACAGCTGTTGGAATGGCAATGCCGCTTTCTTGTTGAATCGCATCCATGAGTTCTGCGTCAGATTGATTCGTATCCACGTCTAGAGCTGAAAGAACGCTTTGTGGGAATTTGTATGGACTTGCTGTCGATACCACCACTGTTGGAGTTACGTCTCCTGTTTCTTTCTTATATTTCGTATACACAGCATCTGCGACCGCAGTGTGTGGATCTAATAAGTAGTGCTCGTTCTTGAATACATCATGAATCGTTTGAGCCGTTTCTTCTTGGCTGGCACGGTTTCCGTAAAATTGTTGGAATAGAGCTGTATCTGTATTAGGAACAGAGTAGCTTCCGTTTTCTTTTAGAGAAGTCATGAGTGCATTTGTTTCCTGCGAGCTGCGTCCTGTTAATTCGAAGACGAAACGCTCAAGGTTACTTGAAACAAGAATATCCATACTTGGGGAACTTGTTAATTTAAATTCACGTAGTCGGTTGTATGTTCCTGTTTGGAAAAAATCAACAAGTACATCATTTTCGTTTGAAGCACAGATGAGTTTATTGATTGGAACACCAATGCCTTTTGCGTAGTAGGCTGCTAGGATGTTACCAAAGTTACCAGTTGGAACGACCACGTTCATTGGCTCACCAATGGCAAGAGTGCCGTCTTTCACTAATTGTGCATACGCGAATACGTAGTACACGATTTGTGGGCAAAGACGCCCGATGTTAATCGAGTTTGCAGAAGAGAATTGGAATCCTTTTTCAGCAAGAGTTGCGTTTAGTTCTTTATCCGCAAACAACTCTTTCACTTTTGTTTGTGCGTCATCGAAGTTTCCTTCTACACCGTAGACGAATGTATTGTCGCCAGCTTGTGTCACCATTTGGCGTTCTTGAATCGTGCTGACGCCGCCTTTTGGATAGAAGACGATGATGTTTGTATGAGGAACATCCGCAAATCCTGCAAGAGCAGCTTTACCAGTGTCTCCGGAAGTCGCTGTTAAAATGACGATCTCTTTATCCGATTGATTTTTCTTAGCTGCAGTTGTAAGAAGGTATGGCAAGATAGATAGCGCCATGTCCTTGAAGGCGATGGTTCTTCCGTGGAAAAGCTCCATGAAATGACGGTCGCCAACTTTCTTCACTGGTGCGATTTCTTTTGTATCAAACGTTGTGTCGTATGCAGAATGCACGCAGTCTGTAATTTCTTCTTTTGTAAAATCTGTTAAAAAGGCAGATAAAATTTCGATGGCAATTTCTTGATAGCTTTGAGTTTTTAACACTTCCCAGTCCAGAGTCACTTCTGGGAGGGCAGTCGATACATATAAACCACCGTCTTCAGCAATTCCTTTTAAAATGGCTTGTGAAGCTGTAACGCGGTTGTTTGTGTCTCGTGTACTAATGTATTGAATTGTGGACACTTGAGTCCCTCGCTTTCTAAAATTTCGTTGCGCTCATTGTACCATAAATCGCGCTCTGAACACAAAACACAGGCACATTTCGGCTGTGAATTCTGAAGTGTGCGCTTAATTTTTTAGAGAAAAATAGTATACACTAAAAATGAAAATTCAATTAAAATTTGAAGGGCAATCGATTGAAAACTAATAGAAAAGTTGATAAAATAATTATAGTAATTCGTAGCTAATTGCTTGTCTTTGGGAGGTTCTCAAAGGCGGTTTTTTATTATCTAAAATCATTAAAAAGGAGTGAAAAAATGCTAAAACAGATTATTCCGTTTTTTAGTAAGTATAAAAAATATCCTTTCTTAGCGTTTTTTGCCATCTTAATCGAGGTGCTCTGTGAAGTAGCACAACCGATTATTATGAAGCAAATTATCGACGAAGGGATTCCAAATAAAGACTTAGGCTATATTGTGCAACAAGGATTGATTATGGTTCTAGTTGCGATTGTGTCTCTTTCAGCCGGAGTTCTTGGTGCAAAATTTGCATCGATTGCCGGAACTGGGGTAGCAGCAGAGTTACGTTCTGCGGAGATGAAGAAGATTCAAGCTTTCTCATTTAAGAATATTGATCACTTCTCAAATGCTTCTTTAATTACGCGTATGACAAGTGACGTTAACAACATTCAAAATACAGCCATTATGACGATGCGTATTTTAGCGCGTGCGCCAATGATGTTTATCTTCGCCATCTTCTTTGCGGTAAGTATCAATGCGCAATTATCTCTTGTATTCATGGTAGCCGTACCAATCTTAGTACTTTCATTAGCACTCATCATTTCTACAGCCTTTCCTCGCTTTAGAAAATTACAACAAGCAACAGACGGCATCAACCGTACACTTCAAGAAAACTTTATCGGCATTCGCGTTGTAAAATCATTCGTACGTGAAACGTTCGAAAAGAAAAAATTCGGTAAAGAAAACTCTACCTTTAGAGAACGTGCCCTACATGCGATGTATGTCGTAATGTGGAACAACCCAATCATGCAGTTAACGATTTATGCTGTAACGATTGCAGTGATGTGGTTCGGTGGTGGTCTTGTTATCAGCGGAACGATGACAACAGGGGACCTTATTAGTTTCATTTCTTATATTACACAAATCTTGATGTCCCTTATGATGATTTCATTTGTTTTCGTCATGTTGACAATGACAAAAGCGTCGATGGACCGTATCTTCGAAGTCTTAGATACAAATATCGATGTCGAAGAACCAGAATATCCAATCACTGTGGACAAAGTCTATGGGGAAGTAGAATTCGACCATGTTCATTTCTCTTATGGAAAACAACAAGATGAAGAAGTGTTAAGCGATATCAGCTTTAAGATTAAACCAGGTGAAGTATTCGGGATTATCGGGCCAACAGGGTCAGGAAAATCTTCTCTTGTACAGTTGATTCCTCGACTCTATGACACTACTGCTGGTACGGTTCGTGTTGGTGGACATGATGTTCGCGACTATCGTTTTGCAGATTTACGTCAAAACGTATCGATGGTATTACAAAAGAACACGTTATTCTCTGGAACCATTCGTGAGAACCTCTTATGGGGAAATCCAGACGCTACAGAAGAAGAGATGATACAAGCGGCGAAACACGCTCAAGCTCATGACTTCATTATGGAAATGCCAGATGGATATGACACACGTGTAGAACAAGGTGGGTCAAACTTCTCTGGTGGACAAAAACAACGTCTTACAATTGCACGTGCGATGCTACGAAAACCAGCCGTGTTAATTCTAGACGATTCAACTTCAGCAGTGGATACAGCCACTGACTCGAAAATCCGTGAAGCGTTCTTTAACCATTTACCAGATACAACGGTGATTATTATCGCACAACGTATTTCATCTATCCAAGGGGCCGACAATATTCTTGTATTAGATGATGGTAAAGTGAATGGACTCGGAACACACGAAGAGTTAATGGAAACAAATGACTTGTATCGTGATATTTACGAAACCCAAATGAAAGGAGCCAAAGGAGATGAGTAGAAATAAAGGGCCAAAACGTCCAGAAAATATGAAACAAACTTTGGCAGACTTATGGGGTTATTTATGGAAGAGTAAATGGACTCTTGCAGTCGTTGTGGTCTGCTTAATCGTTTCAAGTGCATCCGGAATTATCGGAACATATGCGATTCGTCCGTTAATCAATGATTTTATCGCTACGGGTGACTTAGCGGGGCTAGCAAAAATGCTCGGCTTTATCGCTATTGTGTATGTACTCGGAGCAACAGCTAGCTACTTTTCAGCACGTTTAATGGTAACAGTTGGACAAAATACTATCGAAAAAATGCGTGCAGATTTATTCAACCATATTCAAAGCTTGCCAATTCGTTTCTTTGATACGAATAAGCACGGGGACTTAATGTCTCGCTTTACAAACGACTTTGAGAATATTCAAAATGCGTTTAACAACAGTATGTTAATGATTATCAGCTCAACGTTACAATTAGTACTGACGTTTGTGATGATGATGATTCTTTCGCCAATATTAACAGTGCTTTTAATTGCAATGGTATTCTTGATGTTCCAAATCGTGAAGAAACTGGGTGCGAAATCAGGGAAGCAATTCGCTGCGCAACAAGCGATTCTTGGACAAGTGAATGGATTTGTGGAAGAGCATATTGAAGGGCAAAAAGTAGTGAAAGTATTCAATCACGAACATAAAGTGCTTGATGAATTCGATAAACTCAACACTGAACTTCAAGAAGCTGCTAATAACGCACAATTCTATTCGACTATTATGTTCCCAATTTTAGGGAATATCAGTTACGTGAACTATGCGATTACGGCAGCGGTTGGTGGATACTTAGTGATTATTAATTGGATGGATATCGGGGGACTTGCCTCATTCCTACAATTCTCAAGAACATTCGCACAACCACTTGCTCAAATGTCTCAACAAATGAACGTACTACTTAGTGCGATGGCCGGGGCTGAACGTATCTTTGCCATTCTTCGTGAAGAACCTGAAGTCGATGAAGGAACGGTTACTTTGGACCAACGCGATCCAAAACAATGGTACTGGGTGGATGGTGACAAACGTATTCCAGTTGTTGGAAACATCCAACTACACAATGTTGACTTTGGCTATGTGCCAGGTGTGCGTATTTTAAAAGATATCAATGTATGGGCTGAACCAGGATTGAAGGTAGCCTTTGTTGGGGCGACTGGTGCTGGTAAAACAACTATCACAAACTTAATTAACCGTTTCTATGAAATTGATTCTGGGGTCATTACTTTCGACGAGATTCCAGTAACGAAGATTAAGAAAGATGACTTACGTAAGACGATTTCTATCGTGTTGCAAGATACGCATTTATTTACTGGAACGATTGCGGATAATATTCGTTATGGGAACTTGGATGCGACGAATGATGAAGTCATTAAAGCGGCAAAACTTGCCAACGCCCATAGCTTTATCAAACGTCTACCACAAGGATACCAAACAGAAATTACAGGAGACGGCGAAGGCTTGTCTCAAGGGCAACGTCAATTACTCGCAATTGCGCGTGCTGCCGTTGCGAACCCTAAAGTATTAATTCTAGATGAAGCAACAAGTTCGATTGATAGTCATACAGAAGCGTTGATTTCACGTGGTATGGACCAATTGATGGAAGGTCGTACTTCATTTGTAATTGCCCACCGTTTATCTACGATTCGTAATTCAGATGTGATTATGGTAATGGATCACGGTGAGATTATCGAACGCGGAGACCATGAGAGTCTTATGGAAAAACGCGGAATCTACTACAAACTATACACAGGCCAAATCGAACTCGATTAGTGCACAAATAATAGAAAAGAGATCCTTCAGATATTTTTATAGTAGCTACAATAGCTGTACCGGAGTGAGCCTTGAGTCTCACTTCCTATCGATTCTCAAACTGACGCTAGGGACTAACATCCTTAACGTCAGTAATTCGAATCAATTACAATCGCTATTGTTGTTACTATAAAATCCGAAGGTCTCTTTTTTTCATTTGTACAAATGAACTGCGATTTGACTTTGTATAGTTGTAGTGTGAGAAAAGACTACGGACGTTTTTATAATAGCTGTAATGAGGCACTGGATTGAGCCTAGAGTCTCAATCACTACCGAGCTTCAAAGAGGGAGTAGGGAATAAATTCCATACTCCCTCTATTTCACATCGGTTGCTCTTTCCCGTTACTGCTATTATAAAGTCCGAAAGGGAGCAGTATTTTTTCTTTAGAAATAGATTTGTGCTGTATATAGTTTTAATGCGAATAAAGACACCTAAAAAGAGACGTTATTTGGATGCATTTCAATCCGAAGGTCTCTTTTTTGTACAAATGAAATACGATTTGGCTATGTATAGTTGTAGTGTGAGAAAAGACTATGGACGTTCTTATAATAGCTGTAATGAGGCACCGGATTGAGCCTAGAGTCTCAATCACTACCGAGCTTCAAAGAGGGAGTAGGGAATAAATTCCATACTCCCTCTATTTCACATCGGTTGCTCTTTCCCATTACTGCTATTATAAAGTCCGAAAGGCCGCAGTATTTTTTCTTTAGAAATAGATTTGTGCTGTATTTAGTTTATATGCGAGTAAAGGCACTTGAAAAGAGACCCTATTTGGATGCAATTCAATCCGAAGGTCTCTTTTTTCTTTTGTACAAATGAAATGCGATTTGCCAGTGTGTAGTTGTGTTTAAATAGAAAAGTAGAAGGGGTCGCTTGTGAATTTGGTGAATTATTTTTGAAAAAAATACGTTGAAAGGGCTTAATTATAGATGAATTCGACGTTTTGTAATCTATATCATACATTGTGAAAATGTAAATTTATGCTCGAGAGAGGAAATTATTTGTAAATTATTTTTAGGTATGATACTATATTTCGGCAGTTAAAAATGAAAGGAAGAGATAAATGAAAAAACTATCTGCAAAATTATTAGTTATTGTAACTTTATTAGGTCTTGTAGGACTATTCTCAAATACAGTAGCGCAAGCGGCAGCTCCAGAAGTAGTTACTGTAAATATCGCTGATTTAACAAAAGAACAACGTGAAGCGATTCAACCAGGTCAACCTACTCCAGCTAAAGAAGGAGAACGTACTTTATTAGTCTATGCGTACGACAAAAATGCATGTCAATTAGCACCAGCATTACCAGAAACTGGTACTGGTTCGCAAGCGTTGATGATGGTTGCAGGAATCGTAGCGTTAACAGGCGCTGCATACTTCTTAGTAACAAACAAAAATGGTAAGAAGATTGTCTTAATGGCAGGTCTTGTATTATCAGGAGCAGTTGCTGCGACATCAGTTGTATCTGCAAATGAAAACTTATCGGACGATAGCTGTTACAAATATGTAGGATTCCTTCGTGAGTCTGGTGAAACAACAACTGAGTCAACAACTTCAACTGAAGCGACTACAGAAGCTACAACAGCAGAATCAACTGAAGCAACTACAACTACAGAAGAGACTACTGAATCAACAACAGAGTCTACTACAACAACAGAATCAACAACTACTACAGAATCAACTACGACTACTGAAGCAACTACAACAACAACCACTACAGAAGCTTCAACAGGATCTATTGATGCAAGTGCTAGTGATCATTTATAATTCAATATGAAACGAAACTGGTGAAGGAAACTTCGCCAGTTTTTTTGTTTGTTCCTAAAGACAGGGAAGAGTAACTTTGAAAAGTTTGTGAATTTACACGGGGATGAATTGTGTTTCGAGGAAAGTTATGTGATAATGAAGGCATATTACTAAATAGGTGAGGAAGGTGTGTATGAAGAAAATAGCTTTACGACTAACAGCAATGATTATGTTGTTTGGGATTTTTGGATTCAATACAACTAGCATCGCTGAAGCAACACATCCAGATGTAATCACTGTTCAATATACTGATTTAACTCCACAACAGAAAGAAGCCATTCAAAACGGCGAACCAAATTATGAATTGCTCGATGGAGAACGCATTATTCTAGTATATGATTACAATAAAGAAGCGTGTCAATTACCAAAAACAGGAACAAACTCTACGATGATTATGGTGAGTTTAGGAATCTTAGCGCTGACGGGTGCTGGGTATTTCCTAGTATCTAATAAAAACGGGAAGAAATTCATCTTAATCGTAGGATTAGTATTATCTGGAGTTGCAGCAAGCACAAGTTTAGTTTCTGCAGGGGCATCATTTGTGGAAGAAGATTGTACTATTTATATTGGTTATATTCGTGAAAATAGTACGACGACAACAACAGAAGCATCGACAACTGCGGAAGTTACCACAAGTGAAACAACCACTGAAGAACAGTCAACAACGACGACAGAGACGACAACAGAAACAACGACTACAGAAGAAACAACAACTGAACAAACGTATACGGTAGTACCAACAGATCATTTTTAAGAGTCGTTAAAGTTGCGAAAAATTCCAAAAAATTCCTCTTGAGTGACAAAAGTTGGGCTAAAATTCGAGCTACACTTTTGCAATCTAAAAATAGATACAGTAAAATATCTGTTATAAAAAAATAAGGGGGTATGGATTGTTTGAAAAAATCAATAAAATTAATTGTAGCAACTTTAATCACTTTAACAATCGGTGTAACTGTATCTTCAACTGCTCAAGCAGCGACAGTGCACTATGTGGATTATGACAAAACAACTGAAAACATTAGAAAAGAAATTAAACAAGGGAAACCAACTGAGGCTGATTTGAAAGATGGCTCGCATGCGGTTTATGTATATAGAAAGAATAATACTTGTGGTGTATCGATTCCAAAGCGAGGTCCAGAATTACCAAATACTGGTACAGTAGCAAACACTGTTTCAGCAGTTTTTGCAGTCGTATTAGTAGCAGGTGGTCTGTACTTAGTGAAATCAAACAAGATGCGCAATATTGCTAAAACAGTTTTAGTACTGGGTGGCTTAGGAACATTCTTTGCTTTCCAAGGAGAGGTTTTAGCAGCGGACAGCTCAATCTTAGGTCAAATCATTGAACAAATGAACCTAGACCCTGAGGAGATTGATTGTTATGACTACGTTGGATTCTATATTTCAGAAGAAACAACGACAGCTGGTCCGACGACGACTGTTGTGACAACAGAAGCGACAACAACGACTGAAACGACAACGGAAGAACCAACAACAACGACAGAAGCAACAACAACAACTGAAACTACAACGACAGAAGAGCCAACAACTCAAACGATGGCAACAACTTCGACAGAAGCTTATACAGTCGCGCCAACGGATCGTTTATAGAAATCATCAAAGATCGAAGATTTATTCTTCGGTCTTTTTTTATGTAGAAAAATGGAAATAAGTACAAAAAACATCGGATTATCACCGAATGAAAATGGAAACTTTTGGAAATAAATGTTTCCAAAAAGTTCCTTTTGAGGGAAAAAAGCTGTAAATATGTTAAAAAGTATATAAGAAGATGGAAAATGTTTGAAATTTCTTCAAATAAACATTATAATTTAAACATAAAAATTAAGGAGGGAAATCAGATGAAAAACAAATGGTTAAAACTATGTACTGTAGTTATGATGTTATTTGCTTTTGTTGGAATGTCCGCTTCTAAAGTAGCGAATGCTGAGACTCCTGAAGTACAATCAGTAAATATTGCTGATTTAACAAAAGAACAACGTGAGGCAATTCAACCAGGTGAACCAACAGCGCCTGCACAAGCTGGGCAAGCGACATTGTACGTTTATGAATTGGATAAAGGGAAATGCCCATTAGGCGACACTTTACCAAACACGGGGTCATCTTCGACAACAATTCTAGCAGTTTTTGGTATCGTATCATTATCAGGAGCAGCTTACTTCTTAGTTTCGAATAAGAAAGCTAAGAAAACAATCTTAATGATTGGATTAGTAGCAGCGGGGGCAGCGGCAGTAACAACTTCAGTTTCTGCAGTAACTCCATATGAACAAAGTCTAATCGACATGGGTTGTTACAGATATGTAGGATATATTCGCGAGGACGTTTCAACAACGACTGAAGCAACAACTTCAAGCGCAACAACAACAGAAGCTGCGAAAAATGAAGAAGTGGTTACATCAGAAGAAGCTACAATAACTGTTGAAACAACAACGACTGAGACAACTACAACAACGACTACTGAATCAACAACTGCTGAACCAACAACAGAAACAGCAGCGACTCAATCCGTTGAGCCAATTACAGTAGCGCCAACAGACCACTTATAATATAAGAGGGAATATGAAGACTGACAAAGGTGACTTTGTCAGTCTTTTTTGATTAAGACTCTCTTAACATTTCGGTCTAGGCTCTTTCTCTTTATATTTGTTCTATGCTATAATGACGGGGAGACTAGAAAGGATGAGTTTATTTCATGATTACATTAAAATCAAAACGCGAAATTGACGCAATGGAAGAATCAGGTGCACTGTTAGCATCCATTCACGTGCAACTTCGTGATTTTATTAAACCGGGTGTCACTACTTGGGACATCGATCAATTTGTACAAAAGAAGATTGAAGAAGCGGGTGGTTCAGCACCGCAAATTGGATACGAGGGATATAAGTACGCAACATGCCAAAGTATTAATGACGAAATCTGTCACGGGTTCCCACGTCGTAAACCGTTAAAATCAGGAGATTTGGTAAAAGTGGATTTCTGTGTGGAACTTAAAGGCGCTTTATCAGACTCTTGCTGGAGCTATATTGTTGGAGAAAGTACTCCAGAAATTGACCATTTATATGAAGTAACAAAGAAAGCTTTATATTTAGGAATTCAACAAGCAAAAGTTGGCAATCGTATTGGGGACATCGGTCACGCGATTCAAACTTATGTTGAGAGTGAAGGGTTATCGGTTGTTCGTGACTTTATTGGACACGGAATTGGACCAACGATTCATGAAAGCCCAGCAGTTCCTCATTACGGCGAACCTGGAAAAGGCCTTCGCTTGAAAGAGGGAATGGTCATCACTATTGAACCGATGGTGAATACTGGTACTTGGAAAGCAGAAATGGAAAGTAATGGTTGGACAGCTCATACATTAGATGGTGGACTAAGCTGCCAATTTGAACATACATTGGCCATTACAAAAGATGGTCCACGTATTTTAACATTACAAAAAGATCACGCGGCAGACGTGTTGAACTAAGGGAGGAAGCAAAAATGGCAATTTTAGTAACAGGTGGAGCAGGGTATATCGGTTCTCATACGGTAATCGAATTGGATAAAGCTGGATTTGACGTTATTATAGTCGACAACTTCTCAAACAGCTCACCAGAAGTGTTGAACCGTTTGAAAACAATCACAGGGAAAGATTTCCCTCTATATGAAGGCGACATTCTTGATCGTGATTTCTTAATATCTGTTTTTGAAAAAGAAAACATCGATTCAGTGATTCATTTCGCAGGCTTCAAGGCTGTAGGAGAATCTGTTGAAAAACCTTTAGAATACTACCACAACAATATTACTGGAACATTAGTGTTACTAGATGTAATGCGTCAATTTAATGTAAAAGATATCGTGTTCAGTTCAAGTGCAACAGTATACGGTATGAATAATGTCGTTCCTTTTAAAGAAGAAATGCCAACAAGCGCAACAAACCCTTATGGTTATACAAAAGTAATGCTTGAACAAATCTTGAATGACGTTGCTTTCTCAGATAGCGACTGGTCAGTCACAAACCTACGTTACTTCAACCCAATCGGTGCACATGAAAGTGGCTTGATTGGAGAAGCGCCAAATGGCATTCCAAATAACTTAATGCCATATATCACTCAAGTAGCTGTTGGTAAACGCGAATTCTTAAGTGTATTTGGTGATGACTACGATACACATGATGGTACTGGTGTTCGTGACTACATCCATGTGGTTGACTTAGCTCGTGGACACGTACTTGCGGTTAAAAACAACGCCGCTCAAAAAGGTGCAAAAGTCTTTAACTTAGGAACTGGTATTGGATACAGTGTATTAGATTTAGTGAAAGCATTTATCTCAGAAAACGGAGTGGATATTCCTTATAAAATTGCACCTCGTCGTGCAGGGGATATCGCAACTTGTTATGCGGATGCTTCTAAAGCAAAAGAAGTGCTAGGATGGGTAGCAGAAAAGAATTTAAACGATATGGTTCGCGACTCATGGAACTGGCAAAAGAAAAATCCAGAGGGCTATTAGAAATACTTTTTAATACTGGTGAAAATTTAGTCAAAAGAACTCCTTTGGAGTTGTTATTATGGCAGAAATGGTAGGATATCGGCTTGAGTCTGAGGTCTCAAGCCTACCAAGCTTTAAAGGGAGAGTAACGAATGATCGTAACTCTCCCTAATTCACATTGGTTATAAGTTCCTACCATTGCCATAATAACTCCAAGGAGTTCTTTTTTTGCGTATTTCTAATAGCCCTCTGCGAGGAAAGGGAAATGGTGCTAAGACTTTGTCGGAGTTGTTATTGTGGCAAGAATAGTAGGATACCGGCTTGAGCCTGAGGTCTCAAGCCTACCAAGCTTCAAAGGGAGAGTAGCGAATAAATCACAACTCTCCCTAATTCACATTGGTTATGATTCCCTACTATTGCCACAATAACTCCGAGGAGTTTTATTTGATTTGCACTATTTTTCTAGTAACCTTCTGTGGAGGAAAAAGAAACAGCTATTACGATTGGTTTCGTAATAGCTGTTTTGTTTATCTTCTTACTCGTTTTAGTGCTTCTTTGAATAGTGGGTAAACGATTGGGACTGCAACTACTGTGAAAATAGCTGATCCAAACGTTCCTGTAATTTTATTGATGGCTTGAAGGAATGCTGGTGTTAATGCGAGACCACCGACAATCATTCCTCGTAAGAATGTGTATTTAATGATATTGAGGATGATTTTTACGATAGCAGCAATAACGCCGACCAAAATAATGTTAGTGATTTTGTCATCTTTATTCATTGCTTTTTCGTATACAAGATGAATCACATAGCAGACGATTAAGGATTCAAGAACGGTTTGCCAAGCAACGTGAGCGTAATTATTAAGAATGTCGAAAAGGCCAAGACCGATTGAAGCAGCAATTGCTCCTTGTTTTGTTCCGAAAAGTAAGCATCCGATTACTACAAGCGCGTTTCCAAAATGAACGAACTGTGTTGTGAATGGCATTGGGATTCTAAAGACGCTAACTCCCAAATAAATTAAAGCTGCGAATAGGCTTGTTTGAACTAAATCTCTTAAATCTGTATTTTTCATAATGACACCTCAGTAGTAAATTTTGTGGTTAGCATTCCAAGTTTTTTCTCGATTGGAAGGCCAAATGGAATTTGTTCAGGTTGTTGGCTGCTCAATTGAAGCACTTCGTCGATGAATTTCAACGTGAATGACAATGCGTCTTCTATAGACATCTCTTGTAAGATGCATGCAGTTGCAAGAGCCGCCAGTGTATCACCTGTTCCGTAAAAATGATGCGGATACTTTGTTTTGTAGAAATCAAAGAATGCATCCGTCTCTTTGGTATAAAGTTGAACACCTGTGAACTCTTCGCTATCAGGGCACCCCGTAATAATGATGTACTCGGGCCCGAGTTCGGCTAGTTTCTTAGCGAGCTCCCTTGTAAAATCCATCGAGATTTTTCCAGAAGGATAGGGCGTTTCTGTTAATAGACAGGCTTCTGTAATGTTTGGATAAATCACATCAGCTTGTTGAATAAGTTTTCTCATCGTTTCAACATGTTCTGCTGTAAATCCGCTATACAGTTTTCCGTTGTCCGCCATGATTGGATCGACGAATAGTTTCGTAGACGCTGGCAGTTTTTCAATGGTATCTACCATTAATTCAATTTGTTCCGGATTTCGGAAGTATCCTGTCAAAACAGCATCTGGTTTTAATTCCAGATTCTCCCATTGATAAAGGGACTGCCTCATAAATTCTGTTTGCTCCGCAATGGCGATATCTTTGAATCCGCCTGTATGAGATGATAGTAGTACTGTCGGTAGCAGCATCGTTTCTATCTGACAGCAGGCAAAAATCGGGATAGCGGGTGCGAGCGCGACTTTACCGATTCCAGGCAAGTCGTTTGCGATTAATATTTTTTTCATATCTATTCCTCGAGTTTCAATGTATCTGTATTGTAAAACGGGACAGGTGAGGATACAATAGGGATGAAAACAAACTGTACCGGTACAGTGGAGGTGTGTCATGTATCAATACCAGCAATTAGCAAATGCATTAAAAGAGGAAATATTAAGCGGGAATCTACAAAAGGGGGATAAACTTCCCTCAATTCGAGAATTAGTAGCACGCTATGGAGTAAATAAGGATACAGTACAACGTGCCTTGCGTAGTTTAAAAGATGAAAGTTTTATTTATGCGGTCGAGAAAAGTGGCTATTATGTACTGAAAAATTCAGAGCCGAAGCCGTTGGAGGAGTTCGAGGAAGACTATTCACAACTTCCGATTGAGGACTTGCGCATCTGCTTTAATCAATCGCTTGCCAGTGCACAAGATTTAAAGCTAACCAAAAAAGAACAAGCTTCTGGGATGGATGAATTGATTCAGGCGTTAATGCCTATTTTAGAAGAGTATGGGGTGTATGCTGCAAAGGAACAACTAGTCATAACAACCGGGACGCAACAAGCGCTTTATATTTTATTGCAGTTGATTCAAGGGAAAAAAGTATTGTTAGAGCAACCAACTTATGCACGAATGAATGAGTTGGTGAAGCACTTGAACATTCCTTACGAAACGATTGAACGTAAGATGGATGGTGAAATTGATTTAAATCGCTTAGAAGATTTGTTTGCGAGTGGAGAGTTTTCGCTCTTCTATACGATTTCCAGGTTTCATAATCCGCTAGGTGGAAGTTATAGTGAGTCTACGAAAAAGAAGATTGTGGAACTAGCAAGCAAGTACTCAGTCTATATTATCGAAGACGACTATATGGCGGACTTTGTCGAAGGAAATGCGACGCCGCTTCATTATTATGATATGGATGGACGCATTATCTACGTCAAATCTTTCTCTTCAATTTTATTCTCAGCTTTGAAAATTGGAATTGTAGTGTTGCCAAAAGAGTTAGTTGAACCTTTTGCGAAACGAAAGCAATGGATGGACTATGATTCGAATGTGATGATGCAAAAGACATTTACGCTCTTTATTGAAAATGGAATGTTTGCGAAACATCGTAAAGCAATGGTAGAAGATTATAGTGAAAAAAGTAAGCGTGCTAAGAAGTGGCTTTTGACATCAGGTGTCGGTGAAGGAATCCTTCATGGGACGCAATGGGTGTTTAAGAAAACGCCGATGATTGCTGAAAAGCTACAAGCGATGAATCTGAAAGCTAAACCGCTTGATGAGTACTTTATTTCAAAAAATGCGCAGTTATTGGAACGGTTGGATTTGGCTAAAATCCGCGAAATTTAGGTAAAAAGAAAGGTTAACAATTTATCTAAAAAATTTGCAAATCTTATACTTATTTGGTATAGTAACTACAACAATAATCAATCTCTATAAGGGAGTAACTGGCAACCAATCGTTGCGATAATATCAACAGCAAGCGAATTCTCGCTGGTATTATCTTGAACAGTGAGACTTATGTTTATTATCAAAAGGATGATGGGCATAAGTCTCTCTTTTTATAGAAAAAGAAAAGGAGTGTATTTTGTTGGAACAACAAACAAAACCCGTATATTTACAGTCTGTTGAAGATGTGTTTAAAGAAGTACAATCAAGTCCTTCAGGTTTAAGCTCACAAGAAGCGGCATCAAGACTTGAAAAATACGGTGCAAACACGTTACAAGAAGGAAAGAAAAAATCACTATTAGAAAAATTTGTGGATCAATTTAAAGACTTCATGATTTTAGTACTTTTAGTGGCGGCGGTTGTGTCTATGTTTGCTCACCAAGGTGAACCCGACCCAACGGATGCGATTATCATTTTAGCGGTAGTGTTATTAAACGCTGTACTAGGTGTCTTCCAAGAATCAAAAGCTGAAGAAGCTATCGAAGCGTTGAAGAAAATGGCTTCTCCTGTAGCAAGTGTTTTACGTGATGGACACGTTGAACATATTAAAGGGGAAGATATCGTAGTAGGTGACGTTGTTATCCTTGAAGCTGGGGATGTCGTGCCAGCGGATATGCGTTTATTCGAAGTAAACACAGTGAAAATCGAAGAGTCTGCTTTAACAGGGGAATCTGTTCCAGTTGATAAAGACTTAGTGATTCCTTCAGGGGATGAAGTGGGAATTGGAGACCGTACAAATATGGCGTTCTCAAGTACAAACGTAACTTACGGCCGTGCTGTTGGTGTGGTTACAAGTACTGGTATGAATACAGAAGTTGGTAAAATCGCTAATATGTTAGCGAACACTGAAGAAGGTAAAACACCACTTCAAGAAAACCAAGATGCTCTTGGTAAATGGCTAACAATCATGATTTTAGTGATTGCCGTGATTATCTTCTTGGTAGGGATGCTTCGAGGAAATGAATGGACTCATATGTTATTAACAGCGATTGCGATTGCCGTTGCTGCGATTCCAGAAGGGTTACCAGCGATTTCTACAATTATCCTTGCATTAGGAACTCAAAAAATGGCACAACGTAACGCGATTGTTCGTAAATTGCCAGCCGTTGAAACATTAGGTGGTGTTGAAATTATCTGTTCAGATAAAACAGGTACATTAACACTTAACCAAATGACTGTTGAAAAAATGGTTTATGATAACGAAATCCATGATGCGTCAGAAGAAATTTCTAAAGACAACATCGCGCTTCGTGTAATGAACTTAGCCAACGATACTAAGATTTCTCAAGATAACTCATTATTAGGGGACCCAACTGAAACAGCAATGGTTCAATACGGTCTTGATAAAAACTATGATGTACGTGAAGAGTTAGTAAACATTCCACGTATTGCGGAAGTTCCGTTTGACTCAACACGTAAATTAATGACAACGATTCATCAATTAGAAGACGGTAAATATTTGGTTGCAACGAAAGGTGCTCCAGATATGTTATTAGACCGTGTAACTAAGATTGAAAAACATGGTGAGGTTTCTACGTTTACAGAAGATGACCGCACAACATTAATGAAATTAAACAAAGAAATGGCTACTCAAGCGCTTCGTGTGTTAGCGATGGCATATAAAGTGATTGATACTCTTCCTGAAACAGTGGACACAGATTCAATTGAACATGATTTAATCTTTGCTGGTTTAGTAGGGATGATTGACCCAGAACGTAAGGAAGCAGCTGCTGCGATTAAAGTAGCTCAATCAGCTGGTATCCGTACAATCATGATTACAGGGGACCACCGTGACACAGCCCAAGCGATTGCAAAACGTTTAGGTATCCTTCGTCCAGATCAAGAAGACGGAGTATTAACAGGTGGCGAATTAAACGATATTTCTGATGAAGAATTAGAACGTACAGTTGAAACTTACTCTGTATATGCTCGTGTATCTCCAGAACATAAAGTTCGTATCGTAAAAGCTTGGCAAAAGAATGGTAAAGTTGTTTCGATGACAGGGGATGGAGTAAACGATGCTCCTTCACTTAAACAAGCTGATATCGGTGTTGGTATGGGGATTACAGGTACTGAGGTTTCTAAAGGTGCTTCAGACATGGTACTTGCCGATGATAACTTCGAAACAATCGTTGTTGCCGTTGAAGAAGGACGTAAAGTATTCGCGAACATCCAAAAAGCTGTTCAATACTTACTATCTGCAAACTTCGGTGAAGTAATGACAATGTTCGTTGCGACAATGGCTGGTTGGTCAATTCTAGAACCAATCCATATCTTATGGATCAACTTAGTAACAGACGTATTCCCAGCGATTGCTTTAGGTCTTGAAGAAGCGGAAGCAGATATCATGAACCACCCACCACGCGGTAAGGGCTCGAACTTCTTATCAAACGGTGTGTTACCAAGTATCTTCTACCAAGGTTTCTTCGAAGGTGGAATTACATTGTTTGTATTCTGGTACGCAACTCATATTGCTAATTGGGGGAACCCAGTTGGGGAAACAATGGCGTTTGCAACATTAGGTTTAATCCAATTGTTCCACGCCTTCAACGTGAAGTCAGTGTACAAATCACTTGGCACAGTTGGTGCGTTCAAGAACAAGTTGTTCAACTACGCAATCCTAGTATCAGCCGTAATGCTTCTAAGCGTAATGGTGATTCCTGGATTAACAACTGTATTTGATGTAGCAATTCTTACAGCTGAACAATGGTTGTTCGTAGTTGGTGCAGCATTTTCAATCGTTCCAATCGTAGAAATTGCAAAAGCAATTATGCGTGCAATGGGAATGGATAAAGATTAATTTAATGAGTATAACAAAGAAAGGTTCACCTCGTGTGAGCCTTTTTTTCGTATGTATTAATAGAAGTAGGGAGTCAAGCTTTTATTCGTCTTTGTATTTTGCTAAAATATTTCTATGTAGAATGGAGTGTGGGAGTATGGTCATTACAAAAATTGAGGCGCAGAAGAAAAAAGGGCGTTACAATATTTATTTGAATGATGCTTTTGCGTTTGGTGTTGATGAGGCGACTGTTGTAAAATACGCTTTATTCAAAGGAACCGAATTAACCAAAGAACAAATTGATGAAATTCAACATGATGATTGTATTCAGCAAGCCTATCAAAAGGCTTTACATTTCTTGAATTTCAAGCTTCGTTCAACGAAAGAAGTCTATGAAAAATTAGAAAAATTAGAATTTGACGAAGATATTATTAATGAAGTGCTTGGAAAGCTGCATGAGCAGAATTTTATTAACGATACGTTTTATGCAGAAAGCTACTTAAATCAAGCTAAGTTTGTGACGTTCAAAGGGCCAAAGTCTGTTGTTTTTGATTTGCAAAAGAAAGGTATTAGCGATAAGGTCATTCAAACAGTGCTTGAAGGCTATACGCTAAAAGAGCAACTTGAAAATGCAATTCAAATTGCGCAGTCATATTTAAAAGGGCAAAAGCGGGTCACACCCAAAGTAGCTAAGCAAAAAGTAAAAGTGTTTGTGATGCAAAAAGGGTATTCGAAGGAAATCGCAGAAGAGGTTGTTCCGTTTCTATCGTTTGAAGCGCAAAGCGAGATGGAAGCTGAATTAGCGGTGAAGGAGATTGCAACGATTTACCGACGCATCGCCAAAAAATATGAAGAGAATGAATCGGCGCTCTGGTATCAAATCAAAGGGAAGTTGTATCAAAAAGGATTTACTTCTAGTGTGATTGAACAGGCCATTGCGCAGTTTGAAATGGAGAAGGAAGAATGGATTTAGCCGATATTGGCGTAAAAATGTGGGACGAAAAGAAAATTAAACGTTTCAGAAAGGCGTTGCTCGATTGGTACGATAAAGAAAAACGAGACTTGCCTTGGAGAAGAATAAGTGATCCGTACGCTATTTGGGTGAGCGAGATTATGCTCCAACAAACTAGAGTGGATACAGTCATTCCATATTACGAGCGTTTCTTAGCGACGTTCCCAACGGTAAAAGATTTGGCAGAAGCTCCTGAAGAAGTATTATTGAAATGCTGGGAAGGTCTTGGTTACTACTCACGTGTTCGCAATATGCAAAAAGCAGCGATTCAAGTGATGGAAGAGTTCGGTGGTGTATTTCCCAATACCTATGAAGGGATTCTCTCATTAAAAGGAATCGGACCATATACTGCAGGAGCAATCGCGAGTATCGCTTTTGGATTGCCAGAGCCTGCCGTGGATGGCAACTTGATGCGTGTGATTAGCCGATTGTTTGAAGTGAATTTAGATATTGGGAACCCAAGTAATCGTTGGGCGTTTCAAGAAATTGCAGAGATTTTAATTGATCCCGAACGTCCAGGAGATTTTAATCAGGCTCTGATGGATTTAGGTTCAGATATTGAGTCACCAGTCAATCCACGTCCGGAAGAAAGCCCAGTGAAGGAATTTAGTGCAGCGTATCAAAATGGGACGATGCATATTTATCCGATTAAGAAACCAAAGAAAAAACCAACGCCGATGAAATGGCGCGCGTTTATTATTCAGGATGACAAGGGGCGCTTCTTGGTAGAGAAGAATACGCAAGCAGACCTGCTAAGTGGATTTTGGCATTTCCCATTAATTCGTGATTTTAGCACGGTGGGAGAATCGATTGATTTATTTGAAGGAGTTGCCGAAGAAAATTCGACTTACGAAATTAACCAGAACATCCCGTTGGAAGTTCAATTCGAGAGTTTATATAAAATGAAGCTTCAACCAACTCGCATTTTACCGAAAACCGTAAAACATATTTTCAGTCACCAACGTTGGGATATTGAATTGCAATGTGCAACGGCTTCGGGAGCGCTAGAGCAGCATGCAACGCGTACGCTACAATGGGTCACAAAAGAAGAAATGGCACAGCTGCCACAGTCTAGAGTGCAAGGAAAGATGTGTGAGTTACTCGCTTCTCAAGAGCTTTTATAAGAATAGGCGCCGTAAATCTGATTTTTGTTCACAGAATGGTAGAAATATGCTATACTACTAGTGATTTGAAATAACTAAGAGTTTACTCTTAAATAGATATAGAAAGTTGGATATAGTGGTGCAGAATCCCAGAGAAGGAGAATTCATCACTGTCAAGAGTTATAAACATGATGGTAGTCTTCATCGCACTTGGCGCGACAGCATGATTTTGAAGACAAGCGACCAAGCAATTATCGCTTGTAACGATCATACTCTTGTGACTGAGTCCGACGGTAGAAGATGGTTGACGAGAGAGCCAGCGTTATTGTATTACCATAAACATTATTGGTTCAATGTCGTAACGATGATTCGTCAAAAAGGAATTTCTTACTATTGTAATTTGGCTTCACCTTATGTATTAGATGCAGAAGCGTTGAAGTATATTGATTACGATTTAGATATTAAGATTTTCCCGGATGGCGAAAAGAGATTGCTAGATGTCGATGAATATGAATTGCATCGCCGTCAAATGCACTATTCAAAAGAGATTGATCAAATCTTGAAGGTAAACGTTGAGATTCTTGTGGATTGGATCAATAACAAAAAAGGGCCGTTCTCGCCTGAATATGTCGATTTATGGTATGAAAGATATATTCAATTAACCTATCGTAAATCATAACTCATGATAGCTGAGTTGAAAGAGCAAGTAGCTAAGGCTGCTTGCTTTTTTGCTTTGCGGAAAAATTAAAAAATCTTCTATGATTGTACAGAAGCTTTTGGTAGAATAGAGCTAGAACTAAGGAGGGATTCCCATGTCAAAAATCAATGAGTTACAATTAAGTTCAGATATTCGAGGCATTGCTATAGCGACAGAAGAATTTGATGCGACGCTAACGGTAGAAGAGAGTCGTTTGATTGCGAGTGCTTTTGTGAAATGGCTACAGAAACGTTACCCATCTAAAACGGTGACGGAATTAGTTGTTGGGATTGGTCGTGATAGCCGCATTAGTGGTCCGGACTTAACAAGAGAATTTATTCAGGTGTTATCTGCTTTTGGCGTTCGCGTAATTGATTTTGAAATGGCAACAACTCCGAGTATGTTTATGGCAACACAGTTTGAAGAGTTTAACTGTGACGCAACCGTGATGTTCACAGCCAGTCATTTACCTTTCTACTATAATGGCTTGAAATTCTTCACGCGTGAAGGCGGATTAGAATCAAGTGATATTCGTGACATCATTGCTTTAGTAGACGAGAAAGAAGAACTCCCACAAGAACCTGTTTCTACTATAGAAGTAAAAAGTATTTTTGAACGATATAGCAATCACTTAGTAGACTTGATTCGCAAAGGTAGTGGAAGCGAGAAAGAAAAACCGCTTGAAGATCTTCGTATTATTGTAGATGCTGGAAACGGTGCTGGTGGTTTTTACGCTGAAAAGGTTCTTGAAGTATTAGGCGCTAACACTCAAGGTTCACAGTTCCTAGATCCTGATGGAACATTCCCAAATCATATTCCAAACCC
>CAKAPS010000017.1:0-24897 GCA_916719965.1 uncultured Streptococcus sp.
ATATTTATAAAGATATACAAAAAAACATCTCTTAGATTGCTCTAAGAGATGTTTTTCGTTTGCTTTCAATTAGCATTGAATGTCATTTTTACATGAACCAGTTTCAACATATTCTTTTAAGTTTTCAAAACTTGTTTCAACCATGTTTAATACTGCTTCATCAGTGTAACTACCCATATGAGGTGTTAATAATACACGTGGGTACATTTCAACTAATTTGCGGATAGCAGGATTTGCGATTTCTTGACCACGTAAGTCTTTGAAGAATACTTCGCTTTCTCCTTCTAATACGTCTAAACCAACACCACGTAAGTGACCAGATTCTAAAGCTTCGATAATAGCATCGATATCTTGTAATTCACCACGAGCAGTGTTTACTAAGATCGCACCTGGTTTCATTTTGCTGATGAATTCTTTAGTGATTACTTTTCCGTTTGCTGGAATGTATGGAGCGTGAATTGAAATCACGTCTGATTTAGCTAATAACTCATCTAAAGGTACTTGAGTACAGATGTGGTCAACGCCTTCTTTAGGGAAAGCATCGTAAGCTAATACGTTAGCGCCTAAACCTTTGAATAATGTTGCAGTTGTTAAACCGATACGTCCGATACCAACAACCCCAACAGTACAGTTACGGATTTCTTTAGCAAACATTTGAGTGTCTACAGTGAAATCTTGTTGGCTTGTTTTTGCTGCAGTGTAAGCAACGTTACGTAATAATGTCATTGCTAATGTTACAGCTAATTCACTAATTGCGTTTGGAGAATAGAAAGGAACGTAACCTAATTTCATTCCTAATGATTTTGCGTATTCAGCATCGATGTGGTTTACACCAACAGTACGAGTTAATACGTACTCTACTCCTAATTCTTTGTAGATATCTAAAGTTTCTTTGTTCGCCCAGCAGTTACCACGTAAGATAACAGCTTTGAAACCTTCTGCTTTGCGAGCAGTTTCTTCTGAATTTAAGTATTCTGGAATACATGTTAATTCGTATCCAAATTTTTTGTTTACTTGTTCGAAAATTGGTAATTCAACTTCACGAACACCATATGCTAAAACTTTCATTTTAAATCCTCCATTTTATATAAATTGAAAAGTAGACCGAAATTCGATCTACTTTTTTGGTTTATCCTACGCCTGGGAAAATAACAGATCCAACAACAATCCAGAAGACGATTGCGAATACTGCTAATACAGTTCCTAGTAATGAAGCATTACTTGCTAGTGCTGCTTCTTTATCGTATTTGATAGCGTAAGCCACTGCAACTGTTGCTGGTGGTGTAGCTAACATAATAAGAATACCTTTTGAAGCTTCAGGAGCCATTGGTAAGAATGGGCTAACTGCGAAGATCACTGCAACGAATACTGCAGGAACTAAGATTAATTTAACAACACTGTAGTACCAAACCATCTTATCTTTAACGGCTTCACCTAAAGAAATGTTTCCTAAAGTGATACCGATTGCTAACCATGCAAGTGGTGAGCTTAAGTCAGCTAAGTAAGTAATAGCTTTGAATAACCATGGAGCTGTCTTATCGATACGTAAGAAAGCGTACATAACTTCTTTAGTTTCTTCACCAACTTTTACTTGTACAGCAACTTGTGGTAATGAAGCTTGGAAGATCCAGATTAATAATCCTGCAAATGTTGCGATAACAATGATGTTACCGAAAATCATTTTTAAGTTTTTCTTCTCGAATTTTAATCCGCTCATACGAATTAAACCGTAGGAGTATAAGAATACACGGTAAGCTAGGTTAAAGATGTTCGCATATAAAGTACCAGTCGCTCCTAACAATCCGTTAATGATTGGAATACCAAAGAAAGTTGTAGAACCGAAAGTTGTTAATACTGATAAAGTAGTTTTACGGTCACCTTTCTCCTTAATAAAGAATAATTCTCCTAAAAGAATTAAAATGACATAAGCGATAAAACCAAAAATAAATACGTTTAAACCAGTTGTGAATGTTTTGTCGTTAATGTCAACCATGAAAGCTTTGAACGCTAACGCAGGAATCGCAACTGAAAGTAAAACGTTAGATAAGACTTTACCACTGTTTGCATCAACAATATTTTTCTTACGGATGATGTAACCCACTAAGATAATTGAAATTGTTGAGAAAATAGCAGACACAAATGTTGGTGCTGTTAAGATCTTAACGATATTTTCCATTGGATAGATATCCCCTTTTCTTATATTTTATTTTTTGTGCATTTAAAATGCCATAAGATATGATACCACATTCTTTAAGAATTGTTTAACAATATCCCCTATTTTCAAAAAATTTCATTTTGATTTTCATCAATCAAAAATGATTGGAAAACGTTATTTCCAAGAAACTTCCCTTGGTGAGTTAGAACGTACCCATCAGAAGTAGTTGTGAGCAATTCCTCTTCAATTAGTTCTTGAATAACTTCTCCGTAGATTTCATCCATAGAATTTCCAAATCTTTCCATAAATTCCTTCTTTGAAACACCTGAAAACTTTCTTAAACCTAAAAACATAAATTCCTCAATGAGTTGTTTTTTTGTTAACAAAGTCTCTGAAAAAATAGGCAATTTTTCATCTCTTAACGGAGTCAGATAATGTTGAATAGGTCCATTATTTTGGTAACGAACTCCATTCACATACCCATGAGCACCCGCACCAAAAGCAAAGTACTCATCCGCCTTCCAGTAATGGAGATTATGTCTTGATTCATATCCAGGAAGTGCATAATTACTAATCTCATAATGATGACGAGCAAAGTTCTCCATTGTCTGCATCGCGAGTTCAAACATATCTGCCTCTTCATCCTGTGTCGGCAATGGAAGCTTCCCTTGTCTCATCAAATTATAGAAAACCGTCTTCTGTTCTAAAATAAGTGAATAAATTGAATAATGAGGCAGGTCTAACTCCATTGCCATTTTTAAACTCTCTTCAAAATCAGAAATCGTCTGTTTTGGAAGTCTAAAAATCAAGTCGATACTCATATTCTCAAATCCGACTTGTCTTGCGTTCTCGATAGTACGAATTGCCGTTTCTTTTGTATGCTTACGACCAATCGCTTTCAATAAATCATTATTAAAGGTTTGGACTCCCATACTGAGACGGTTCACACCGCCTTCCTTCATCACAGAGAGTAATTCAGGTGTGCCGTCATCTGGATTGAGTTCCATCGTAAACTCTGCACCGTTTTGAAGCGGTAAATGTTGATGGATCCCATCCAATAACCGCTCCATTTGTTGAGGATTTAATGAAGACGGTGTTCCGCCACCAACATATAATGTTTCCAGTGGTGCAATTTTATATTTCTGCCCCGTCAATTCCATTTCCTTGATAAGTAATTCAATATACTCATCGACTGGTTGTCCTTCAATAAAGACTTTATTAAAATCGCAGTAATAACAAATATGCGAACAAAAAGGGATATGAATATATGCTGCTTTTGTAGACATTATTCATCTCCCTCCTTTCTAAAAAATGGCTCCCTCTTGAACCTTAATATCTTCATCATTTATATAATCACGGATTGTCTCAATCGCGATTTGTAAAGCTTTTGTGCTCTCTTCAAGCGGTAGAGACGGTTTATCCGTCGTTTGCTCTGGAATAAACGGAATATGCATAAATCCTGCTTTAAAAGGCTTGTCGGCCTTTGTTGCAGCAAATAACGCTTGGTACATGATGTGATTACATACAAATGTCCCAGCTGAATTGGATACTTCCGCAGAAATTCCTGCTTCCCGAATCGCTTTTACAATTCGTTTAATTGGCAATGTTGAAAAATAAGCCGCTTCACCTTCTACTTGAATTTCTTCATCAATTGGTTGTTGACTAATATTATCTGGAATTCTCGCATCATCGACATTAATCGCAATACGTTCCATTGTAATACCAGCTCGTCCCCCTGCTTGACCAACGCTCAATACTGCGTCTGGTTTCACATCATTAATGACTTCATTTAAACGCTTTGCTGATTCCTTAAATACAGTCGGTAATTCTAAACGAATGAGTTTTACTCCTTCAATTTCCGGAAGAGCCTTCACACATTCAATCGATGGATTAATCTTTTCCCCTCCGAAAGGGTCAAATCCTGTCACAATAATTTTCATAATATCCCTCTATTTCGGTTTATTATTTCTTAACGCTTCTACCTTTAATGGATCTGGCGTGATATACGTATTTTGCTGACCTTCGTAGACTACAAAACCTGGTTTGGCACCGTTTGGTTTACGAATTTTTGAAACTTGAACATAATCCACTGGAACTGTTCCAGAAAGACGATATTTCGAGTAGTATGCAGCAAGCATCGCGCCTTCACCAATCGTTTCTTCCGCTGGATCACTTGATTCAATAATCACGTGAGACCCTGGAATATTTTGCGCATGAAGCCATAAGTATTCTTTCTTCGCTTGGCGAAGTGTTAATTGGTCGTTTTGTAAGTTATTTCGTCCAACCAAGATTCGTGTGCCGTCTGTTGCATAAAATACATGTGGTTTCGCGCCACCTTGTTTCTTAATACCTTTTTTTAACGCAGAACGTTTTAAGTAGCCACTCTCAACAAGTTCTTCACGAATGGCTTCTAAGTTAAATACATCCGCTTCTTCGATTTGGTAAATAACACTCTCGAGGTAGTCCATTTCATTCTTCGTTGCTTCTTGTTGCTCATGAATATGCGTTACCGCATTTCTTAGTTTTTGATATTTTTTAAAATACGCCTGCGCATTTTGAGAAGCCGTTAATAATGGATTTAATGGAATCGTCACTTCTTCGTAGTCGTCGTAGAAGTTTTGAACCGTTACACTACTTGCACCTTTTTCAATTTGGTGTTGATACGTATTAATTAAATCACCGTAAACACGATAGTGATCTGCATCTTCCGTTCTGGCTAAATCTTCATCGAGTTTTACCATCTTCTCACGGTTTTTACGAAGTTCTGATTTCAACATTTGCAATAGGTGTCCTGCTAATTGCTGAATCTTCTCTTCTTGAATCTTCTGTACATAGTATGCACTTAGTAATTCAGATAGGGTCTCAAAGCTTTGGGAGTCACCCGTCTTACTTAAATATGGAAATGGTAAGAAGTACGTCTTCCCATCCTCTGCCTTTGTAAGTGTAGGCTGAATTGCCGTATTGCCTTCTTCGAGATAGTGATGTAAGGCTTCTGCTAAGCTTTGGCCTTCTCTTTCACTACGTTCTACGATTTCATGGGCGGATTGCTTACTAATCCCCTGAAAGACATTCATTAATGTTCTCTCTCCTGGTT
Source organism: uncultured Streptococcus sp. (assembly GCA_916719965.1). Classification (GTDB taxonomy): domain Bacteria; phylum Bacillota; class Bacilli; order Lactobacillales; family Aerococcaceae; genus Granulicatella. The sequence continues at coordinate 5,250 of CAKAPS010000017.1, forward strand.
CTCCAATAAATGGATGAAGTAAGCTGTCTAGTTCAAAGAGCGAATAATCAAAAGGATTTTTCTTCTGCGTTTGAGGAGGCATTACATAGCTTGCTCCAGGTTGTAAGGTACGATAACTGTTTTGACCAAGAGAGACACGTTTCACACAATCGATAATCGTGTTATCTTCTTGATTTACTAGAAATAGATTACTATGACGTCCCATCATCTCAATTGTGAAACGATATCCAGCCTTATCCCCAAGTTCATCTCGCGTTGAAACGTCCATATGTAGAATACGGTCATTTTCTACTTGAGTGAATGATTGGATAATAGATCCTTCTAAATACTTACGAAGAATCATACAAAAGTTAGGAGCAACTTCTGGATTCTCTGGTTTCTCAGAAATAAATTGTACACGAGCCATCATTGGGTGTGCCGAACAAACAAGTAAGTAGTTCTTACGATTGGCACGAATGGTGAATTGTACATCGTATGGTAATGGCTGATGAATCTTTGTAATCCGTCCTCCGACTAATAGAGGCGCCACTTCGTCCATCATCCATTTGGTGAAAATACCATCAAATGTCATGAACTCACTCCTTTCCTTTTCTAGTTAAAAATTATAACGCTGCTAAACGAGCGATTTCGATAATGACTTGTGTTGCCTTTTCCATTGATTCAACAGCAACATATTCATAGCGTCCATGCATGTTTTCGCCACCTGCAAAAATATTTGGAGTGGGTAATCCCATGAATGAAATCTTAGAACCATCTGTACCACCACGAATTGGTTTAATAATTGGTACGATATCTAAGTTTTCTAACGCTTGTTTTGCCACATCTACACAACGGAAATCTTTTTCGATGATTTCAGCCATGTTGTAGTACTCGTCGTGTAAGTCAACAGTAATACGGTCTGTATCTAATTCTTTGTTCATACGAGAAGCGATACGTAACATCATGTCTTTTTTCGCATTGAATAATTCACGGCTGTGGTCGCGTAAGATGTACACTAATTTAGCTTCTTCCACAACACCTTCTGCAGCTACTAAGTGGTAGAAGCCTTCGCGTCCTGTTGTATGTTCAGGAACTTCGAACTCTGGAAGTGCGTTTTGGAACTTACGAGCTAATTCAAGTGCGCTAACCATTGTATCTTTAGCTGTTCCTGGGTGAACGTTCTTTCCTTGAATACGAACAGTTGCACGACAAGCGTTGAAGCTTTCATATTCTAATTCACCAACAGGTCCACCATCCATTGTATAAGCAAAATCACATGCAAATTGTTCTACGTCGAATAAATCAGCTCCACGACCGATTTCTTCGTCTGGACCAAACGCTACACGAATTTTTCCGTGTTTGACTTCAGGATGTTGTAATAAATAAGCACCTGCTGTAACGATTTCTGTAACTCCAGATTTGTCGTCAGCACCTAGTAATGTTTTACCATTTGTTGTGATTAATGTTTGTCCAACATAATTCTTTAAGTTAGGGAAGTCTTTAGGATCTAATACGAATTTTCCTTCTTCGTCTAAAACGATTGCTTCACCATTATAGTTTTCGTGAATTTGCGGTTGAATATTTCTAGCTTCAAAGTCCGCTGTGTCCACGTGAGCAATGAAACCAATTGTTGGCACTTCATGGTCAACGTTTGATGGGATTGTTGCTGTTAGGAAGCTGTTTTTAGGATTTAAATACACTTCTTGGAATCCTAATTCATTTAATTCTTGTTCTAAGTCCTTTAAAAACGCTGTTTGAGAAGGCGTTGTTGGGACTGTTTGACTTGTTTCGTCAGATCTAGTTTCTTTCTTTGCGTAACGGATAAAACGTTCTGTTAATTCTTTATGCATTTTCTTCACCTGCTTTATAAAATTCAAATGGATCTGTAAAAGTTTCACTTTCAATCACTGTTACATCCCAGTTGTTTTCTTCTTTCCATTCACGAGCCCATTTGGCTAATTGTTTTCGACATACAACTTCGATATGATGCCCAGCATCCACTAGGAATAATGAAGTCTCTTCTATATCATGCGCTGTATGGTAGAAAATATCACCTGTTACAAAGGCATCTGCACCATTTTTCAGTGCATCCATGTAGTAATTTCCACCAGAACCACCCATTACAGCAACTCTTGAAATGAGTCCATCTGGATTCACACGAGAAGGAACATAGCGGAGTCCCTTCAACTTGAAACGCTCAGTAACAAAATTGATAAATTCTTCCCCAGTCATTTCTTTTGGAAGATTTCCAACTCGACCAAATCCTAATGTTTTGCCTGCATTCTTCAATGAGAAGACGTCGATTGCTGGTTCTTCATATGGATGTGCACCTCTTAAGGAGCGTAAAACATCACTTAATACCTCTTCCGAGCAAACAACTTCTAATTTCACTTCCTCTACGAATTCCTGCTGATTCAATGAACCAATAGCAGGATTCGCGCCATCAACTGGTGTAAATTGTCCAATACCAGAACTTTGGAATGCACATTCTTTATAGTTATCACCGATTGTCCCAGCACCTGCTTCAAACATCGCTTCTAAAACTTTCTTTGCGTCATTTTTAGGAACATAAGTAACAACTTTGACGGAAGGAATCGTCGTAGTTGGAGACATCACCGTTACATCAGTTAATAACAATTCCTCTGCCAACCAATCATTCACTCCACCTTCTACCACATCAAGGTTAGTATGTGCTGCGTACACCGCAATATCATGCTTCAAAATTTGCTGGAACATTTTGTTTTGTGGAACGGTTAAATCAAATAATGCCACCGGTCTGAAAATAGGTGGATGATGCGCGATAATTAAGTCAACGTTTTTAGCAATCGCTTCTTCTATGACACTTGGACGAATATCCAGCGTTGTCATGATTACTTTCACTTCTTGATTCCAATCTCCAAAATGAAGTCCAATTGGATCTTTTGGGACCGAAAGACTCTTGGGCACGCGTTTTTCAAAACGACTTACCACATCTCTAACTGTTGGCACGATCAATCACTCCTTGCAATTCATTAAATGCTTTTTCAAACTGCTCAACTTTTTCATGTTGAGGAGTCTTACTCTTTTGTAATTGTTCCAAAATCTCTTTGTTTTTACGGTTCATACGATTCCACTTTGCAACAGATAATTCTGTTGGCTCTTCTAGTAAAACTGGACCGTATTTTAATTCGAGTTCTGTATACTCTACTCGTTCCCCCACTGGTTCGGCAACAATAATTTCATATAAACGATGATTATCTTCAACTACCGTCTCATAAGTAATGCGGTATGAATGCTTCATTAACCATTCACGCACAAAATGCTCTGCGACGTTCGGTTGAAGAATGAGTCTTTCACGACCGTTTAGATGACTACCACTGTATCCAGCTTCAAGAATCCTAGAAATGAGTTCTCCACCCATTCCACAAATCGTGACTGCCGTAATTTCATCTTCTTTTGAAAGAATCTGTAGGCCGTCACCAAGGCGAACTTCAATACGGTCTTCCATTCGATAATCACGAACCGTTTGTTTAGCAGATAAGAACGGTCCTTCCACGACTTCTCCTGCGATTGCGCAACTGATTTGGTCGTTTTGGATTAAGTACACTGGTAAATACGCATGGTCACTACCAACATCGCATACCTTAGAACCATTCGGAACAAAACTAGCGACACGAGTTAATCGTTCTCCTAATTCAATCATTTTATACCTCTACATTCTTTTCACTACGAAATAAATAACACTTTCACACCAATACTCTTTAAATAAGCTATGGTTTCAGGATCTGCTGTGTGGTCTGTAATTAAATGAGTAATCATATTACAGTCAGCAGTATGAAAATTCGAATCACGACCAACCTTAAACCCTTCAGTAACGATAATGCGGTGTCCTGTAGTACGTTCTAAAATCACACGATTCACAGCTGTTTCTGGAAGTGCGTATGTTGAAATACCATTCTTACTAATTCCTCCAACGCCTAAGAAACAAATGTCTGCACGAGCTTTTGAAAATGAGTTAATCGCAAAATCCCCAACAAGAGATTTTTTCTGTTCGAAAATTTCCCCACCACTAATCACAACGGATGCTTTCGTAGATGGTTTTTTGAAGATAGAACGACCATTATTCGTTAAAATCGTTACATTTGCATCCGCTAGAAAATTTAATAATAAAAAGGCAGTAGAGCCTGAGTTAATAAAGACCATATTATGATCTCGTACTAATCCCGCGGCTCTTCTTGCGATGTTTTTTTTCATGGAATTATATTGGATTTGTTCCACGTTTTCATGTTTAATTTTTCCAGCAAGATACCGCGCGCCTCCATAGAAGCGCTCGATAACTCCTTGATCTTCAAATTGTTGTAAATCTCTTCGAATGGTGATTTCAGAAACTTCTAACTCTTTCGATAAGTCTTCTACAGACATCTCAGTGTTCTCTTGTAAAAGATGAAGGATACGTTGTTGTCGTTTAAACACAACACCTTTACTACTCTTCAAAGTTTCTTCCTCCTTTTAAAATTCCATTCATGTTTTATTTAATTTTTAATGAAAGCTCATCTAATTGTTTTGCTGATACTTCACTTGGAGCTTGTGTCATTGGATCCACTGCTGAGCTGTTCTTAGGAAACGCAATAACTTCACGGATGTTATCTTCACCAGCTAATAACATGACTAAACGGTCTAAACCAAGAGCAATTCCTCCATGTGGTGGGAATCCGTAGTCTAATGCGTCTAATAAGAATCCAAATTGACTTTCAGCAGATTCTTTTGTAAATCCTAAAACTTTGAACATCGCTTCTTGCATGTCACGACGGTAAATACGTAATGAACCTCCACCTAATTCATAACCGTTTAATACGATATCGTAGGCTTGTGCTTTCGCAGAGGCCGGATCATCGATTAACGCTTGGAAGTCTTCATTCACTGGACGAGTGAATGGGTGGTGCATTGCTACATAACGGTCTTCTTCAGCGTCATGTTCTAATAAAGGCCAATCAACAACCCATAAGAAGTTATATTTAGATGAATCGATTAAGTTATGTTTTTTACCGAAGTGTAAACGTAATTCAGATAATGATTGAGCTACCACTTCTGGTTTGTCCGCACAGAAGAATACGATGTCTCCTACTTCAGCATTAATACGTTCACGAAAAGCTGCTTCTTGGTTCACGAGGAATTTCGCGATTGGTCCTTTTAAGCCGTCTTCTTCGACTTTAATCCAAGCTAACCCTTTAGCCCCAAATTTCGCAACAAAGTCCGCTAAGCTATCTGCATCTTTACGAGAATACTCTGAAGCGAGCCCTTTTAAGTTAAGGACTTTTACTTCTCCGCCGTTTTCGACACATGAACTGAACACTTTAAGGTCTGAATCTTTCATGATGTCACTCACGTCGATTAACTCTAAATCGAAACGAGTATCCGGTTTGTCGTTTCCGTAGCGAGCCATTGCTTCAGCAAATGAAATACGTGGGAATGGCGTTTGAACATCCACATCCAATGTGTCTTTCATCACTTTCTTCAATAAGCCTTCCATCATTTCTTGAATTTCTTCAGCGGATAAGAAACTTGTTTCAATATCGACTTGTGTAAATTCTGGTTGACGGTCTCCACGTAAGTCTTCGTCACGGAAGCAACGAACGATTTGGTAGTAACGGTCTAATCCAGCACCCATCAACAATTGTTTAAATGTTTGTGGTGATTGAGGTAAAGCGTAGAAGCTTCCTTCGTGAACACGTGATGGTACTAAGTAGTCACGTGCTCCTTCTGGTGTAGATTTAGCCAAAATTGGAGTTTCAACATCGATGAAACCTTCAGTATCTAAATACTCACGAATGGAACGTGTCGCTTTGTGACGTAAGCGTAAATTTTCTAATACTGGGCGACGGCGAATATCTAAATAACGATATTTCAAACGTAATTCTTCTGATGCTTTTTGTTCGTCATCGATATAGATTGGAGAAGTTTTAGCTTGAGAGAACACTTCTACTTCATCGACTAATAATTCAAATTTACCCGTTTTAAGATTTGGGTTTTCTAAGCCTTCGCCACGAAACGCCACTTCCCCCGTTACTTGAATCACATATTCAGAACGTAATTTTTCAGCTGTTTCAAACGCTTCTTGGTTACGTGCTGGATTAAAGACAACTTGCATAATACCTTCGCGGTCACGTAAATCGATGAAGATAACTCCGCCGTGGTCACGACGTTTGGCCACCCAACCATCTAGCGTTACTGTTTGTCCTACTAATTTTTCACTGATTAATCCACAATATTCTGTTCTTCTTTTCATATCCATCCCTCTTTCTATTTACCAAAGTACTCATCAATGGCTGTTGTATCCATTGTGATTTGACGATAAATACTATCGAAATCATCATAAAGTTCTTGTAAATTAATTTTTACTTCTTTACCAGTTTTCATTACTTTCACTGGTACTTGTTTTGTTTCTAATTCTTCTTCACCAAGTGTGATGACCACTTTAGCGCCATATTTTTGAGCATTCTTGAATTGTGGTTTTGCTTTACGTCCAAAGAAATCACGATCCACTGAGTAGCCTTGTTGACGAAGTGAAATTGAAAGTTTTAATACTTCCTCTTCAGTTGCTTCCCCAAGTCCAACTACATATACATCTAGTTCTTGTAATTCAGGAACTTCTACTTCTTCATCCTTCATTAATAAGACAAGACGTTCGATTCCAAGACCAAATCCAAATCCTGGAGTTTCAGGCCCATCAAGTTCTTGTACAAGACCATCATATCGTCCACCACCACAAATCGTAGTTTTAGCACCAAATGATTTAGAATCTGTCATGATTTCAAAAATTGTATCTTGATAGTAATCAAGACCACGTACCATTGTTTCATCGATTTCAAATGGAATCTCTAGTGCATTTAAGTATTGTTGTACTTTTTCAAAGTGAGTGCGTGCTTCGTCTGATAAGAATTCTAAAATGCGAGGTGCATTTTTAACAATCTCAATATCACGTTTGTCTTTACTATCTAACACACGTAACGGATTTTTGTGAAGACGATTTTTTGAATCTTCACTTAATTCATCCGCAAATGGTTCTAAGTAACTGATTAACGCTTCACGGTATTTAATACGGTCAGCTGTTTTACCTAGTGAGTTAATCACTAAGCGCATATTTGATAATCCGAGTTCTTTTAATAAATCCCAAGCCATCGCGATCGTTTCTACGTCTGTAGCAGGATTTGTAGAACCAAACACCTCAACTCCTAATTGGTGGAATTGACGAAGACGTCCTGATTGTGGACGCTCATAACGGAACATTGGAGCCATATAATACACTTTATAAGGTTTCTTATGCTCTGGTCCGTATAATTTATTTTCTACATAAGCACGAACAATCGCTGCAGTTCCTTCTGGACGAAGTGTAATGTGACGATCTCCTTTATCGTAGAAATCATACATCTCTTTTGAAACGATATCACTCGTATCCCCAACACCACGGCTAAATAAATCGTAGCTTTCAAACATTGGTGTACGCATTTCTTCAAATTGATAATCGCCTAAAATGATGCGTGCTGTTTCTTCGATATAGTGCCAAATTTTGAGTTCTTCAGGTAATAAATCTGCCGTTCCTTTTGGTTTTTGAATCATATGAATCATCCTTTCTTTCGATAAAAATAAAAAAATCCCAACTTCAATAGAAGTCAGGACGAAATTTTCGTGGTACCACCTTAGTTCGGAAAGAGCTCTTTCCCTCTTAATGATAACGGAATTACCGGAATAACTTTGCATTATTCTCCTCAAGAGTGTCTTTCCTTGTACGATTAGAAGCTTTCAGCCACGGCTTCTATCTCTTTAGTGTACGTCTTATGTCTCTATCTAAGGATTTATATTGTTGCTATAAAGAATACTAGAGGAATGCCTATTTGTCAAGAAAATCTAATTATTTTTTAATCTCAAACTCTACCAAAAACGAAAAGAAAAATCTAACATAAAAGTTACACTTTGCTTTATGAATTCTTACTGAATTAACTGGTCAATGGCTTTAATAACACCATTGTTTTCATTCGTATCTGTGACGATATCAGAAACAGCTTTTACTTCTTCACTTGCATTTCCCATCGCTATGGCAAGTCCAGCGTATTTTAACATTTCGATATCATTAGCAGCGTCTCCAATTGCTGCGATCTCACTTGATTGAATATTTAGTTCTTTGGCTAATTTTTCTAATCCAAAAGCTTTATTAACGCCCTTAGTTAGAACTTCTATTAAATACTTCTGACTACGAACGACATAAAATTCATTTCTCCACTCCTGAGGAATAAATGTTTCAAACTCATTGAGTTGTTCTTCATCACCAAGTAACAGAAGTTTATAAAAGTCAGTGGATAGAGAGTCCTCAATTGTAATTCGTTTTAACTTTCCACTAACGATCTTAACGTCAAACTCCATCCATTCCGTTGGATCTTCATCGAACGAATAATAGTAATCAACACCTGCCCCCATCACGCTAATACCGTGAGTCTTCCCTAATTCAATCCATTTTTGAATTGCTTTAGAATCAACGAATGCATCCATCACACGTTTCTCAGTTTGACTCTCATAAATATTGGCGCCATTTTGGCTAATAATATAGTGATTTTCTTCTAAATATCCTAAGTCTTTTAAATACGGACGAATTCCACTTTCAGGACGTCCTGTACAGAGCACTAATAAAGTTTCAGTGTTTTTGTTATGAAAGTTCTTGAAATATTGTTTCGTCTCTTCTAATAATTCTTTTTTACTGTTTAATAATGTGCCATCCATGTCGATAGCAATTAATTTAATCATTACAACTACTCCTTTTTATTCAATACAAAGATTATTTTATCACAAATTATCTAGCAAAACACACTCAACAAAAAAACACTCTCTATTCGAGAGTGTCTTTCGTTTAGTTTAAAATTCGAATCGTAACGTTTCGTCTTCCCCATTGGTTAGCTTGATCTACTGTTGTGAAGTGAAGGTCAATGATATTTCCTTTAATTGCTCCACCAGTATCTCCTGCAATGGCAATTCCGTATCCAGGAACTTCTACTAAGCTTCCTAAAGGAATCACGCTTGGGTCAACTGCGATAACTGTTGGATTCTTACGTAAGTCGATACCAGTCGCTGTATAAGGGCTTAATCCTGGCTCATTATAAGAATATCCAGTCGCTTGAACGTTTAATGTTCTTCCACCAGATTGGTTGCTTATTGCAGCTGTTTGCGTCGTTGGTGTTTCTGAAGTAGCAGATGCTTGTGTTTGAGCAACCGTTGTAGCTGGTTCAGCTGTTGCAGCTTGAGTAGTTGGTGTTTGCTGCGTAGATGAGGCTACAGCTGGTTTATCTGTAGTTAATTGTGCAACTGCTGTAATAGCTGAGGCCACTACTGCAGATGATTCTTTCTTTTGTTCTTGTACTTTTGCAAGAGCTTCTTTGTTATCAGCAATTAATTTTTTCAAATCATTGACTGAACCTTCGAACGCTTGACTCTCAGCAGTAAGTTGTTCTTTTTTAGCGACTAAGTCAGTTGACGCTTGTTCTGCTGCTGTTTTCAAGCGAGATAATTCAGCTACTTGCTCGGATAAGCTCTTCAACACTTCTTCATCCGATTGGAATAATTGTTGAAACACATATAATCGATTAAAGAAATCTGAAAGACTTTCTGAATTTAGTAAATGTAAAACACTATAAGAAACAAAGTCAGAAACTTGAATTTGTTGCAATCGTTTAGATGCCACTTGTTTACGTTCTTCCACTTTTGCTTCTTGTGTCGTAATCTTTTCAGCAAGTGTTTCTTTCTCTTTATTGAGAGAATCGATTTGTTGGTTTAAACTTTCAATTTCTTGATATTTCGTATTCACTTTTTGTAATTCTGAAGTTAATTGTGCTTCTAGTTTTTGGATATCCGTTTCCTCCGCAAATGCTGAAGGGGCTAACGGTCCAGACACTAATAAGAAAGCCATTAACGTCAGAACAATATGTTTAATCTTTTTCAAAAGTGATTTTCACCACACTTTCTCCAACTTACCTCACATTTTACATGAGAAACATATTGAGAAAGTATCAGTTATATTACAGAATTGTAACAAAACTTTACAATTTTATGATTCCTTTAGATAGGCTTTTAGCGCTTCAAGGAGCTCATCACTGCTAGAAACAATCTCCCCGCGAAGCTTCACAAGACCCGCAGTATAAAGGTTTACGTAGCTAAATTGGGACTCTGCTACTTCTTGTAAAGCCTCTAATTTTTGAGGATTATCTGCCCCTTGTTGACGGCTGTCTGTGTATAATCCTAGAATCGGCATATCTGCATGGTACGCTACCCCGATTTCACTGGCAACACCGACGTCAATCACTGCACCATCCAATACAGCAATCATCAAATCTGATTCTAATAAGGCATCTGTATCATATTGGGCAATCATCGTTGAGTCCGCATATGAACTCTTATCGTTAATCGCCATTTGTTCCTGTGGTAAGTATACCTCTACCCCTGGGAACTGGTTGCGAATCTTTTCTACTAGAACTTTGTTAAAGGCTAATTCCATTTCTGAGAATAATGGACTTGCAAAATAAATTTTTGTCATTTGAATACCTCCTCTAATAATCTTATCCTACACTAAATACCGAAAAAAGACCAGAAGACTTTTTACGCTTCTGGTCTACTGTTATTAATTATATAAAGCATCAACACGTGCTTGAACAGCCTCATCTTCAAGGAACTCATCATAAGTAGAGCCAAGACGGTCCACAATGCCTTTTGGTCCGATTTCGATAATGCGGTTCGCTGTTGTTTGAATGAACTCGTGGTCATGACTTGAGAATAGTAATGAACCTTTGAAGGCGATTAAGCCATCATTCAATGCAGTGATTGATTCTAAGTCTAAGTGGTTTGTTGGGTCGTCTAAGATTAACACGTTTGCTTTAGAAAGCATTAATTTAGATAACATACAACGAACTTTTTCTCCCCCTGAAAGAACAGTTACTTGTTTCATAACATCGTCTCCAGAGAACAACATACGACCTAAGAAGCTACGTAAGAATGTGTTATCTTGCTCTTCTACCGGTGCGTATTGACGTAACCACTCTAAGATATTTAAGTTCTCGTTTGAGAACTCGTCTGTCATATCTTTTGGTAAGTAAGCTTGACTAGTTGTGACACCCCACTTGAATGTACCACTGTCTGCTTCCATTTCGCCTGTTAAGATCTTGAATAATGTTGTAATTGCAATATCTGAACGGCTTAAGAAGGCCACTTTATCGTCTTTTGATAATTGAAAGCTTACATTTTCAAAAATCACTTCGCCATCAATTGTTTTTGATAAACCTTCGACTAATAATAAGTCATTACCGATTTCACGCGCTGGTGAGAATCCAACGAACGGGTATTTACGGCTTGAAGGTTGAATATCATCTAATGTAATTTTATCCAACATCTTCTTACGAGAAGTTGCTTGTTTTGATTTAGAAGCATTCGCAGAGAAACGAGCGATGAACTCTTGTAACTCTTTGATTTTTTCTTCTTTCTTCGCGTTTTGGTCAGCTAATAATTTCGCAGCTAATTGGCTTGAATGTAACCAGAAATCATAGTTCCCAACGAATAATTTAATCTTACCAAAGTCAACGTCTGCCATATGCGTACATACTTTGTTCAAGAAGTGACGGTCATGGGATACTACAATAACAGTGTTATCAAAGTTGATTAAGAACTCTTCTAACCATGCGATTGATTTTGCATCCAAACCGTTTGTAGGTTCGTCTAATAAAAGAACGTCTGGTTTACCGAATAAGGCTTGTGCAAGTAACACTTTAACCTTGTCTGCTTCGACTAACTCACTCATTAATTTATAGTGTTGGTCTTCAGTGATTCCTAGACCTTGTAATAATTGTGAAGCATCACTTTCTGCTTCCCAACCGTTTAATTCAGCAAACTCCCCTTCAAGTTCAGCAGCACGAATACCATCTTCATCAGAGAAGTCTTCTTTCATGTAAATAGCGTCTTTCTCTTTCATGATGTCATATAAATGTTTATGTCCCATGATAACTGTATCAATAACACGTTCATCTTCGAAAGCGAAGTGGTCTTGTTTTAAGACTGTTAAACGTTCATGTGGATCTAGGATAACTTCACCAGTTGTTGGTTGTAATTCCCCAGACAAGATTTTTAGGAAAGTTGATTTTCCGGCACCATTCGCACCAATAACCCCATAACAGTTTCCTGGTGTAAAAGTGATGTTTACATCGTCAAATAATTTACGGTCTGAAAATAATAGACTTACATTTTGTACTTTTAACATTTCGTTCTCCTTTGTTTTTGAATTCGATTCATTCTATCATACTCTCACTCTTTTTTAAACCTTTCTACTAACTACAACACAAAAATAAGCTAGCCTGTTGTAGACTAGCTCACTTGCTTACTTTGTAAATTTTAATTCGACCTTATACCCATTCTTTGCAGCTAACTCAATAATGGTCGACAGCCTTGCATTACTCTTCCCGTTTTCAAGAATGGAGACTTTATTTTGCATCAGTTCATTCGCTTGGGCATATTTTCTCTGAGAAAGCCCGGTTTCTAGGCGTAATTCGACAAGTTGCAACGCAATCTTTTGCTTCGAATATTCTTTATTAAAATCCGCTACAAATTCAGGATAAGTAGACTCTAACTCTGTGTATAATTTCTTTTGGTATTGGCCCATTTGGTACACCTTCCTTATAGTTTCTTGATACTTCGAAAACTAAAGTATCACGATTATCCTTTACCTCTCCCCATTTTTCCCAGACTGATGGAGTAATTCCTTCTTCTTCAACAATGGTCAGTATCGCAAGTATTTTTACTAACTCATCATAAGGAAAATCTTTAATCTGCTCGTATGTCGATTCTCCAATTTCATATGTTTCTCCCATAAACATCCCTCCCAAACTTATTATACTTTATAAGGGTGATACCGTATACGGTATCACCACACTTTTACAAAAAAATCCGTAGACAAAATGCCTACGGATAAATAGGTTATTCAGTTACGATAACCGCACGTTTTAAGCGTTCTACCGTTTCAGAAATATTTCTAAAGTGGTCGCTGACACGTTCTAAGTTACTTAATAAGTCCATTACGAAAATACCTGATTCAGCAGAAGCAATTCCTTTGTTCATACGTTTCATGTATTTATCGCGAACTTCAATTTTGAGTTTATCGATATCACGTTCGATTTGGATTGCTTGTTGAACTTTATCTTGGTCTCCAGTTGATAACGCATCGATTGATAATGCGAATCCTTTTTGAACAAGGGCGTACAAGCCATCTAATTCGTGCGCTGTATCTTCGTCTAGGAAGATTTCGCGTTCGATAATTGATTTTGCAAAGTCCGCAATATTTTCTGCGTGATCCCCGATACGCTCGATATCGTTAGCTGTACTAAACAACTCATCGATTGTTTGTTGGTCTTTAGCAGATACATTTTGTTGAGAAATTTCAACTAAGTATTTAACGATGGCTTTTTCATACGCATTGATATTCTTTTCGTTTTCAAGAGCTTTCTTCACGAGTTTCTTATCACGTGTACGAGCAGCCCCAATCGCATTTTCTAAAGCACTACTTGTTTCTTGTGCCATCGCAGCAAATTCATACATTGTGTTTTCTAACGCGATTGATGGAGTTACCAAGATACGTTTATCAAGATAACGAGTAATGCTTTCTTCTTCGTCTTCTCCATCTGGAATAATCATTTGAATTAACTTCACTAAAAGATTTGTGAATGGGAATAAGACAATCACATTTACGATATTAAAAATCGTATGCGCATTGGCGATTTGACGAGCCACATTTCCTGGATCAATAGCTTCAACGACATTCACAAGAATACCGCGCAGGAATAGCATAAAGTAAACTGTTCCGATAACATTAATCATTAAGTGGAATAAAGCCACTTGTTTCCCACGGCGAGAAGTTCCTAAACTACTAATTAATGCTGTTGTACATGTTCCGATGTTGTCACCGAAGATGATAAATACAGCTGTTGTAATTGGAAGTACACCTTGACTAGCAAGTGCGATTAATACCCCAATGGTAGCTGAAGAACTTTGCAATACAAGAGTCATTAAAAGACCGATTCCGACTCCGATAAATGGATTGCTACCATATTCAAGAATCCAGTTTGTAAATTCTGGTAATTCTTTTAACGGTTGTAAAGCAGAACTTAAAGAGCTCATACCAATAAATAAAATACCGAATCCAATAAAGATTTCACTAGCTTCTTTTACCTTTGGATTTTTAGTAAGCATGTTGGCTACTAAACCAGCAGCAATGACAATCGGTGCCCATTGTGACAAGTTGAAGGAAACCATTTGTCCAGTAATCGTCGTTCCGACGTTTGCCCCAAAGACAACTCCTACTGCTTGCGCTAATGTCATTAGGCCAGCATTTACGAAACCAACAACCATTACCGTCGTTGCTGATGAACTTTGAATGATTGTTGTTACAAACATCCCAACAAGTACTGACATGAATCGATTTTTCGTTAATTTACGAATAATCCCTTTCAAGCCTTCTCCGGCTACTTTTTGTAATCCGTCGCCCATCAATTGCATCCCGTATAAGAATAAACTTAGACCTGCAATTGCGCCGAGAATCATCGTCGTATACATAAGTCAATAACTCCTTTAAAGTTAAGTGTAATGTGGAATGTATCCACGTGCATTGTAACATATTGAAAGTCATTAAGAAAGTGTTCGCTTCACATCCGCTTGGTTAAAATGATCTACTAACGACTGTATGTTTTGAACGTATTCCAGACACCCAACATAGTTATTTTCTTCATCCCAAACAGCGTGATACGTCACATGCACCATCATGCCGTCTTTCTTAAACCACATTTCTTCTTTTTCTTTTTGTTTTGACTTTAATTGTTCAAAAATGGTTTGAACCGTTTCATGTACTTTAGGCGGATGACATAATATCACATCACGTCCAATCGCACTTGGTGTACGTTTAAAGATTTTCTCTTCACTATTTCCTTCGTTGTAATATTTCACAATATTATTATGATCTACAAACGACAATTCCATTGGTAACAAATTCAAAATCAGATTGAGCTGCTTCAATGAAAGAGACCCCGTCGATAAAGGAATATCTCCCTCTTCTTCAACCTCGACTTTTGTCTTCACAGGAGCAAAGTCTTTTTTGACCGCCCACTCTTTTTCAGGTTTTACAATACAATATCCATATTCAGGAGACTGGGTAGCAATTGTTTCCCAATCATCTACATGGAAAACTTGTTCCACCATCGGAATTAGAATGTTCTCTTCCTTTTGAATCATCTCTAGTAATTCATCACGGACCACTTCAAACTCTTCTAACACATTCTCTTGTTCGTTAGCAAGAGCCTTCTTGAAATCCTTATACAATTCGCGAATTTGATCATCAACACCCCACATTACCTTAGGAGGTGCGGTAATCCCCTTCTTCTCCATAATCGGAAACATGGCATATTCTTTACGCTGATAGTGATTGTCGAATTGATCAAGGAGAGAAATTTGGCGATTAAGCCCCTTTAAAATCATTTCATCCTTTGTCTCTAAATAATTCTTCAGCAAACGTTCCACGCGGTCTAACGCACCTCGGATGGCAAGGTTCTCCATCTTCATCACATGAACCGGATGACCAGGTTGTTCAAATTCAGCGACGGTTGTTTCGGTATTCACTTTTGACCCCATTAAGTTTGCATGAACATTACATAGACTCATAATTTCAGCAAAGGTAATACCTTCACTCATTAGATTTCGTTCCATTAACTGGATCTCATAAGGAGTGATTTCATCAAAGGCTTCATTAAATTCTTTTTGAATCACTTCTTTATCTTCTCCTGCGTGAAGACGTAGCATCAAGTCTTTTAAAATCTCCTGACGCTCTTCCATCGTGTAATCTTCTTTAGCCATCTAATCCCTGCTTTCTTTAACGATGTATCCATTCATCTCTAACGTTTCAACAATGGTCTCTAAAGGAACTTTTGCAATTTTTGAGCCTTTAATCAGATTCGTGATACGTCCAACAGTATGAACCATCTGTGGTTGGTTCAATGGTTTAAAGCCAATTTCAACAAGCAAATCTTTGACCTCTGGATGTTCTGTAATCGTTGTATAGACGCTATCTTCTAAATAAATTGTATTCAAAGAAAATCCTCCTATCTAAAAAACAAGTATGGTGCGAAATATGGTAGGAAAGTACGATATAAAAGATAAATAATGTATAAAATAATTGTTACGCGACTAAAAGTAATTTGTGCAATTCCATGGAAACCACGATTCACACTCATATATTCTTTAATATCTTTCCATTTCAAAATAAGTACAAACACTAAAATGATAAAACCAACTAAATCTAGTAGTTGTACGATTGAAAAATCTCCGAGATTCATCATTTGTGCAAGATAAATATCGAGCACAACTGCAAATAAGAAGTTGTTCATCATATGGAACGCCACTGCCCATTGGAAGCCATATTCAAGAGCCACATAAGCAAAAACAATCCCTGCCATAAATGTGAAGACGCCTTGCGTAATATTGGCATGGAATAATGAGAAAATAAGCGCCGTGAATAGAATCGTAAATACCTTCCCGTAACGTTCAATGCGATAACCAATAAATCCTCTGAAGATAAATTCTTCGACTACCGGAGCCATTACTCCTAAATATAGTACAAAAATGATACTAGACGTCAACTGTTCACTTGTATTTGCTACAAGTGTTGCTGGAATGCCCATCTCAAAGAGTAATTTCTCAATTCCACCTAAAAACAGTTTTGAGATAAAACGAACCCCATACAAACTAGCACATATCATCGCAAATGACTGTATCGTCATTTTTCTTGGAGCAACGTGTTCATAAATACGTTTCATTGGGAATTTTTTAGAAAAAGACCAAATGAGTAAGCTTAGACCAGCAGCAATAAATAACCAAACTCCCACAATTCCGTAAAAGTCTTCAGCAGTAACCGCTCTTTGTTGTGCAGCATATTGTCCAACACCAGCGAAAAAGAAGAAAACCAACATATAACCAATTAATCTTCTTCCAATAGAAGTAATGTCCTTCTTAAACGATTCTTCCATATCTTCTCTGTAAAACTCATTTTGTGGGTCGAAGTCTTCAGACCCTCTTTGTTCATTAAATGTTACTTCTTCTTTGTATGATTCAAACATTTACACACCTCGTGATTCCTTAAATTTTTTAAATACTCTTCTTAATCGGAAGACTAAGAAAATACAACTACTCATCAAACCAATAATCAGTCCAATCCAATATGAATATGGACCAGCATTGAATGCATTATCTAATATAAAACCAATTGGTAATCCTACAATCCAATAACCAATTAAAAATAAGATAAATGGCATTTGAACGTCTTTAAACCCTCTGAGCGTTCCTTGAATTGGCGCTGCTACCGCATCAAACAGTTGGAACAACAGACTGTATGTTAAAAACACAACCGTTAATTGAATAAAGTCTGGGTCTGTTCCGTAAATCGCGGCCACTGATTGAATATTGAGCGCTAATAAGGTTAACGTCACAACAGCAATTGTCACAGCCGTCGCAATTCCAATGTAGGCAAACTGCATTGCTGAACGAATATCCTTTCGACCGACTTCGTATGAAACAATAATGGTTAATGCAGTAGAAATACTAATTGGGAATGCATAAACCACCATCGCAAAGTTCATCGCAGCCTGGTGGGATGCGATAACGGAAGTTCCAAATTTCGACATGAGTAATCCCACAAACGCAAAAACGGCAACCTCTGCGAAAATTGATAATCCGATTGGAAGGCCGATTTTAAATGGTTCCTTCCACATTTTAGTATCGATACCACTCCATTTTAGTACATCATACTCTTTTAATACTGGATGTTTTCTAAAAACAACAACTGCTACAACAAGTAGTCCCCAGTAAGCCAATGCAGTTCCAAGCCCGGCCCCAGCTCCTCCCATTTCAGGAAAGCCAAACTGACCGTAAATCAGTGAATAGTTAAAGAACATATTTAGCGGAACTACTAATACCATCAGCATCATCGATACTTTGGTTAATCCTAAAGCATCCACAAAAGATCTTAATACACTAAAGAGCAGTAATGGAATAAATCCTAATGATAACCAAGTTAAATACCCCACTGCCACAGCTTCTACTTCTGGTTCTAAATTCATGAATCCTAAAACAGGTTTCAAAAATAATACGCCTAAAACAAATAGACCAATTGCTAACACTACGCCAATGATTAAATATTGACGCATTACTTGTTCGATTTTATCCAGTTTCTTCTGACCAAAATATTGTCCAACAATCGGAACAAGACCTGAAATCAGTCCTGTTAACAGAGAGAAAAAAGGTGCATACAAGCTCCCACCAATCGATACTCCTGCAAGATGGACTTCGTTATAACGTCCTGTCATTACTGTATCAATAAATTGAGCCGAATAATTAGCAATTTGATAAATTAAAACTGGGATTAAAATGGTTAGCAGCGCCTTGAATTTATGATTTTCTTGTATCGTACTATTCATCATATCCTCCTAACTTAATTCATCAATTGATTTCACTTTAAAGATCGCACTAGGAAGAACTTCTGGATTACTAGGTTCGCTTGTCACAGCGATAAACCCTGTAGTATTTTTGGCAAACTCTTCATCTACAGTTGAGTCACCGATATAGATCATCTCGTTAAAAGAAACACCAAAACGATTTTGAATCGCATGTAGTGAATCCGTTGCTGGCTTTGAAGGAAATTCATCAGTTGTACCAAAAAAGTCAAACACCTCGCCAATTCCAGCAACTTGTAATACTGCCTCTGCCGGTAAGCGAGAATCATTTGTAACTAACGCAATGATATATCCTTTTTCCCTCAGATTTCCAAGAGCCCTCTCTACATTTCCAAGCGTCTTGATTTTCTCTGGATGATCCAGAATATAGTCTGCAAAATAGTGCACTACGAAATTGTAATTTTTTTCGATGTCGATTGATCTGAATTCATTCAAGACTTCAAGCATATCTCGAACCGTTCCAGAGGCAATAACGCTATTTTCTATGATGTCTGTTTCTGTGATGCCAAGACGGTTAAATAACTCGTCATGCTCAATGCTAGATAGCTTCATCCCATTACGCTTAATTAATTCATCAAGAACTAAAATCGTTGGTTCAAACCATAATGTGGATGTATCCGTCAATGTGCCATCTTTATCAAAAATCAACACTTTAATATCATTTTCTGTTAAATAATTTAAAAATTTTTGTTTCATTATTCGATACTTTGTAACTCCACAGAAATAATGTTATCTAGTGCGTTAATTTCTTTGATAACATCTTCCACACTTACCGTTGCCTCAGAAATATCAATCATAATTTGCACAACAGCAACACTATGAATCGCTAATCCTTGGAAAATCGTTAGGATGTTCATATCACGATTCGCAAATACTTCCAGCGTTTTCGTCAGTGTTCCTTTGATATTTTTCATATGGATATTGATTGATGCTTTTCTTCCTGCATTCACAGAAGAGAAACCTTGTACTTTACGATAATACTTATAATAAACACTGCGCGAGATGCCAACCATCTTCACTACTTCAGTGACATCTTTTGCTTGTCCAGTCGCAAGTAGTTCTTTTGCTTGCAAAACTTTAGCAAATACAGGAGGAACAGCATCTTCAGAAACTAAAAA
>CAKAPS010000018.1:0-24800 GCA_916719965.1 uncultured Streptococcus sp.
GGTGATAAAATTAAAGTTAATGAATTCATGTCGTTCCCCCTTTTCTTTTTAGCATACCATGACAAATTTCATCCGTCCACTCTCTAAAAAAGTGGATTATTAGTGTATTTTTTAAATGAAAAATGGTAAAATAAGGTGATATTATGGAGAAAGTGAGAGGGTCTTTTGTGAATCAACCAAAAACAAGAGTAAAAGCAACGATTTCAGGGAAATCTTATACGATTATTGGTCGTAAGTCGCAACAAGAAATGCAAAGTATTGTGCGTGTCTTACAAGAACAATTAGATCAAATCACTCGAGTATCTGACAAATTGTCGACGGAAGAAGTGGCGCTCCTTGCAGCCATCAATGCCATCTCGAATCAATTTGAAAAGCAAGAAGAAGTGGTCGCATTAAAGAAACGAGTGGAGCAATTAGAAAAAGAATTGCGCTCAGTGCAACATAAACGCCCTTCGATTGATGCAAATAGAAAACAAGAATTAGAAAAACAATTTGAATTACAACAAGATTTGTTGAGAAGGTAGGTTTCAATGGTAACGTTAATTATTTTATTTTATTTATTAGTTGGTGTGTATACCGGAATGCGCCGAGGATTAACTTTAGAACTCGTGTATATCGCAGGATACTTCATCACATTCCTAGTTGCGATGTTCACTTACGAAGGACTCGCGAAGTTCTTATCGGTGTACATCCCATATCCATCATACATTCCTGGAAATCACTTAGCGATTTTCACAGAAGCCCAAGCGATGTCACTCGACCAATCATTTTATAAATTGGTTGCATTCCTAGTCATCATGATTCTTGGATGGTTAGTGGTTCGATTCCTTGGATATGTCGCTAGCGAATTAACATTCTTACCGCTATTGAAACAATTCAATACGATTGGTGGAGCGGCACTTGGATTCCTGATGAACTACTTATTCATTTACTTTGTACTATACGCAGTAGCGATGATTCCACTGGCACCAGCACAAAAGATTATCGAAGGTGGATTGCCAAACTTCATCATCACGAAAACACCAATTGTAACGCAAATCGTTTCAAGTTGGTTATTACCTAAATAAAACCTCGAAGCGTGGAACAAACTTGTTCCACGTTTTTTAAGAAAGAAGGACTGTTATGAATTCGAAAATCGAAAAGGTTTTAGAATTTTCAAAAATTAGAACACAACTGGCCGAATATGCGACTTCCGAAAAAGGGAAGCAAATGATTAAGGAACTTCCAATCGAAGTCGAGGCAAAGGCCATTCAACATAAAATCGAAGAAACAACAGATGGGGTGGAGTTACTCCGTCTCAAACAAGGGATTCCAATTCCACGATTGAAAGATATTAGTTTTGCCTTGAAACGTCTGGAGCTAGAAGCGGGGCTTAATGGGCGCGAATTAAGTGATATCCTGCGTGTCTTAACGACAACACATGAGGTAGAGCGTTTCTTTGAAAAAGTCGAAGAAGAGGAAATCGCACTAAAACGTGTGCCTCGTCTTGTCGAAAAACTAGAGAGTATTCCAGATGTGACAAGCGAATTAGAAGCTTCTATTCGTGAAGACGGGTATGTTTTAGATAGCGCTTCTCCAACCTTACACGGGGTTCGTGTGGGGATTCAAAAGACGGAGCAAGATATTCGTCGTCAAATGGATCAATACCTCACAGGAAAGAATGCGCAATATTTAAGCGATACGATTATCACCATTCGTAATGACCGTTATGTACTTCCTGTAAAAGCAGAGTATAAATCTGTCTTTGGCGGAACGGTCCATGACCAAAGTTCGACAGGACAAACGCTCTTTATGGAGCCACAAGCAGTCGTAAATTTAAACAACAAGCTTCGTGAATATCAAATCCAAGAGAAGCGTGAAGTAGAACGTATTCTTTGGGAATTGTCTCAAAAACTGATGCCTTATACGAATTCACTGCATCAAAACCATTATGTATTGGCACGTCTGGATGTAGTGAATGCAAAAGCGCTGTATGCTCATGAATTGAGAGCAACAGAGCCAATTATCGATGCTAATAATTACGTAGCCCTCTGGCAAGCGTGGCATCCACTTTTAGAGCGTGAGAAGGCTGTGGCAAACGATATTATTCTTGGTGAAGAATATCAAGCCATTGTCATTACAGGGCCGAATACGGGTGGTAAAACCATTCTATTGAAGACGGTCGGTGTGATTCAATTGATGGCACAGATGGGGCTGTATATTCCTGCTGGAGAAAATAGCCGAGTGGGAGTCTTTACGGAGATTTTCGCAGATATTGGAGATGAACAATCGATTGAGCAAAACCTATCGACATTCTCATCTCATATGTCGAATATCGTGTCTATTTTGAAACAAATTAACGATAAGAGCTTGCTTTTAATCGACGAAATCGGTTCAGGGACTGATCCACAAGAAGGGTCGTCACTTGCGATTGCGATTCTTGATTATATTGCAAGTAAGCAAAGTTATGTGATTGCCTCAACTCACTATCCAGAGTTGAAAGCATACGGCTATGACCGCCCTAAAACGATTAATGCGAGTATGGAATTTGATGGGGATACTCTTCAACCAACTTACCAACTCTTACTTGGCGTACCAGGACGCAGTAATGCCTTTGATATTTCAAAACGTCTGGGCTTACCATCGATTATTATCGACCAAGCACGTGGACTTCTATCCGAAGAAGACCAAGACTTGAATGCGATGATTAGTGATTTGGAACAAAAACGTCGCCGTGCGCAGCGGGATGCCGATAAGATGCGTCACCAGTTAGAATTGAGTACGCAGTTACTTGAGGACTTACAACGCGAAACAGAACAATTCCAAGCGAATAAAGCGCGTCTCTTAGAAGAAGCGAAAGAACGTGCGAATACGTTAATTGAGCAGAGTCAAGATGATGCGGATAAGATTTTATCTGAAATTCGTGAACTTCAATTAAGAAGTAAGCAAAGTACCGTTAAAGAGCATGAAATGATTGAGAAGAAAACGGCGTTGAAAGACTTGAAGCATGAGCAAGCCTTGAAGAAAAACAAGGTGCTTCGCAAAGAAAAAGCGAAGAAGGCGCTGCAAGTCGGACAAAGTGTCGAAGTTCTCTCATTTGGCCAACGGGGTACGCTTGTTGAGAAGGTGAATGACAAGGAATGGGTGGTTCAAATGGGAATCATCAAGATGAAGATTGCCGTTGAGGACCTTTCTCCAATCGCCGAGGCGCAAGAAGCCAAGCAACAAGTCATCGTGAAGAGTGCGCGTGCTAGTCACGTCTCTTCTGAATTAGACCTTCGCGGAAAACGTTATGAAGAAGCGATGAAGGATCTAGAGTTATATCTGGATGCTGCGATTCTTGCGAACTATCCACGCGTGACGATTATTCATGGACGTGGAACAGGGGCCATCCAGCAAGGAGTTCATAAGGTGCTACGCAGCCACCGTTCAGTCGCAAGTTTTGAATTTGCGCCGATGAATACGGGTGGAAATGGAGCGACCATCGTGACCTTTAAGTAAACCGTGAGCAGAATAGTTGGTCGCAAGTAGGGGGCTTGCTATACTAGGTTTGTAGAAAAAGGAAAGGATGATTCGAATGGTAAAATCATTAACAGATAAAAACTTTGCAGAAGAAACTAAAAATGGAGTAGTCTTAGTAGACTTCTGGGCAACTTGGTGTGGTCCATGTCGTATGCAAGGTCCAGTAATCGACCAATTAGACGAAGAAATGGGAGATAAAGTGACTTTTACAAAAGTTGACGTTGACGAAAACCCAGAAACAGCTCGTGCATTTGGCATTATGAGTATCCCAACATTGCTTATCAAAAAAGATGGCGAAGTCGTTGATAAAGTAGTTGGCTACCATGCTAAAGAACACTTAGAAGAAATTTTAGAAAAATACTTATAAAATCTAAAGTCTCCGAACGCTTGATATATCAAGGTTTTTCCTTGGTATGTCAGGCGTTTTTTTATTTTGTTTAAAAAATTTTTTCGAAAAGGTGTTGACAAATTTTTGTTTTAGTCTTATAGTTAGTTACACAAGTAACTAACCAATTAACACAAAGTGATCATGAACAAGGAGGTGCGTTATGAAATTTGATTTTCAAAGTGATATCCCGTTATTTCAACAAGTAGCGAATCAACTGGAAGAAGAAATCTTCCATGAAGTCTACAAAGAAGGAGATCAAGTACCGTCGACAACTGAGATTTCCACAGGATATCAAATCAATCCAGCAACGGTATTGAAAGGAATGAACTTACTCGTGAGCGAACAAATACTTGAAAAACGAAGAGGTCTTGGAACGTTTGTAGCAGAAGGGGCCAGAAAAATTATCTTAAGCAAGAAGCAAAATGAATTTGCCAATCAAATGGTGCCAAACTTCTTAAAAGAAGCACAAGCGCTCGGTATAACGAAAGACGAATTAGTAAAAATCATCGAAGGAGGCTTCCAATAATGAGTATTGAAGTCAAAGATTTAAAGAAGAAGTTTTTGAAAAAAGAAGCGGTAAAAGGAGCAACATTCACGATTGAACCTGAAAGTATTATCGGGTTGCTCGGACGAAATGGTGCCGGAAAGAGTACAGTGCTAAATATGATTGCTCGCCGCATCGAAAAGACAAGCGGTGACATCACTCTTGATGGGGTGGACCTTCATAAGACAGCAAGCGCGATGCATGAAGTGTACTTATCAAGTTCTGATAACTGGTTCCCGCAAGAATATAAATTTAAAGATCTTCTTGCTATCTATAAAGTGACTTATCCAGAATTTGATATGGAATTTGCCCAAGACCTTATTAAAGTGTTCGATGTGAACGTGAAACAAAAATACTCAAAAGCCTCAACAGGGTATAAAAGTATTATGAAGATTATCTTGGCGCTTGCCAACCCTAGCGAATACATCTTCTTAGATGAACCAGTGCTTGGGCTTGATGCGAACCACCGCCATATCTTCAACAAGAAGTTACTCGAAGCGTATGCGCGCCGTCCTCGTACATTTGTCATCGCAACGCATTTAATCGAAGAAGTTGCTTCAATTTTAGAAAAAGTGATTGTTATTAAAGACGGATTGGTCACAGAAGAAGTACTGGTCGAAGATGTTCTTCGTAAAGGATACGTTGTTAGTGGGGCATCCTCATTGGTACAAGAATATGTTGCCGATAAGAAAGTTCTTGAAACAGAACAAATCGGAAACTTTACAAGAAGCGTGGTGATTGGTGCTATTGGAGAAACACAACCAGGATTAGAGTTTTCTCCATTAACATTACAAGATTACTTTATCTCAATCACTCGAAAGGAGAATGAATAAGATGAACCGTTTATTATCAGTTGTCAGCATGGGATTAGCAAGAAGATGGAAAACAATTTTAATGTTCTTAGGAGCTTGGTGGATTATTACAAGTTTCTTAATGAAGATTTTTGCAAATGGGGACCTTAGCACATTCGGTACTTATTTTCCAATTTACTTCGATAATGAAATTGCAATTATCCTATTACTCATCGGAATTGGATATATCGTTGAACAATTCCGTCTAGAAAGCCAATTAGGATTAACAAGAAAAGAACAAATCGAAAGCTTATTCATCCAAACGCTTGTCGATTCTGGGGTCATCACACTCATTTACGCCTTATTAATTCCACTAAGAAATGGAGTTTCATTAGGATCAGTAACGATTCAATCGATTTTAGGGGACCTATTTGACCCAGAAAATATCGTTATCAGCATCGCAGTTCTTTTCGTGAAGGTTGTTCTGATTCACCTAATCGCAAATGTTATTGGGATTGTTCTTAATAAAATTAATCAAAAGACAGGCATTTTCGTATTATCAGGAGTGTTCATGCTTTCTGCATTAATTGGTGGAAGTGCTTTTAGACGAGTTAGTGATGGCCAAATGCCTGAATTTGTAAAAGCTCTTCAAGAATTCATCAACCTTATTACAACACATAAAGTAGAATCTATCTCTATCGCATTAGTGATTCTAGTGGTGCTTCAAATTCTCGTGACAAGAAAACACCAAAGCATCGCTCCAGAATAAAATCTATCCTAGAACTCCTGTACTCAGGAGTTCTTTTTTTGTTTAGGGCGGAGGTTTCTCTCCTTTCTTTTTAGTCTATTAGTTCTGCAGGGCCGTATTATAAAAGATAAACAGTCTATTTTTTCGAATGAAAAGGATTGAATCAGTCAAACGAAGTGCCTATCGGATTCTATAGTGTGAGTAATAGCGAGAGTAACTGATGCGAATTAGCAGTAGTTAGGAATTTATTCCTTACTACTGCTTTGAGGCTCAGTAGGTGAGAGACCAGGGCTCGAAACGATACAGCTATTACAAACACTATGAAGATATCCGATAAAGGCATGTAGTGTAAGACTATTCAATTCTTTTCATTCGTACACCGAAGGTGATTACAAGCAGTTTATTAGTTGGTTAACTTTTTCATAAACCAAACCACTTTTGAATCAGCGTTACGCGAACTATGGTATACTATAGAAGACTAAAGAAAGAAAGGTTGAGAAACCATGAAAAGACCAATCGGGTTTATCGATTCGGGCGTTGGCGGTCTTACTGTCCTCAAAGAAGCCCTCAAACAATTACCAAACGAATCCATGATCTTCCTTGGCGATTCAGCACGTTGCCCATACGGCACACGACCAGTTGAAGAAATCCGCCAATATACATTAGAAATGGTGCAATTTCTACTAGAGAAAAACATTAAAATGCTAGTAATTGCCTGTAATACCGCGACTGCAGTGGTGC
This sequence comes from uncultured Streptococcus sp., assembly GCA_916719965.1. GTDB lineage: Bacteria > Bacillota > Bacilli > Lactobacillales > Aerococcaceae > Granulicatella. The sequence continues at coordinate 6,714 of CAKAPS010000018.1, forward strand.
TAGAAGAATTACAAAACACATTAACGATTCCAGTCGTTGGAGTGATTCAACCAGGTAGCCTTGCAGCCATCAAGCAAACGAAGAATGACCGCATCGGTGTTCTTGGAACAAACGCGACGATTGCTAGTAAAGTGTATCCAAAGACCATGCATGACAAGAATAAAGATATTGAAGTGTTCGATATTGCTTGTCCGAAATTTGTACCGATTGTGGAAAGTAATCAATCAGATACAACTGAGGCAGAAGAAGTGGTTCGCGAAACCTTGCGTCCATTAGAAGGAACAGAGGTCGATACAGTGATTTTAGGGTGTACGCATTATCCATTGCTTCGTCAAACGATTCAAAAAGTGGTAGGAGATAGCGTCACATTAATTGACTCAGGAGCAGAAACAGTCTCAAGTGTGAGTGCGTTATTAGATTATTGCAAATTAAGCGAAACGCCTGAATCGAATCCTGAACCAACTCTTGAAATTTATACAACTGGAGAAGCGAGCCTCTTTGAAGAGATTGCTGAAAAATGGTTGAATCGAACAGGTCTGAAGGTGAAAAAAGTGACACTTAAAGAAGAAGTAAAACCCGTCGAATTGAAAAAAGAAATCGTGATTGCAACCAATAATGTTGGGAAAGCTAAAGAGTTTGCGGAGATTTTTGAGCCAAAAGGATACTCTGTAAAGACACTGCGAGATTTTCCAGAATTAGAAGAAGTCGAAGAGACAGGAAAAACCTTCGAAGAAAATGCACGTTTAAAGGCTGAGACGATTGCGAATGAGCTTCAAACAATCGTATTAGCGGATGACTCTGGCCTCTGCGTGGACGCGTTAGACGGTCAACCAGGAGTGTATTCTGCACGATTTGCTGGCGAACCAAAGAGCGATGCGGCTAATAATGCAAAGCTTTTATCAGAACTTGGCGGACTCGTTGGAGAAGAGCGCTCGGCTCATTTCACTTGTTGCTTAGTGCTAGCAGCGCCAAATAGTGAATCACTCGTTGTTCAAGCAGAATGCCCAGGTCAAATCGCGACACTTCCAGCTGGGGATAGCGGATTTGGATACGATCCATTATTTGTTGTTCCTGAGTATGGTAAGACTTTTGCGGAACTAGGAATGGATATTAAAAATAAAATTAGCCACCGTGCGAAAGCCATCGAATTGCTTGTTAGCCAGTGGGAAAAATGGACTCATGAGTTAAATCAAACGGAGGAATAATTATGAAAATTGTCGTTGTCAGTGATAACCATGGACAAGAATTAACATTAAAGAGAATCTTCGACCACTATGCAGGAAGCGATGTGACATTCGTGCATACGGGAGATTCAGAATTTCCTTATAAAGATGAACGCCTATCGCATTGTATTCGTGTAACAGGAAACTGCGATTACGATCCAGAATATCCACGTTCTGAAGTATTTACGCTAGAAGGCATTAATTTCTTCGTAGCGCATGGTCACTTCGAATATGTGAACACAGGTCGTGAGTATTTAGCCAATGCGGCTAAAGAAATGGGCGCGCGTGTCGCATTTTACGGACATACGCATAAACTAAATGCAGAGAATGTTAACGGGGTGCTTTGCATCAATTCAGGGTCAACGAATTATCCTCGTGGTAGCTATGAGGGGACTCCGTCGTATGCAGTACTGGATATTCTTTCTAAAGACAAATTACGCTTAACGTATTACACAACAAAACATGAAGTATTAGATGGCCTCGTTTTAGACTATACGTGGTCTGATGAGGGAGGGTATACGCTTGATTCATAAACGAATCCAGGAGTTGTTACTTGAAGACCGTGATAAACTTTTTATCGATGCGGAAAAAGTAGCTATCTTGCAAGAGGATCATACATTGGAACACGCGATGCTTGTGTTGACGAATGTGCGTTATTCACTCATTCCTGTATTGAATAAGGAAAATAAAATTGTAGGCCTGATTTCACTGGCGATGATTTTACATAAAATTACTGGTGTGGAGCAAATTCATATGAATCAATTAGGAAAATACAAAGTGCGTGATGTTATGCGTACGGAGTTTCCGATTATTCATCAGGATACGCAAGTGGAAGATGTGTTAAATGAGCTTGTGGATGAGAGTTTTATTTGTATTGGGAATGATGAGGATGAGTTTGTGGGGATTGTGACGAGGAAGGAGCTTTTGAAGCGAATCAACTTCATGGTACATGAACTCACCCGCGAATATGATTTTGTGGAAAAAGAAAATAATAAATAAACCAATTACTAGAGTCCTTTGGATTTACATATAGTAATCATTGTAGCTGTACCGGACTGAGCCTTATGTCTCAGTTCCTATCGAGCCTCAAACTGGCGCTAGAAAATAAATTTTCAAGCACCAGTAATTCGCATCGATTACACTCGCTACGATGATTACTACATTATCCAAAGGACTCTTTTGTAATTGGTTTATTCAAATTTAGGTGAGTTGATGTACCGTTCCGTAGAAAGCAGAAGAAATGAGAGGAAAGAAACTGCATCCCATTTGGAAATTTCATTATGAGTTTCTTAAAGCACAAGAGCGATTCCTTTATAGGAATTCTAGATAATAGCTATAATGGGGCACCAGCTCGAGTCTTTCGTCTCTCGCTTTAAAAGCCTCAAAAAGGGAGTAAGACCAAAGACAAAAACGGACTCACAGTGTGAGCCCGTTTTTCTTTGTAGTCTTACCCCCGCAAGGCTGATTAGGATTAAGCGAATCACGAGTGATGAAGCTTAATTCAATCAGCTACTGTGTCTGAATCTATAGAGTTTTTTAGGTAGGGAATAAATTCCTTACGCCCTTTAATTCGCATTTTATGCGACTTCCCATTATTGCTATTATAGAATTCCTCGTAATCGCTGTAGCTTAATTTTGTAATGCAGATGAGTTATATACCATTCCGCATATCACAGGGGAAAGGGAATAGGGTGTGGTGTATCCTATGGAGTGGATTAGAAGGAAACAAAAAAAGAAGGCGTGGGCCTTCTTTTTTAGTTAGTTGTATATGGGATGATAGGGGACGAGAGGTCGATACCTTGTTTTAGCAGTGCTTCTTGATAAAGTGTTAAATAGCGTTGGTAGGTTGCATGTTGCAAGCCGTTTTTTGTCATTAGAGCGATGGTGAATACAAATTGACCATTTGGTTTGGTTTGTGGTCCAACGATTTTTGGTGGAGCCGTTAGAGCTTCGTCGGTTCTTGTGTATTGGTTATTAATTGCTTCAATGACTGAGTAAACGGATTTTAAATCCACGTTGCTATTTAAAGGTAATTCGATTAAAGCTCGCATATTTCCACGGGATTGGTTACTTACGACCGTGATATTGCGGTTTGGAATGTAGTGAAGTGTTCCGTCATATCCACGAACTTGTGTAGTACGGACACCAACGCTCGCAATAGTTCCAGCGATGTTGTTAATAAGAACCGCGTCTCCAACTTCGAATTGACGTTCGAGTAGGATGAAGAGACCGTTGATCACATCTGATAGGAAACCTTGTGCGCCAAGACCAAGTGCAACCCCAGCAATTCCAGCCCCTGCGAGTAAGCTAGAGATTGGAACCCCGATAATCGAGAGAATCCAGTAGATTAAGATGAAGTATAGGAAATAATCGAGCATATTTTCTAAGAGCTTCACGATCGTCTTTTTTCTGTTTTCATTTTGACCTACAATTTTTACAGAGGAGAGAATGGTTTTCTTAAATAGAAAATGTAGAAACTTCTTTCCAAAGTAGAATAGTAGGAATAATAAGATTAATGATAATAATTTCGTAAAGATATTCGATAAAATGGATTCCCAATCAAAGGAATTCCAGTAATTGTTGAAGAAATTTGAGATGGAATCTATCCATAAGACGTTGTGCATATTTGTCACCCTTTATTAGTAATAAAATAAGTGTACCATATGTAAAAAATGATTGAAAGTAGTGCAGTTTCCAGTAATAATTTTATGGTATTTTTCATGAAAAAGTGTTATCATTAATTTATACTATAAGATTGGAGGAATGGCTCAATGACAGGTGTTGAGATTGCTGCATTAATTGCTGCATGTGCTTTATTAGCATTAGTGGTTTTTGTAATTGTCAAAGTATCACCGATTTTATCAAGATTAAATAAAACCGTTGATAACGTGAATCATTCATTAGAAGTCATTACAAAAGATGTTGATAGTCTTTCAATTGAAGTTGAAGGATTATTAAATAAAGCAAATGTACTTGTAGATGACGTGAACGGCAAACTTAGAGTGACAAATCCGTTGTTTATAGCGGCAGGCGATTTAGGTGTGACGATTTCTGATGTAAATACATCATCTCGTAATCTAGCAACAAAAGCAGTGAAGCTTTCAAAAACAAGCCGTGCAGTTGCGGCATTTAATTTTGGAAGAACGATTCTTTCAAAGAAGAAAAAAGTAAAATAACGAAACGGAGTGTTGAACATGAGTAAATCAGGTGGATTTTTATTAGGAGCATTTATCGGAGCGTCTGCAGCAGCAGTAACAGCTTTATTATTTGCACCAAAATCAGGTAAAGAATTACGTGAAGATTTAGCGAAAGAAGCAGATCGCTATAAAGAACAATTATCAGAATACGGTGAAATCGCACGTGCAAAAGGTGTTGAATTTGCAGAAGTAGCTAAAACTTCAACACAAGATATCCGCATTAACTTACAAGAACAAGCTGGCCACTTAAAAGAACAAGTTTCTAAACAAGCAGCTAACTTAAAAGACCAAGTTGCAGTACACACTGAAAACTTAAAAGGCCAATTTAGCGAAACAGTTGATAAAGTAAAAGAAAACTTTGCTAAACACAAAGAAGACTCAGCTGAAGTGGTTGCTGAATTAGCAGAAAACGTTAAAGAAAAAGCTGAAGACGTTAAAGAAAAAGCAGAAGACGTTAAAGAAGAAGCTTAATTTCATTAATAAACAACGAAAGCCTGGGGATTTTCCCAGGCTTTTTATTTTTTGATTAGAATTCATATTTAACGGCTGTGAATAGTTTTGCACCGTCTTTTGTAACGGCTAGGCAGTCTTCGATACGAACGCCGTAGTCACCTGAAATATACACACCAGGTTCAACAGAGAAGCACATCCCTTCAACGAGTTCCATATCATTTCCTTCCATAATTGAAGGGAATTCATGAACGCTTTGTCCAATTCCGTGTCCAAGGCGGTGGATAAAGTATTCACCATATCCAGCTTCTGCGATAATGTCACGAGCAATTTTATCAATTTCGCTAGCTTTCATGCCAGGTTTTACTGCTTGGATAGCTGTATCGTGTGCTTTTTGTACAATGTCATAGATTTCTTGATGGCGTGGGTCTTTCGCGCTTTCGCTTCCAAAGAAGACCGTACGAGTAATGTCACTTGCGTAGCTATCGACCATCGTTCCTAGGTCAAAGAGGACCCATTCGTTTTCTTTAAGGGTACGGTCTCCAGGTTCACCGTGAGGATCCGCAGCGTGGTCTCCAAAGAGCACCATTGTATCAAAGCTCATTTGAGAGACACCTAGTTTTTTCATTTCGAATTCGATAATGGCAACGACTTCGCGTTCTGTAATGCCAACTTTCAAGGCCTTCTTTCCAATTTCAATGGCTTTATCGGCAAAGGTTCCTGAGTAGACGAGTTTATCGATGGCCTCTGCGTCTTTTACGAGACGAAGTTGTTGCACGACTGTTAAGTCCACTGAGAACTGAATACCAGGGAAGTGCTTTTGCAATTGTTCAGCTGCAAAGAGTGAGAAGTCCACTTTTTCCACGGCGAAATTAAGCTCTGTAGGGAAGTGTTCCTTAATCGCATCTGATAAGAGTTTCCAACCATCTTCATGGTCTTGATAACTCTTCACGATAAAGCCGGGCTCAGCTTTTTGAGCGACTTGATGTTCTAATGCTGGAACGAAGAGTAGCGGAGTAGCACCGGGTGTATATACAAGGGCTACAATTCGTTCATGTGGTTCTGTTGAGAATTTCGTCAAAAGACGAATGGTCTCTGGATTTTGGATAAAAACAATCGGATTTTGTTTTTCTTTCATTTCACTTTCCAATTGCATAAAAGTAGCGTTTAGTTTCATAATTTCATCTCCTTGAATCTATTGTAGCATATTATTACATCAATGATGTAAATAGTTTCAAAAATTATATGAAAATTGTTGTTAAACGCTTGCAAAAGATTTATGAAAGTGCTACCCTAAGATTAGATGAAAAGATGCACAAAGGAGATTTGTAGATGGAAAAGCAAACAATTACGATTTATGATGTTGCTCGTGAAGCAAATGTATCCATGGCTACTGTATCACGTGTAGTAAATGGGAACCCTAACGTAAAACCAGCAACTCGTAAGAGAGTGCTAGATGTTATCGATGAATTAGATTATCGTCCAAATGCCGTTGCTCGTGGACTTGCAAGTAAAAAAACTACGACTGTTGGAGTCATCATTCCAGATGTCACAAACCTTTACTTTGCGAGCTTAGCGCGTGGGATTGATGACATTGCGACAATGTATAAATACAATATTATTCTAGCGAACTCAGACCAAAATAATCATAAAGAAATTCAAGTGTTAAACACATTATTGTCAAAACAAGTAGATGGTATTTTATATATGGGAAACCATTTAACACCTGAATTACGCACTGAAATTATTCGTTCTAAAACACCAATCGTTTTAGCAGGAACAATGGATGCGGAACATGAAATTGCGTCTGTCAATATTGATTATAAAGAAGCGACTCAAGAAGCGGTTGAAACATTAATTGAAAACGGACATAAGAAAGTGGCTTTCGTAACTGCTGCATTGAAAAATATAGCTTCTGTAGATTTACGTTTAGAAGGATATAAAGCTGCTTTAGATAAAGCGGGTATTAAATTCGATTCTAAATTAGTATACGAAGTGCCATTGACATACCATGCAGGTGAATCAGTCGCAGAACGTATTCATAAAGCTGGCGTAACAGCTGCAATCGTAACAGACGACGAAACTTCAGTAGGATTATTAAATGGATTAATCGACTTAGGAATTAAAGTTCCTGAGAAATTTGAAATCATCTCAAGCAATAACTCTAAATTAACGAAGATGACACGTCCAATTCTTTCAACAATTGCACCACCTTTATATGATATTGGTGCCGTAGCAATGCGTCTGTTGACAAAGATTATGAATAAAGAAGAGATTGTAGAATCTGAAATCACATTACCTTACAAGATTGAGTTACGAAACACAACTAAATAAGGACATACAAACAGCCTATCAAATGAACGATAGGCTGTTTTACTTTCTTCCTATATAATAGAAGCAATTAAAAAGGCTGGACAGATGTCCAGCCTTTCGTTGTTTAGAGTTAATGTGCCTGCGTTGTTGCAGGAGCCTGGGTTGCAGGTGCTTGAGTTGTAGGAGCCTGACTTGAAGGTGCTTGAGTTGTAGGAGACTGAGTCGTATCAGGTTTCTTTTCTTCCTTCTTCTTCTCTTCTTTTTTCTTGTCGCTAGAAGATGAAGATTTATTCCAGAATCGACTTAATTCTTCTGGGGTTGCACCCACCATAAAGTCATATCTTGGATCCATAGGAGGGAAGTCCTTCTTGAACCAATCTGTTGTCATTGAACCACCGATTGAGTAAGTACCACCGTTTTCTGCTTTAAATGAACCTGCTTTTGTACCAGTTGTTGATACGACAGAATCACGATATACAGAGTCTGGTTGCGTAAAGCTTGTTTCTTTACCAATCAATTCAGGGTTTGCTTCGTATGCAGCTCTCATCAAGTTCGTCCATTGACGTTGACTACGCATCGTTGGTTCGCCGTATCCGTCTCCACCAGTGATGGCGTAACGAGCGTTATAGAAGTTGTCATATCCGATCCATGAACCAAGAGTAACTGTTGGAGTGTAAGCTACAAACCAGTTATCAATCTCGTTTTCTGAAGTACCTGTTTTACCAGCTAAATCAGAACTGAATCCCATATTTCCTTTAATGTTGTAGAAGATAGTAGAGCTTGCAATATCTTGTAACATGTTTGTTGTTAAGAACGCTGTTGCATCTGAGAAGACGCGCTCTGATTTATCTTCGTGTTGGTAAATCACATTTCCACGAGAGTCTTCAATCTTTTCGATTAAGTATGATTCGTGGTGTTCACCGCCATTTGCCAGTGTTGAGAAGGCACTTGTTTGTTCTCTTACAGAAGGACCTGTTCTCGTACCACCGATTGAAAGGGCGATATTTTGATATTCATCTTCACCGATACCCTCAGTGATTCCCATTTTCTTCAAGTATTCACCAGCGTTAATGCCTTTTTGAAGCATTGCTTGGTAAATCTTAATTACTGGGTTATTTAATGATTTGAACAGTGCGTAACGAACCGTTAAGAATTGGTTCGTAATGGAGTTACCATAGTTGGTTGGTTGCCAGTAAGTTCCGTTTCCTTGAGCGATACTGATTTTCGTATCCGGAACGACACTTGCTGGGTAAATCAAGTTGTTTTCAATCGCTGGCGCGTACACCAAGATTGGTTTGATGGTTGAACCAGGAGAGCGGTGTGTTGAGAACGCGTGGTCCACTTGGTTGGCTTCAAAGTCACGACCTGCGACGAAACCAAGAATACGACCGGTTTTGTTTTCAATTAATACAGCACCGTTTTGAGCTGGCTCTTTTTGAGTTTTAGTTTCACCAGTACTTTGATCAACATATTGAGTGTTATACGTTGGTCCGATTAAGTCCCCGCCTTCAGCAATGGCTTTTTGCATTGCATCGTATACTTTTTGGTCAACAGTTGATGTTACACGGTAACCTGAAGAGCTTAATTCGCGCTCAGCTTCATCATAGTATTTACTATATAATTCTGAGTCGTTTTTCACATCGTTATACGTCAATTTGTTTTTCTCAGCTGCTTTTGTCATTAAGACTTTAACTGCTTCACGATGAACAGCTTGATATAAGTAAGATTGACGGTTTGAAGTGAGCTCTTTTGGAGGAAGGAAGTCCTTCGTAATGTCGTACGCAAGAGCTTCTTCGTATTGTTCTTTAGTAATTTTGTTTTCACGATACATACTAAATAGAACGGTCTTCATACGTTCTACACCAGCAGACACGTCTTCTTTCATCGTTGCGATGTTTGTATAAGGTGTGTAAACAATTGGGTTTTGAGGCATCCCAACAAGATATGCTGCTTGCGGCAATGATAAATCTTTTGCGGAAACCCCGAAGACACCTTGAGCGGCTTCTTCGATACCGGCGATATTTAACCCGTTATGATTACGTCCAAACGGAGAAACATTTAAGTAAGCTTCTAAGATTTGGTCTTTGGTAAAGTGTTTTTCAAGACGTAATGCGTAAAGAATTTCATTGGCTTTACGTTTGAAAGTGACTTCGCTTGTTAAAATCTGTTGCTTAATTAATTGTTGTGTTAAGGTAGATCCACCCGTTGCGCCTGAATCAGAAGAAGCAACTTCTTGTAAGAGGGCACGGATAAGAGCCTTAGGAACAATCCCGTTATGATCATAGAATGAACTATCTTCTGTTGCGATGATTCCATCTTTTACATATTGCGAAATTTCTGATAAAGGTTTTACAATACGTAATTCATCAGTATTTACATCTGAAATCTTCGTTCCGTCTTGATAGTAGAAACTTGAGATTAAGTTGAGATTTCCGATGGCATCACTCATTTGTTCTTGAGTGAGAGGTTCTTCATTGGAAGTCAAACTTGCAAAGTATCCAAGTCCAATCCCGCCTCCAAATACACCAATGAGCATCAGTGCTAGAATTGCGATTACGAAAATGTTTTTAAGGACTGAATAAGCAATATTAAAAATAAAACGCATATTTTTAAGAATCGGTTTGTTCCAAATAGAAAGTAGAGCCTCGCGCCAATCTGGAGTTTGGTTCTGTTCTGACATAAGTTCAACTCTTTTCATTTATACATATTTTTGTTCATTATATCAAAAAACGATGAAAAATACTATTTATTACTTGTAGGAGTAGGGTTTAGAGCAGTTTTTTATAAAAAAGTTATAGGTGTAAAGAGAAAATACTTTACAAGCATCTTTGTATCTGCTAAACTATGTAACTGTGAGATTAATACATGGAGGTGTAAATAATGGCAGTTAAAATTCGTTTAAAACGTATGGGTTCTAAGAAAAGTCCTTTCTACCGTGTAGTTGTAGCTGATTCACGTTCACCACGTGATGGTCGTTTCATCGAAACAATCGGAACTTACAACCCACTATTAAACCCAGCTGAAGTTTCAATCAATGAAGAATTAGCATTACAATGGTTAGCAAACGGTGCGCAACCTTCTGATACAGTTCGTAACTTGTTATCACAACAAGGTATCATGAAGAAATTCCACGAATCAAAGTTTTCTAAGTAATTTCTATAAAGTCGACAACTCGATGGAGAGGTGAAAAGAATGCCAGAGATTAGTGAATTAGTATTGTCAATGGTTAAACCATTAGTTGAATTCCCTGATGATGTTCGTATCGACATCTCTGAATCAGATGAATTCATGGAATATACTTTACGCGTGAATCCTCAAGATATCGGTCGTGTGATCGGTAAACAAGGTCGTGTGGCTCGCGCAATCCGTACGATTACTTATAGTGTTCGTACTCGCGGACCAAAACGTGTGCGTCTTAGTATTGAGAACCTAGATTAATAGGACGAAGCCTTGGAGAAATCCAGGGCTTTTTTTGTTGTACATAATTAGACCAACGATTACGTCAATCCTTTCGGATTGTCTCTATACTAGCTGTACTAGGGCACCAGATTGAGCCTAGAGTCTCAATCTCTTTCAAGATTCAAATGGACTCTAAAAAATAAATTTTTAAGAGTCCATAATTCACTTTGAATGCTATCCCCAGTACTTCTAGTATAAAATCCGTTGGATTCTCCGTCATCGTTGATTAGCTATAAAAAGTTTGGATTTCTGCAAGGCTTCACCGGGGGAAGAGACAGAAGAGGGTGTGTGCTTTGAACGAGGTGCTTAAATTTGTTAGTGCTACAGTATAGGGATTTCTGCGTTGAGGTAGAGGGAAAGAAAAGGTGGGTGATACCGTATAAGGTATCACTCGTTATACCGTATACGGTATAATGAGTGTTCTTTTATTGTTGTTAGTACTCGGGTTTTTGATTGTTTTTCGTGAGTTTGGTATGATAAGTGAGTAAAATTATAGTTGAAGGGAAGACCTTATGAAGAAAAAGCCGATATTAAAAAAACAAATGAATCGACAATATTATTATTTATTTGGCCTATCCGCTATTTTGATGCTACTTGCATTTTGTCTTGAATCACCACAATCGTTACTTGATGGAATGATTACAATTTTAATTTCGCCAAGTCAGTTGTTTACGGATTATATGCAGATTGCGTCTGTCGGAAGTACGCTATTGAATGTGGCTATTATGCTTGTGATTAATATTTATAGTTATAAGAAATTAGAAATTCCTGTTAACGGAACGGTTATTGGGAGTTTGGGGATGCTTGCAGGATTCTCCTTCTTCGGGAAAAACCTTTTTAACAGTATTCCGTTTATGCTAGGTGTATGGATTTATGCAAAAGTCACAAAGCAGAATTATCGAAATTATGTCATTGTCGGGTTATTTGGATCGGCATTAGGGCCATTGGTGTCCTTCCTCGCTTTTGGAGGAGTATTGCCAAGCGGATTTAGTATTTTGATTGCCTATGCACTTGGAATCTTTATTGGATTCATCTTGCCTCAATTATCAACGCAGTATTTAGGGTTCCATCAAGGGTTCAGCTTGTATAACGTTGGGTTTACAGCTGGGATTGTTGGAATGGTCGTCCTAGGATTTTTAAATGCATTTGAAATTGTAGTAGAGACCAAGACGCTTGCGAATACAGAAAGTCCGCTGATTTTATATGGAATCTTAATTGGACTTTGTGTGGTTTTACTTGCGACAAGTTTCTATCTTCATTTTAAAAAGAAAGAAAAATATCACTTTAAATTACTCTTGAAACTATCAGGACGTCTACCAAGTGACTTCGTAGAGATGACGAATTTGGCTACAGTGACATTCAATATGAGTATTATGGGGCTCATCCTGTTAGGTTATGTGATGATTAATGGTGGGCAACTCAATGGTCCGATTGTCGGCAGTATTATCGGAGCGATGAGTTTTGGAGCCTTCGGGAATCAAGTGAAAAATACGGTTCCTGTGCTAGTAGGGATTATGATTGGCTGCTACTTAACAGGAGTTGATGCAGCCAGTACGAGTGCGCTTGTGGCTGCGATTTTCGGTACAACATTAGCGCCGGTGAGCGGATATTATGGACCGCTTGCTGGGGTGATTGCAGGGTTTGTACACATTACACTTGTGAGCCACGTGGTTGTAATGCATGGTGGATTAAACCTTTATAACAATGGATTCGCGGGAGGATTCGTTGCGGCAGTTCTCGTACCAATTTTTGAAATTTTTGAAGGGATTCGTCAAGATATAATAGAAAGAAAGGCTGAGGGATAATGGCAACAGAAAAGGATTTTGTGAAACGTATCGTGAAGGAAATGGTCGATTATTATTTGTACCACGAATTGTATGATGTAACAGCGCATGTCGTGTATGTACCGCATGAAAAAGCAACCATTACGTGTACAGCACCGTATACAAAATTACCAGAAGACTTAGATTTATTAGAAGCAGGATTATCTGTAGAAAAACACTTAGAATTAGATTCGATGTACAGTTCGTTGATGGGATCGCATAATCGTGATAAAAACTATTGCATCCTTGGTCAATGTATTGATGATTACGATATTGAAGTGACGGATGAGACGCTTAAGATTATTGTAGAACGACTCTTTTAAGGAGGAAATGGAATGACAACTTTTTATAAAGTAGGAAAAATCGTAAATACACAAGGGCTTCGTGGGGAAGTGCGTGTGATTTCAACGACAGACTTTGCTGAAGAACGTTATAAAAAAGGAACGGAATTAGCCATTTTTAAAGATGGAGAGTTTCTAACTTTTGTGACGGTGGCCAGTCATCGTCGTCATAAAAACTTTGATTTGCTAACGTTTGAAGGAATGAACCGCATTGAAGATGTTGAAAAATACAAAGAATGTCTCCTTAAGGTAGCCGAAGAGCAGTTGACTGAACTTGAAGATGATGAGTTCTACTACCATGAAATTATCGGACTTGAAATCGTAACAGATGAAGGCGAAGTACTTGGAAAAGTCACTGAAATTCTTTCACCAGGGTCAAATGATGTCTGGGTTGTAAAACAAAAAGGAAAGAAAGAACTCTTAATTCCATTTATTGAACCAGTCGTTTATAAAGTTGATAAAGAAGAAAAGAAAGCTTATATCCATTTATTGGAAGGGTTGATCGATTAAGATGAAGATTGATGTATTAACATTATTCCCTGAAATGGTGCAAGGTCCGATGACGCAATCGATTATCGGGAAGGCCATCGAAGCAGGAAAAATTGAATTTGAGACAACGGATTTTCGTCAGTTTTCAAACAATAAACATAATCATGTCGACGACTATCCATTTGGCGGGGGAGCTGGGATGCTTCTGAAAGTGGAGCCGATTGATTTGGCGCTTGCGTCGATTCGTGAGCGTTCTCCTGAAACGACGCCACGTGTGATTTTAATGGATCCAGCTGGGAAGACATTTACGCAAAAGGATGCCGAAGAGTTGTCGAAGGAAGAACATTTGGTATTTATTTGTGGACATTATGAAGGTTATGACGAACGCATTCGTACGCTTGTGACGGATGAATACTCGATTGGAGACTTCGTGTTAACAGGTGGGGAATTAGCCGCAACGGTGATGATTGACGCCACAGTGCGACTCCTGCCAGATGTATTAGGAAATGATGCGTCAGCCGTTGGAGATTCGCATTCGACAGGATTACTGGAACACCCACAATATACACGTCCAAGAGAATATAAAGGAATGGAAGTTCCAGAAGTGCTCTTTAGCGGAAATCATGCAAAAATTGCACAGTGGCAAATGAAAGAATCGCTTCGTAAGACGTATTTAAGAAGACCGGATTTACTAGAAAAGTATGAACTCTCAAAAGAGGAAGCAAAGTTACTACAAGAAGTAAAAGAGGAAGAGGGATGCTAGATGACGGAACATCTAAATGCAGAAGAAATTAAAGCATTTCAAGCACTGTTGTCTAAGGACGAAGGGCGTAGTGAAATGGTGCAGCTCTTCAAGTTGCTTGGGGATGCAACAAGACTCAATATTATTACGCTATTGACACAGCGCGAACCACTATGTGTAGAAGACTTAATGAACTGTACTGGAATGGAGCAGTCTGCGATTTCTCATCAGTTGAAAAAACTTCGTGCTCATCATATTGTGAAGGCTGAAAAGGTCGGGAAACACGTGTGGTATTCGCTTGAAGATCACCATGTGTTAGAGCTCTATAACTTAGCAAGTGAGCACTGTTGTGAAGAGCATTCTTCGTAGTTTTTCTATGGAGAAAAATCGTCAAAAAAATTGATAATCTTGCTTGCATTTGATAGGCAAGTATGATAGTATATTTCGAGTGAGTGAGACTTCACTCAGAGATAACGATATTCCGCTGATTGGACAAGTAGCCAAGTCATGAATGTTTGTTGGAAGGAGAAAAAAACATGAGCAAATTAATCGAAGAATTAACTCAAGAACAATTACGTTCAGATATCCCTTCATTCCGTCCTGGTGACACTGTACGTGTTCACGCTAAGGTTGTTGAAGGAACTCGCGAACGTATCCAAATCTTCGAAGGCGTTGTTATCAAACGTCGTGGTGCTGGCATCAGCGAAACTTACACAGTACGTAAAGTTTCTAACGGTGTTGGTGTGGAACGTACATTCCCATTACACACTCCACGTGTAGCACAAATCGAAGTAGTTCGTTACGGTAAAGTTCGTCGTGCTAAATTATACTACCTACGTAACTTACGTGGTAAAGCAGCACGTATCCAAGAACGTCGTCGTTAATAGAAACACCAAAAGAGATTGGCTTTGGCCAGTCTCTTTTTTTACGAAAAATTTTTTTAGAATAACTCTAAGATATCGCTTGACATATGAATAGATATTCATGTATTATGGCTATAAGAAGAAATAGTAAGGAGAGATATCATGGGTTTAAAAGAACAATTTCATAAAATTAAACATCTATTTAATAAAGAAAAATCTCATGAAGGAGAGACATGCCAAGATCATTACTTGCATCACGAAGACCACGACCACGAACATGGACATGGTCACGGTCATGACCATGATGATAGTAAAGCAGTCATCTTTTATATTGTAGGACTAGTGCTATACATTATTGGGATGGTTCTTCATTTTATGGGGAACGGGTTTTCGAATATTTTATTCGTTTTAACAGTATTCTTATCTGGTTACCATGTAATAATGGAAGGGATTGAAGATACGATTGAGCGTAGTAAAAAGAAAGGGAAGTTCCAACCGAATGTGCATATCTTAATGACGCTTGCGGCTGTGGGAGCTGTGCTTATTGGGAATGCAGAAGAAGGAGCTTTACTGATTTTGATTTTTGCAGGAGCTCACTTCCTTGAAGAATATGTAGAAGAGAAAAGCCGTAAGTCGCTAACGGCATTATTACAAATGAATCCAACGCAAGCTCGCCTTATTCAAGAAAATGGGGAAGTCGTTGTCGTTGAAGTAACAGACTTAAAAATTGGGGATACATTAGAAGTATTACATGGCGACCAAGTACCAATCGATGGCGTCATTACAAAAGGCTTAACTTCGATTGATGAAGCAACCATTACAGGTGAAAGCATGCCTCGTTCAAAAGGAGAAGGCGATTCAGTATTTGCAAGTACTGTCAATATTTCTAATCGCTTTGAAATGCAAGTAACTGCAGAAAGTTCAGATACTGTCTTTGCGAAAATTATGAAGGTTGTTGAAAATGCGCAACATTCAATGAATAAACAAGCAACCTTTATCCAAAAGATTGAACCAATTTATGTTAATATCGTATTAATTATTTGGCCAATTTTCCTATTATTTGGATATTTCTTAATGGGATGGGATTTAAACACGACACTTTACCGTGGAATGGTATACCTCATTGGGGTGTCTCCATGTGCGTTAGCAGCAAGTGCAGTACCAGCAACTTTAGCAGCGATGTCTCGTTTATCTAAAATGGGTATTTTAGCGAAAGGTGGAGCAGCCATCTCTCAATTGCAAGAATTACGTGTCATTTCATTTGATAAGACTGGAACGTTAACAAAAGGAACTCCTGATTTAACGGATTACTGGTTTGAAGATGAAGCGATTATTCCTGCTATTGTAGCAATGGAAAAACAATCAACACATCCTCTAGCAGAAGCTGTACTTCGTAAATTTAGTGAAGCACCAGTTTTAGATGAAGAAATTGAAGTAGAAGTACTTGTAGGACAAGGAGTACGTTCTGTTGTTAGCGGTGAAGAAATCCAAATCATGAAACCACTAGATACCGTCAACCGTTCGGCAGAAGTTTCTTCTCGTATGCAAGAATGGGCAAGCGAAGGCAAGACGGTTGTAACAGTTGTTAAAGACAATACGATTGTTGGGTTAATGGCGTTTATGGACCTTCCAAACGAAGCCTCAAAAGCAGTACTCGATTACTTCAAGAGCCAAATGGTGCATACAACAATGATTACAGGGGATTCAAGAGAAACTGCTGAAATGATTGGTATGAAACTTGGCGTTCAAGAAGTAGTGGCAAATGTATTACCAGAAGAAAAATTAGAAAAGATAGAGTCTCAAAAAGAACGCTATGGCTTAACAGCGATGGTAGGGGACGGCGTGAATGATGCGCCAGCGCTTGCGACTGCTGACATCGGTATTGCGATGGGAAATGGGACAGATATTGCGATTGAAACAAGTGATATCGTCATTATGAAAAACGACTTACAAAAGCTCGTTTCGGCTCATAAGATTAGTAAGAAATTACATCGTGTCATTTTAGAAAATATGATTTTTGCGATGTCAGTTGTTGTATTATTGTTAATCCTTAACTTCTTTGGATTAACGAACATCGGTTGGGGAGTTGTATTACATGAAGGAAGTACGATTTTAGTACTCTTAAATGGATTACGATTACTTGCACCTATAGAAGAATAAATGAAAAAGCAGAACAAGGACGCAGAGAAATAAGATTGTCCAAGTTCTGCTTTTTTGCAGTTGTAATCACGCTTGATCAAAACAAACGCGGTATGAATCGCCGGTTGGAATAAGTTCTAGCGGAACATTTGTCCGATAAATACTATATTCAGGGAATTGCTCTAAAAACATTACGAAGTTATTAGGGTAAATACTCAACATCTTCGTAAAAACATTATCTTGATCAATGATGACCGTTTTAATCTCACTGACATCTTTTACCCAAGGTGTCTCCACATGGAAATAACTTCCCGGTGCAATATGGTACTCATATTTTAAAATTGTGATTGATTGGTCTAACATCAAAATCCCTCCATTCATTACATCTAAAGTATAGTTGAAATGAATGCGTTTTACAAATATATGTTCACGGATGAGCAAAAGTTCCTGAAAAAGCCGCCTAAAAGCAAATTTTATTTATGAAAGACGTCATTTTTTCATAAAAGAAAAGCCTTTAAATCAGAAAATTAGTTATTTTAGCCCACAGAGGGTACAAATTGTGATATAATAAATTTGATGAGTGTGTAGTGTAGGATTTTGGCCAGGCGTGAAAAGAGGCGAAAGCAATGGCGAAACGTGTCACGAAAGATGTCAAGAGTACTGTGGAAACGGAACTTCGAAAAGGGACGAGCAAATCGAGAATTGCGCATTTGTTAGGGGTCTCCTATGATGAAGGAGTTCGTATTATTCTGCAGGTAAAAGAATCGATTCGTCCGGAAGTCGGCAATCGCATTCGATTTACTTTTAGAGAACAAGAAATGATTGGGATTATCTATAAATTATTGGCGAATAGTGCTATCGTTGTGATTGACTGGAATGCATCCAATACTTGCATGAAAGATATTTGCGAATCGCGTACGGTTGTTAATTTCAAAGATATTGTAGAATTTTTACCACTAGAGGAAGAATAAATATTAGGTTCATGACGGATTGTCATGAGCCTTTTTTTATTTGTGTGCTTTCTAATTGCCCGCCTTTAAAGTATAAT
>CAKAPS010000019.1:0-23668 GCA_916719965.1 uncultured Streptococcus sp.
TTCGCGTTCTTTTTCTTCTAATTTTGCTTGTCTTTCAGCTTCTTTTTGTGCAAGTGCTTCTTGCTTTTCAGCTTCTTTACGCTCTAATTCTGCTTGTTTTTCTGCTTCTTTTTGCGCAAGTTCAGCTTCTTGCTCTTGTTTGAACTGTTCATCTAATGCTGCTAATTGTTCATGAGCAGATTCACGGTCAAACATTTCTGCGTATTTATCGTAGAATGCTGATTGATTGATGAGTTGTTGACGAACAAGAGGATCGCCTGCATCTAATTTACTCTTAGGAGGGTAAATCGATACCACTTCTGCAAAGCTTGGAGAACCATCTTCTTGAAGTGTTGAAACAACTGCATCCCCTACTTTAAGGTTAGTAATCACTGTTACTAAGTCTTGCCCATCTTCTTGACGGAAAGTTTCTGCGACTGCTCTTACGTTCTTTTGTTCAGCAGGAGTGAACGCACGTAATCCATGTTGCACGCGGTTCCCTAATTGGCTCGCGATAGCATTTGGAATATCTGTTGGATTTTGTGTTACAAAGAAAATACTAATTCCTTTAGAACGGATTAGACGAACGATTAATTCGATTTTCTCTTGAACTGCAGCATTGCTTTGTCCGAATAATACGTGTGCTTCATCGAAGAAGAAGACTAATTTTGGTTTATCTAAGTCCCCTACTTCTGGTAAGTTTTCGTATAATTCTGATAAGAACCATAGTAAGAATGTTGCGTATAATTTTGGTGTTTGGAATAATTTTTCAGACGCTAAAATATTGATAACTCCGCGTCCAGTTTGATCTTGTTTGAATAAATCATTGATTTCAAACGCTGGTTCACCGAAGAATTTATCTCCACCTTGTTGTTCTAATACGAGTAGGCTACGTAAAATAGAACCTATAGATTGTTGTGCGATATTTCCGTATAAATTACGTAATTCACCAGCATGTGCGCCCACGTAATTTAACATAGCACGTAAATCTTTAATATCGATTAATAATAATCCTTGATCATCGGCAACTTTAAACGCAATGTTTAAAATACCTTCTTGAGTTTCGTTTAATCCTAATAATTGGGCTAATAAAATTGGTCCCATTTCTGAGATCGTTGTACGGATGTTAATTCCGTTTTCCCCAAAGACATCCCAGAAAGCAACAGGATATGAGCTTGGTTCGAAGTCTTCTACATGAACTTTTGCCAAGCGTTCTGCAATTTTCTCAGTCACTTCGCCTTTTTCAGCAAGGCTTGCTAAGTCCCCTTTAATATCTGATAAGAATACCGGAACTCCTGCTTCACTTAATTGCTCTGCTAATACTTTTAACGTTACAGTTTTCCCTGTACCTGTAGCACCCGCAATGACACCGTGACGGTTTAATTTATTCGTCATAAATTGAGCTGGTTTTGAACCATATCCGAAAGAAATAGTTTGAGTCATAAAACTCCTCCTTTTATTTTTATTTTTACACTTCTACAATATTACAGAAAGCGCTAAAATGCTACTATAATGACGGCTTAACAGTAGATTATTTGACTTATTTTGAACATCAAAGTATATTACTCTTGAACAGAATAAACTTTTAAAGGAGAACCCATTATGAAATGGAAAATTATCGCAGATTCTGGTTGCGATTTACGCGAAATCGAGAATCTTGCTCCTGACACACAGTACATTAACGTACCGCTAACCGTTCAAGTTGGTGGCAAACAATATACAGATGATGCCTCTTTAGATATCGATGCTATGATGATTGAAATGTATCAATCGAAAGACCAAACAGCTTCAGCCTGCCCTAGCCCAGATGCATTCCTTGAAGCTTACAAAGGTGCAGAAAACGTCATCGCCATTACGATTACTGGTGGCTTATCAGGAAGTCAAAACAGTGCGCAACTCGCAAAAAATATGCTTTTAGAAGAAGCTCCTGAAACAAATATCGAAGTGTTCGATAGCCTTTCAGCCAGCGGTGAAATGGTTCTTTTCGTACAAAAAGCCAATGAACTCATCGCACAAGGCCTCTCTTATGAAGAAGTCGTAGCTGCATTAAAAGATTATTTAGCAAGCACAAAACTATTATTTGCCCTTGCTCGTGTCGATAACTTAGTGAAAAATGGTCGTTTAAACAAATTAGTCGGTGCCGTTATCGGAATGCTCAATATCCGCTTAGTTGGTAACGCATCTCCAGAAGGAACCTTAAACCTTCTTCATAAAGCAAAAGGTCAAAAGAAAGCTGTTCAAGCAGTTTGGGCTGAAATGAAGAAGAATGGCTACAAGGGCGGCCGCGTGGTTATTAGCCATTGCAACAACCCAGAAATTTGCGGCTTAATTCAAGCAGCCGTTCATAGCGAATTCCCAGGCGCAGATGTTTCAAGCATCCCTACAAGCGGTGTCTGCAGCTACTATGCAGAACAAGGCGGAATATTAATGGGATACGAAGCTTAATTTTAAAAATACGAAAAGCCTCTCTAATCCAAGTGATTGGAGAGGCTTTTATTGTTGTTTTTTAGAATAATGCTTTTAATTCAACTTCTGGATGTTTATCTTTAAACCAGTTTAAGGCAAATTGGTTTTCGAATAAGAAGACTGGTTGGTCAAAACGGTCGCGACATAATAAGTTACGACTTGATGACATATTCGGATCCAGTTGTTCTTCGTCAATCCAGCGAGCAATCTTGCTTCCGATTGGAGTCATGACTACTTCGGCATTGTATTCATTTAATAAACGGTATTGGAACACTTCGAATTGCAGTTGACCAACAGCGCCTAGGATATATTCTCCTGTATGGTATGTCTTATACAATTGGATTGCTCCTTCTTGTACTAACTGCTCGATTCCTTTATGGAATGATTTTTGTTTCATCACATTTTTCGCAGCGACTTTATTAAAGATTTCTGGCGTAAATTGTGGTAGCGGTTCGAACTGAACAGGAGTTTTTCCTGAGTAAATCGTATCTCCGATTTGGAAGTTTCCTGTATCGTAAAGTCCGATAATATCTCCTGCAACAGCGGCTTTCACTGTTTCACGGCTATCCGCCATAAACTGTGTTGTATGAGATAATTTCATTTTCTTTTGCGAACGGTTCACGGTAATATCCATCCCAGGAACAAATTCTCCTGAACAGATACGTACAAATGCGATACGGTCGCGGTGTGCCGGGTTCATATTTGCTTGAATCTTGAAGATGAATCCTGTGAATTGTTCTTGAAGTGGGTCTACCAGTTCTCCTGATTCAGTTTTCTTAGCAGATGGACTTGGTGCAAAGTCAACGAACGCGTCTAGGAACGTTTGAACCCCAAATCCTGTTAATGCTGAACCGAAGAATACAGGCGTTAATTTACCCGCTGCAATCTTTTCCTCATCAAACGCATTTCCTGCTTCTAATAAGAGCTGTGCATCTTCAATGGCTTGGCTATATAGCGTTGATTGTTTAAAAGCATAATCACCGTCCACTTCGCCCTCTTCGTTCAATGGTAAGAAGTCATTATCTTCATTTTCTTCTGGGTGCATCAATTCTACACGTTTATTGTAAATATCATATAAGCCAAGGAATGTTTTTCCCATCCCCATTGGCCAGTTCATTGGATACGCGTCAATGCCTAATACTTCTTCTAATTCCGCGATTAATTCTAATGGTTCACGTCCATCACGGTCTAATTTGTTGATGAAAGTGAAGATTGGAATGCCACGCATACTACAAACTTCGAATAATTTCTTCGTTTGCGGCTCAATCCCTTTGGCACTGTCGATCACCATCACGGCACTATCCACGGCCATTAATGTACGATACGTATCTTCTGAGAAGTCCTCGTGCCCTGGTGTGTCCACAATATTAATATGGTTTCCATCGTATTCCACTTGCATTACTGAACTCGTTACAGAAATCCCACGTTGCTTTTCGATTTCCATCCAGTCTGATTTTGCAAACTTCCCTGTTTTCTTCCCTTTTACGGTACCCGCTTGACGAATCGCTCCCCCGTATAAGAGTAATTGTTCTGTAATCGTTGTTTTCCCAGCATCCGGGTGGGAAATAATCGCAAATGTCTTGCGAGATTGTACTTCTTCTTTTAAGTGTGACATGAGTATCTCCTTCGTGTTTATTCTCAAGTATTATAGCCGATTTTCACAATTTTTAAAAGTTTAAAAACACCCTCTAGAAGGATTTAGGAAAGTGCGGTATACTAATAGACAACAAAATGTCTTTCAGGAGGTCGCTCAATGTCGAAAGAATTACCCATTATTTATATTAGTTTAACAGGAAACACACATAACTTTGTCACTCGTTTAAAAGACCATTTACGCTTCTTGGAACCCTCTTTAAACGTGACACTAACCAATGTTAAAGACCTTGTTAAAGGACAAGAAGACTACTTCAAAGTAGGCAAACCATTCGTTGCGTTTCTTCCAACTTACTTAGAAGGTGGAAACGGCGTGGATAACGGAGATGTCGAAGTCCTAACGAATCCACTAGGTGAGTTCTTAGCCTATGAACATAATTACGCACATTGCTTTGGCGTGATTGGTAGCGGAAATCGTAACTTCAACAAACAATTCTGCCTCACTGCTCGTCAATATTCTGAACGCTTTGGATTCCCAGTGCTGGATGAATTTGAATTACGTGGAAGTAACCGCGATGTAGAGCGGATTGCGGCAATGCTTCTTGAAAAAATCTAAACACATAAATAGGCCCGCAGAAATTTCTGCGAGCCTTTCTTTTTATTTAAAATAGGTTTTGCATTTTTCACTAAAGCCAACTAACGCTTCTATTGTTGAAGGTTCCATTGCTGTATGTCCTGCAGCCTGTGCGAAGATGAGTTCTGCTCCAACGACTGCTTGAGCGAGTTCAAATGCCGCACTTGGTAAGCAGTCCACATCATAACGACCATGAACGATATGCATTGGAATTCCCTTGAAGGCCTCTGCACGATTCAAGATGTAATTATCATCTTCCACAAAGCAATGATGGTAGAAGAAATGACATTCCATTCGCGCAATCGTGAGTGCTCCGCGAATCCCTGCTTCATCCCATACAATCGGATCATACGGAATCAACTTCACGAGTCCATGTTCCCACTCTGCCCACGCACGCGCTGCCTCTAAGCAAATCGATTCATCTTCTGAAGTTAAACGTTTGTAGTACGCATTGACTAACACTCCTTGTTCCTCAACTGGAATCGGCGCTTTAAACTTCTCGAAGTTCTCTGGATAAAAATGAGATGCCCCATCTTGGTATAACCAATCGACATCGCTTTGACGACCTAGGAAGATGCCACGAAGCATTAATCCTACGACTCGTTCACGGTGTGCAATCGTGTAATGTAAGGCCAGTGTTGTCCCCCAGCTACCACCGAATACAAGCCATTTTTCAATGCCTAATGCAGTCCGGATTTTCTCCATATCGGCCACTAAATCATGCGTCGTGTTCTCTTCTAGTGACGCAAATGGCGTACTTTTTCCGCATCCACGTTGGTCGAATTGGATGATGCGATAGAACTCCGGATCAAAAAATTGACGATTCGCAGGAGAAGATGACCCTCCTGGTCCACCGTGTAAGACGACAACAGGATGTCCTAATGGGTTCCCTGATTCTTCTACATAAATGGTATGCAAGTCACTCACTGGAATCATGTGTTCCTTGTAGATTTCGATTTCTGGATATAATTCTGTTCTCATTTCTTGACTCCTTTAATCACTTCTTGTACTCTCTTTTGAAATTCTGGTAAGACTTCTTTTTCAAACCATGGATTTTTTACCATCCATCGACGGTTTAGAGGCGATGGATGAACGAGTGGAAACATTTTTGGTAAGTACTCTTTATAGGCTCTAACTGTTTCTGTTAAATTTTTCTTCTTTGTATCTTTTAAATAATAGTCTTGCGCGTATTTTCCAACCAATACTATCAGTTCAATATCCGGCATTAAGGCAAAGGTATCTTCATGCCATTTTTCGGCAAACCCTTTGCGCGGTGGAAGGTCTCCAGATTTTCCTTTTCCTGGATAATAGTAATCCATCGGAACGACCGCAAATAAATCCGATTGATAGAAGAAATCACGAGTTACACCCATCCAACTTCTGAGGTTATCACCGCTTTGGTCATTCCAAAACAAGCGACTCTCTTGCGCTTTAATCCCAGGTGCTTGCCCTACAATCAAAATTTTCGCTTTTCGTGGCGCAGAAAATAAAGGCGCTATCCCTTCTTTGGTGTACTTAGCATTTTGTGGATCTGCTTCAATCTTCTTCATTAACTTTTCTAAATCGTTCATCTTTTTACCACCTTTCCTTTTTAGAATACTCCGATAGCCTTACTTCTGCAAATGCTTGAGTGTAGAAAGAGCAAAAAACACCTAAACTCACATGGAATTTAGGTGTTCTACTTGTGTTATTTTAAGCGCGGAGTCTTCAAAGTACGAGGGAGTGTTTTGCTTGAAAGCACTCGTGGTAATGTATGTGATTTTTCTTTTGATGCTGGACGGTAGGAAACCGGTCTTGTAGCACGTGTATCCACATACACATCTCTTGAAGTATTTGAACGACTTGAAGCCGATTGTAGCGCTTGTTTTGTTGCTTGTTTTTTCGCTTGTGAGCGAAGTTTTGGATTTGAAACTTTATTTCGCGGACGATATACACGTTGCGGTACGGCTTCGGTAGCGACTACTGGAGTAGATGTCTTTTGTGCTCTATTGACAGTAGCATCAGCCCCAGTTCTTTGAGCAGAACGCGTATTTCCAGTTCGAGCTCTACGAGTATTTCTACGAGCCTGTTTTTGTTTCCCTTTAATTCCTAAGAAAACAGCGATGATAAGGATGATATAAAATGCTCCTTTACCGAGTCCTTCAGCAATTTTGTCTGTATCTAGTTGATCAAAGAAGTTATCAATTTGATCAAAGACATCTTTGCTTTCAGAGCCTTTTGCATTCCCTTTCGAATCATTCGCGTTTGAACTCTTTTCGTTTGAGTTCGCAGCTTTCGCGGCAGTAGTAGCTTCCTCTTCCTCTTCACTTGCATTGGCCAAATCCTCTAGAAATTTGTTTCGTTCTTTGTCCGTTGCCGTGAATTGAAACGCTTTTGTGACTTTCCCATCTTCGACATGAAGCAGATCATAATAGATAACATTATGGTCTTCAATAGTCTCAACAAATGATTGAACTATGAGGCTATTATCTGTATCTCGATATACGTAAAGTCGAATACCGCCCTTCCCTGTTGGAAGATTTTTAATTTGAACGGGAACTTTAATCTCTTTATATTGAGGATTATTATAAGTTAACTTAATCGTCACTGTCGCATTATAATCTTCCCCATCCACAAAGTCGATTTTTTGTTCAAAGGCACCTTGTATCTTCATCTTTGTGGTGTCTACTGGTTGTTGCGTTTCAGCATTGACTGTTGAAACACGTGCAAAGGTTCCTACAAACAATAAAGTGGCAATCAGTACCGCAAGCCATTTCAACCCAAAGAAAGATTTGTTAGCTTGTTGTTTCATGATTATTTACCTGCTTCGTCCCAAACTTTACGTCCTGATGCTAATGAAGCAATGTTTTCAGCGATTTTTGCGTTGTTTTGTCCATCCATTAATACAACTGTATTGTTTGGACCTTCAGCAAGAGCTTTTTTAGCGTCGATTGCTAAGTATTCTAACGCAGCCGCATTTAAGTTAGATTCGTTTAAAGCATTGTTGATAGCTGTTAATTGAGCAACAGTTGCTTGAGTGTCAATTGCGATTTTTTCAGCATGAGCACGAGCATCTGCTAATAATTTGTTGTTTTGAGTTCTTGTATCCATTTCAACTGTTTTTTGACGAGCGTCAGCAGCGATTAACGCAGCATCACGTTCACGGTCAGCAGTGATTTGTTTGTTCATCGCTTCAACGATGCTTTGTGGAGGAATTACTTCACCGATATTTACACGGTCGATTGTAACCCCGTAAGAGTCTGTTTTACCGAATACACGTTGGTTTAAATCAGTGTTGATTTTGTTAGTACCACCAAGGATTTCAGCCATTGTCATTGTACCGATAATGTCACGTAATTCGTTTTGGATATCTAAAAGTAATAATCCTTCTGGGTTTGTGTTTCCATATAAGTATTCTTCAAGATTATCTACGTGGTATTTAGCTGAAGCGTCAATTGTTAAATTAACGTTGTCTTTTGTGATGATTTCTTGAGGATCTAAGTCTAATGAACGTTGACGCATATCTACAACGTAAGCAATGTTACGAATGATTGGTGTTACAAAGTGTAATCCTGGTCCTAATTCTCCAACGTAACGTCCAAATGATTGAACAGCAGCTTTGTGTCCTTGTTGAACGATACGAATTGATTTGAACGCAATGATTAATAAGAGTAATACTACGGCGATAATTAAGATTGTTACTGGCATTTTAAATTTCCTTCTTTCTAAATAGTTACATATACTAATTTTTCTGGATTGATTTCCTCAATCACTTTTACATATACCAACCCATCCTCGTAGTCAATGACTTCAAGTGGTTGTCCTTCTTCGACTGACATAACATCCAAAATTTTATATGGATAGTTCCGTCCTCGGTAATTAAACGTTCCGAAGACTTGTTCGGAGAACGCTTTAAACTGTCCATGCAGTAATGTTTTAATTGCTTCAGGCCAGTTTTCAACTTTTTTCTGATGACTTTCGACTTCATTTTCGATGACCGACCGGAAATAAGTTGATACGTCTGTTGAGATAATCTTCAAAAATGCTTCTTTCAAAGAGGGCTCAATCGTGAAGTTAATCCGTTCAGTCTTATTTTCGTTCGACCATGGTTGTTTTCT
The DNA here is from genome assembly GCA_916719965.1 of uncultured Streptococcus sp. Classification (GTDB taxonomy): domain Bacteria; phylum Bacillota; class Bacilli; order Lactobacillales; family Aerococcaceae; genus Granulicatella. The sequence continues at coordinate 8,770 of CAKAPS010000019.1, forward strand.
CATACCCATTCTCCTTTCTTTATATCTCTTGTTGAACATATTATAACACGTTCTGAATATAATACAAGTGTAATATTTCGTAAAATGTAAAATTTTCACCTCAAGTGCATTTTTATTCGAAAACATTGATATAGCAAGGATTATTTTATATGAAAACATCCAAAATTCTGAACAAATAATATTAAGAAACTATAAAATTCAAAAAATATATTATACTTTATGCTTTTTGCTTGTGATCCTCTACTTGTTTTTATCTGTCACTTTATACTAAAAAAATAGCCAAGAAACAAAAATTCATGTTCCTTGGCTATTATTACTTTCTATCCAACTGACCCTTCCATAAAAAATAACGGTTTATATTAATTTACAATACTTAACATATGCTTATATGATAACCTTTTTAGAATTAATCAACTTACAGTATTTAACTATACATTATCTAATTGATGGTTAGATTAAAATTAAATACTTTTATAATCTTAATTGTGTTTAAACTAAATTAGAGTTATTATTATTTTGAGGAGGAAACAGCATGCAAATACTTCAAAAAATTTATGGAACATTATTTATTTGTTTAACTTTGTATTATATATGCTCACTATTATTTCCATTAGTAGTTTATTTGATTCTAATTTCATGTACCTTCTGTTTTATTAAAGTTGTTCCTCATCCGACTTCTCTTTCAAATCCATTTGCTTTTGAGATTCGCTTGAAATCACTTGTAAAGTGGGATTTATAGAAATATCAAAGTCTGCAATGGATTCTTGTAGCTCTTTTATCTTCAATTCTCTCTCAAGTTCACGAACTTTTCCATCTTTTTTAAATTCCTCCAATTCTATTTCTGCACGCATGTTGGATAATTCTTTGCTTCTATTTTCCAACTTATTTTTTTTATAATCAAATAATGTTGGCAACAGACCTTTAAATGAAATATCTTTGAACTTTATTTCGGAAAACACACCTAAAAATAATATAATAATCAGTTTATTTTCATTTAAAAAATCAAGGAAATTATTAATATTTTCAATTATTACTTGAATATCTCCGGGACTTTGAACATTAGTTTTGACTGATATTTTTTCTTTATCAATTTTATCTTCAACTTTTCCTACCAAACCAAATAGAGCGTTCCAAGAACTAATATTAATATTTTGTCTAGCATTAACTCTAAGAGAGAAATGTAACCCGCTATCTTTAAAATATACTCTAGAAATCAATGGATCTATATATTCTGCTTCTTCAATAATCTCAATTATTGTTTGATGCATGTTTAGCATATAAAATAACTTCGGATTTAAAAAATCTCTAGATATTTCATTAAACCAAATAACCTTTCTTCTTTTCCTATTTAAAGAAATATGAATATTACTTATTTCTTTTTGAATTTTATTTTCTTTGATTTGCTCTTCTGATAATTCGTAAACATCACTTGTTATAATACCTATTAAGAAATAGTTAGAATGTATGGATGGTACGATAACAATATCTCCATTTTTCATTTCTTCAATAAATAAAAACATCTTTTTAGCTAATAAAGTTATTTTTTGTCTAGAATCATCCCATTTAATGCTTGCAATTTTTTGCTTGTAATATTCAATAGTTTTTACATTTGTCAGTAAAAAATCAGATTTAAACATATCCAAAGAAAGTTCATTATCATGAATGGAGATTGTACTTGAATTTTTGAAATCTTCATAATACTTCCCACCATTTGCACGAACTAACCAATATCTAGTATTCTCATTAATCTCTGGTATTTGTAAAATATTATCTTCAATTATCAAAATCCACATCTCCCCATAAGAAATTATAATAATCTAGTGAAACACTTAGATTACGACTTTTTTAACAAAATTATAATAAAACAACTAAAAAGTAATTTCAACATAAAACAAGAATCTTACTACTATTTAGATGCTTATCTATATATTTCCCCGAGTTTGAGAGACCTTTTTCTGTACTCAGCAAAGGAAATTTTATCATTTTCAAACAAATCATATGATTCGTCCGATGCTTGCTTCAATTATGGGCGAGAATCAAAATATCTCTTATATAATTCAGCTGTTCGTTTTTCTCTTCTTATATATTCTTCACTAAGCATAAAGATATCCCTCGATTTTTATTTATCATTATGCTACTACAATCATATAATTACTAAGATCCCTATTCAATTGATTTACGATAAAATTGAATATAAATAGCCAAGAAACATCAATCCATGTTTCTTGGCTTCTATTAATATCTATCCAACTGATCCTTCCATCTCGTACGCGATTAAACGATTTAGTTCAACGGCGTATTCCATTGGAAGTTCTTTTGTAAATGGTTCAACGAATCCCATAACAATCATCTCTGTTGCTTCTGACTCGCTAATTCCGCGACTCATCAAGTAGAACAATTGCTCTTCTGAGATTTTTGACACTTTGGCTTCGTGCTCAAGGGCTACTTTATCATTATGAATTTCGTTAAATGGAATCGTGTCTGATTTCGACTTGTCGTCCATAATAATCGTGTCACATTCGATATGAGAAATAGAATAATCTGATTTCTTGCCAAATGTTACTTGACCACGGTAGTTCACAGCTCCACCATCTTTTGCAATCGATTTTGAAACAATTGAACTTGAAGTATGTGGCGCATTATGAATCATCTTCGCACCTGTATCTTGGTGTTGGCCTTCTCCGGCAAAAGCGATGGATAACATTGTCCCCTTCGCGTAAGGCCCTTCTAAAAAGACGGATGGATATTTCATCGTTGTCTTCGCCCCAAGGTTTCCATCAATCCACTCAACCGTTCCGTGAGCAGCGGCTTTGGCACGTTTTGTTACTAAGTTATACACGTTATCCGACCAGTTTTGAATCGTTGTATAACGGCAGTAGCCACCCTCTTCAACGAAAATTTCTACAATCGCCGCATGCAAGCTGTTTGAAGAGTACGTTGGCGCTGTACATCCTTCAACGTAATGCACGCTTGCTCCTTCGTCTACGATGATGAGCGTACGTTCGAATTGTCCCATGTTTTGGTCGTTGATACGGAAGTACGTTTGAAGCGGCACATCACATTTCACGCCTTTTGGTACATAGATAAACGTTCCACCTGACCATACAGCTGAGTTTAACGCCGCTAATTTGTTATCGGTTGGTGGTACTAGTTTTGCAAAATACTTTTTGAATAGTTCAGGATATTCTTTTAACGCTGAGTCTGTATCTGTAAAGATGATTCCAAGTTTATCGAACTCTTCTTTCATATTATGGTAAACCACTTCAGACTCGAATTGCGCAGAAGCTCCGGCTAAATACGCACGTTCTGCTTCTGGAATTCCGATTTTCTCGAAAGTATCTTTAATTTTCTCAGGAACATCATCCCAAGAACGCGCTGGCTTATCGCTGGCACGTTTGAAGTACGTAATTGCATCAAAATCAATATCTGAAAGGTCCGCACCCCATGTTTGCATTGGCATATTTTCGAATGCCTTCAATGATTTTAATCGGAAATCAAGCATCCATTGTGGCTCGTTTTTCACTTGTGAAATCGTACGAACGACTTCCTCGCTTAATCCCATCCCTGTTTCATAAACAGGTGTTACATCCTCATGAAAGCCATATTTGTAATCGGCTAATTCAGGAACTCCACTCATTTTGTCACCACTTTCTTATGCTTTCTCATTTTCTACGGCACGTTCTAATGCTTTCCACGCAAGAGTGGCACATTTAATACGCGCTGGGAATTTTTGAACACCGGCAAGTAACGCCGCATCCCCTAAAGGTTCTTCATCCACGGTTTCACCCTGCACTAGACTTGAGAAATCTTCTGCTAGAGCGACCGCTTCGTCAACTGTCTTTCCAATAATCGCATCACTCATCATGCTCGCACTCGCCATACTAATCGTACAGCCGTGTCCGTCAAAGTGAACATCTTCGATCACGCCATTGTCATTTACAATCAGTTGCAACTGCAACACATCTCCACACGTTGGATTATTAAATTCAATCGTTGGAATGCTCGCATCATCTACCAATCCTTTATGGTGAGGATGAGACGAATGATCCAGAATCACCTGACGATAAAGCTGATCTAATTTAGATAAGGCCATATTGGAAAAACTCCTTTACTTTTTCTAATGCTTCTAAAAACTGTTCTGCTTCTTGAAGCGTGTTATAAATATAAAAACTTGCACGGCATGTTGCCGGTACATCGAGCCATCGCATCAAAGGTTGTGCGCAATGATGTCCTGCACGAACTGCAAATCCTTCCATATCGAGCGCCGTTGCGACGTCATGTGGATGGATTCCGTCGATAGTAAAACTAATGACTCCAGAATGTTTTTCTGGGTCCCTTGGCCCATATACCGTCACACCTTCCATCTCTTGCATCTTTGGTAAGAGATAAGAGACTATTTCTTGTTCATGCTGATGGATATTCTCCATACCGATTTCTTCTAAATAATCAATGGCAGCAGCCAGTCCAATGGCTCCTGCGATATTTGGAGTGCCTGCTTCGAATTTCCACGGCAATTCATTCCACGTACTCTCTTGGTCGTACACAAAATCAATCATTTCGCCGCCAAATTCGACTGGATTCATCTCTTGAAGAAGTGATTCTTTTCCATATAAGACACCAATGCCTGTTGGAGCAAGCATCTTATGTCCACTAAAAGCATAAAAGTCACAGTCTAACGCTTGGACATCCACTCTTTGATGTGGCGCTGCTTGAGCACCATCCACAACAAGGATGCCTCCTACTGCGTGAACCATTTCAGCTACACGCTTCACATCTGTTACTGTACCAAGAACATTTGATGCGTGGTTAACGGAAACGATTTTTGCCTTTTCCGTTAAAGCTGCTCCTGCTGCTTCGAGGTCTAATTCGCCCTCTTTCGTTAATGAAAAATAACGTAAGACGGCTCCTGTTTGTTTTGCCACTTGTTGCCAAGGAACCACATTCGAATGGTGCTCAGCAGGGCTAATCCAGATTTCGTCTCCTTCTTGGAGGCGATTCGGCGCAAACCCTTGCGCAACCCAGTTTAAACTAGTTGTCGTTCCACGCGTAAAGAGCACTTCTTTTGTGCTACTAGCGTTGATAAATTTCGCTACTTTAGCTCGAGATGCCTCATATAAGTCAGTGGCTTCCTGAGCTAATGAATGCACCCCACGATGAATATTGGCATTGTGAGTTGCGTAGAATTTCTCAACGGCTTCTACAACTGGACGTGGCTTTTGCGTTGTAGCGGCATTGTCTAAATAGACAAGCACTTCATCGTTGACTTCACGCTTTAATATTGGAAAGTCTTCTCGAATCGTTTTACTAATCATAGCTAGCAACCAACTTTTGTTCAATCATATCGACAAGTTCTTTTTGAAGCTCACTTGAAGGGATTGAACGAATAACGGCTCCTAAGAATCCACGAATCACAAGGCGTTTTGCCTCGGCTTCTGAGATTCCACGGCTCGTTAAGTAGAATAATTGTTCATCATCCACTTGTCCCACACTCGCTGCGTGTCCTGCCGTTACTTCATTTTCATCGATTAAAAGAATTGGGTTTGCGTCTCCACGTCCGCCTTCTGAAAGCATCAGTACACGGCTTTCTTGTTGCGCATCTGCGAATTTCGCCCCTTTAATAATATGTCCAATTCCGTTAAACGTTAAGGTTGATTTATCTAAAATAACACCGTGTTGCAGGATATGTCCGACTGAATGTGGTGCATAGTTTGTCACACGAGTATCGATTCCTTGAACTTGGCGTCCTGTAGAAATACCAATCACATTCACTTGTGAATGAGAACCGTCTCCGCGTAATTCAGAGTCGAAGTCCGCAATCACATTTCCGTCATTCATAATGCCAAGCGCCCAGTTAATCGTTGCATCTTTTTCAAGATAGCCACGACGGTTCACATACGCATCTGTTGATTGACCTAACGTATCAACGGCTGCAAACTGAACTTTCGCGCCTTGTTTTGCAATCACTTCTACTACAATGTTGGCTGTATTCTTTTTGTCACCGATACTTTCAAAACGTTCTACATAAGAGACTGAGCTGTTTTCGTCTGCCACGATTAATACGTGCTTCACGAACGCTTCGTCCACTAAGTTATTTTGAACGAAATGAGATTCAATAATATCTTTTACGTCTACATTTTTTGGAATATAAATAAATACTCCTGAGTTGACCATAGCAGCGTGGTAAGCCGTTAAGCTATCTTCATCGACTGGTACTGCTTTTGTCATATAGTAAGGTTTTACGAGCTCTGGATATTGCTCCAGGGCATCGAATAAATCCATCACGAGAACGTCCTTCAACGCTGTTTCAACATTCATTTCTTCCCAGTATGATACCGCACCTAGTTGTACAATTTTTGCACTCCCCGCTGCTGTTGGAATCACTTTTGGAAGTTCTTCAATCATTGAAGTGCCTTCACCGATTGCTGATTGGAATAAGTTCCAACGGTGGAATTTCACACGTTCGATAAAAGGTAATTCTAGCGTTTTAGCGAGTTCTAATCCTTTTAAACGTGTTTGTAGAAACCACTCTGGTTCATTCTTTGCAAGAGAGAATGCGGTGATTTCTTCTGGTGTTATGGTTAATTTTGTCTCTGCCACAATCTCACTCCTACTCTTGATGTTCAATCTTGATTCCTAATTCTTCACTGATTCCTTTGTATCCTTCAGCTTCTAGACGACGAGCAAGAGAAGCATCCCCTGTCATCACGACACGACCGTCCATCATAATATGCACCACATCTGGTTCAATGTAGTTTAAGAGACGTTGGTAGTGCGTAATAATTAATGATCCAAAGTTGTCTCCACGCATTGCGTTTACTCCTCGAGAAACCACTTTTAGTGCGTCGATATCTAACCCTGAGTCGATTTCATCTAGAATCGCGAATGTAGGTTCAATCATTAATAATTGAAGAATCTCGTTACGTTTTTTCTCCCCGCCTGAGAAGCCTTCGTTTAAGTAACGTTCTGCCATTTCTTCTGGCATGTCTAATAGAGCCATTTTTTCATCTAACTTCTTGATGAATTCACGAACTCCCATTTTATCGCTTTCCTCACGACGAGCATTGATAGCCGAACGCATGAATTCTGCGTTTGTCACCCCAACGATTTCACTTGGATATTGCATCGCTAAGAATAGACCTGCGCGAGCGCGTTCGTCTACTTCCATTTCTAAGACATTTTCGCCGTCTAATAGGATTTCTCCTTCTGTTACTTCATAACTTGGGTGGCCCATAATCGCTGCAGAAAGCGTTGATTTTCCTGTTCCGTTTGGCCCCATGACTGCATGAATTTCTCCAGTGTTAATCGTTAAATTAACGCCCTTTAAAATTTCTTTGTCTTCAATCGATACATGTAGATTTTTAATCTCTAAAGTTGCCACGATTCATTCTCCTTTATAATCATTCTATTCTGTTATATTTTATCCTAATTGAGAACGATTCGCAAATAGCCGCGCTTTGAAATCGTGTAATAATGCTTTTCATTTTCATGAAAATGCGGTATGATGGAACATATTTTTGAAAGAAAGGCTGATGCACATGCAAACTTATCCACTTATTGGTATTGCAGGAAATCATCGCCAAGATAACACGGAAGAAGATCGCTACATTTTATCGTATGCGCCAAATGGTTTTATCCGTGGTCTTGAAAAAGCAAAAGCGATTCCTGTCATCATTCCCATCAGTAACCCAGAATTTGCAAAAGAATTCATTTCACGGGTTGATGGACTTCTATTAGCGGGTGGACAAGACGTTTCTCCATTATTATATGGTGAAGAACCACATCTTAATTTGGCACGTACTTATCCTGCTCGTGATGCGTTTGAAATTGAGCTCATTAAAGAAGCTTATAGACAACACAAACCAATCTTTGCAGTGTGTCGCGGCTTACAAATTCTAAACGTCGCTCTTGGTGGAACACTCTACCAAGATATCGAATCACAATACGAAAACATCTCTGTAAAACATACACAAAAAACAATGCCAAGCCAACCAACGCATACGATTCAAATCGCAAGTGGTAGCGAGCTTTCTCGCGTTCTTGGAACAACGACCCCCGTGAACTCTTACCACCACCAAGCGGTTAAACAATTGGCCTCTGACTTTGTTCCAGTTGCTTGGAGTACAGATGGACTGATTGAAGCGTTCGAATCTAAATCTAAAGACCAAAGTGTAGTTGCCGTTCAATGGCATCCTGAATTATTAATTGAAGATAGCAATGTGATGCAAGGTTTATTTGATAACTTTGTGGAGCGTGTAAATCGTTTAAGACAACATGCATAATAAAAACAACGAGTTTCTCAAATTTTGAAAAACTCGTTGTTTTTTATTCTATAATGAAATCTTTTTCAACAACTGGTTAATGAACCATGCAAAAGAAATACTAAATATCAGCACTAGTACTGTGTATACCATATCATTGATTGTAGAGCTAACAAAGTACTTGCCAAAGATAGCCATAAATAGCCCATGAATCATATATAATTCAAAGGAGATTTTCCCTATAAAATTTAAGTATTTATTGTCAAAGTTAAATTTCTTAATGAAAAGCAGAAAATAGAATGTAAAAATAACATTATCTAAATTGGCAATCAAAGCATAGCTGTAGCTATCCACGATATTTAGTTTAGAGATTATGAAATCATAGCGATGAGAGATAAACAACAGTATGGTAAAGAGAATTAGTAAAGCAAAATAATGATTATTTACAAATGAATCAATTTTATTTTTATAATTCGCCCATAATAACCCAACTGCGAAAGGCAAAGAACTGTTATACCACCAAAAACCATAATTCAATTTTATCGCTGCAAAAATATAACATAATATAAGTAGTAAATTTATAAATATAGCTACCTCTGATTTTTTAAATAATTTGAACGATACATAAAAGAATAAATACATTAATATAATGATATTGACGAACCATCCATTAATAATTATTGTACTTCCTTTTAAAAATAGATTTATAAAGTACTCCATATTAATCGTTTGACCATTCGCCACTCTATATACTAGATATATCAAAGAAATAAAAAGAACTGGCACTAAAATTCTGGACAATCTTTTATATAGAAATCCATTCATATAATTAGGCTTATGTTCATTCTGATAATAGAGCCCATATCCTGATAAAAAGAAAAATATCGAAACAATATAAGTTCCCATATATGCAAAATTTGAAAATTCACTTCCAGTTGTAACCCATTGTGACAAATGATGGAAAATGATTCCTAATGCTAGAATTCCTTTTAATCCTAACGTAGATTTCACACCTAAATAATCATCATTCATCGGTAGTAGATAAATTAGTACTGCTATAAAAAATAAAATTATTATATCCATCCTATTACTCCTATGCACACATCTATTATTAGCGTATCTTTTTTGAAGACTCTCTAACATTTGATATATAGAATATTAGAAATACAGAAACGCCATAACCATACTAATGATTATGGCGTTTCCGTAAATTCGTTTAATCTCTATATAAATATTTCTTTTTAATGTAACTTTATTTCACTTCACATTGTTCACACGGAAGGTCTTCATCCAATAAAGCATTGAATGCCGCTTCATCTACTCCATTTAAACGAACGATCCAGTTTTTCTCTTCTTCTAATTCATTTAAGAACTCTGGATTCTCTTCTAATTCATCATGGAAAGCCACGACTGTCCCACTCAGTGGAGCTAGTAATTCAGTCACCGCTTTTGCAGCTTCGACACTAATAATCGAATCATCTGGTGTCACTGATTCACTCTTTAATAATTCCACAAAACTTACATCTCCAAGATCATCTTGTCCTTTTGGAGACAGACCAATCACGTATTCTGCCCCGTCTTGTTTAATCCATAATCCATTTTCACTATATTTTTTCATCTTATCTCTTCCATTTCTCTTCGTAAACTTCTTCTTTGAATCCGAATGTCGCTACCCCATTATCCAATACAAGCGGACGTTTAATGAGCATACCGTTGCTTGCCAATAGTTTTGCAGCTTCTTCATCATTCATTGTAGGCAGTTTATCCTTTAAGCCGAGTGAACGGTACATTTCGCCACTCGTATTTGCCATTTTCTTCCACTCCAAGTTTTGAGCTTTTTTAATCTTTAATAATTCTTTTGCTGTCGGTGGAGTTTCGCGAATGTCCTTTTGTTCAAAAGTTACATGATTTAACTCGAACCATTTTAACGCCTTTTTACAAGTTGTACATTTTGGGTGAATATAAACAATCATTTTCCATCCTCCTGACGTAAACGTAGCATTGTCGCATCTTGTTGATTCGCTCCAAATGCAGCATCTTCATCTTCAAAAATTGTACTCTTGAAGTGATAACGCATCGACATAATGAGGCCAATCCCCATCATATTTCCAAGTAAGCTTGAACCCCCTTGAGAAATAAATGGTAATGGAATCCCCGTTAAAGGTAGGAGTCCAATGGTCATCCCGATATTTTCAACCACGTGGAATAAAATCATCATGATAACGCCGGTTGCGATATACGTATAAAACTCATTTTTCGTATCGAAGCAGACACGAATCATTTGATAAATCAAAATAAAGTAAATGGCGATTAGGAATGTTCCGCCTAAGAATCCGAAGTTCTCTCCGATTGTCGCAAAGATTAAGTCAGATTCACGAACTGGTACATATACATCAGATACGCCGAACCCTTTCCCAAGCATTCTCCCTGAACCAATAGCCTTCAAGCTTTGGAATAATTGGTATCCATTTCCACCTTGGTCTCCGTATGGATCTAACCATGAATCGATACGCGCGAATTGGTAATTTTTAAATCCAATATTTAATAAGATTTGACGGTTGTACACTACTAAGTAAATAAGGAGCGCTCCGATTAATCCAACCACAATAATAATTGGAAGTAAGATTTTCCAGCTAATCCCTGACATAATCAAAACGCCACCCAGAATCATTAAGAATACAAGTGTTGTCCCTAAGTCATTTTGCAAAATAACGAGTACTAATGCTGGTGCTGCCCATAAAATCAACTTCACGAATAATTGCCAGTCCGTATGATTCGTCTTATATTTTGTCTTCATATTATGAGAAGTGGCTACTTTTGCCAAAATTAAAATATAGAAGATTTTTACGACCTCGGAAGGTTGGAATGAGAAAGTTCCAAATCTGAACCAACTCTTCGCACCTGTATCGGCATAAGTTGCTCTGTCATAAAAGAACAGAACGGCGAGTAACATGAGGAGTCCAAGGATATATCCCCAAGTTGTCAGTTTCCATAACTGCTCCGAATCGAATTGCATAATGACGACAATCGCCACAACCCCTACCATATACCATACGACTTGCATGAGTACCATTCGAAGAGAGCTATTTCCAGCGATTAAATACGTTGTCGAAAATAAAGTTGCAATACTAATAAATGCTAATAATAATACAGGAAGGATGACGCCATAGTCGATTCGTGAATCTTTATCGTCATACATTAAGTTTTTCTTTTTCATCCGTTACTCCTTCAGTTTCTTGTTTTGGGTGTCTAAAACGGTAAACAATCACATTTAACACGCCCCCTAAAATCATTACATTGGCAATAAAATACAGCCAAATCATAAATATAATTAACGTTCCAAACGCACCATTGGCCGTAAAATTGCGACCTGCGTAATGAATATAAATCGAGAATAATTGCGAAATTAATACAAATCCAACGGTTGTGAATAAGCCTCCTGGAAAAGCATACAGGAATGACCATTTCACATTAGGAATTGAGTAGTACATGAAACTCATCAATAAAAAGACGGTTCCAAATAAGAGTCCCCATTTTAAAAACGAAAGATCTAAAATAACCGATGCTAAATTGAGCGAGAAAAATTCCCCGACCAATCGTAACACTTGCTCTCCAAAGATGAAGACAATCGACACCGCAAATACGATTAAAATAGCTGCCATCGCAATTACAACGGCAAAGAATCGTTCAAAAATAAAATTTCTTCTCACCGGTGCCCCGTATAACACGTTTAGCGAGCGCTGAATACTACTAAACATTTGAGAAGCCGGCCAGAATAAAATCACTAAACCAATAGAAAGTGCGCCCCCATTGAAGGTCCCTAAGTAATTTCGAAGAATTGGAAATAGGACTTCAGTGATGTTGTCCGGTAAAATTGTTTCTAATGTTTTAAACATTACATCGATAGGAATCGGTAATAATGGAAGAATATTGGCAACTAGCATGACCATTGGAATGACAGATAATAACATATAGTAAGCCATTGCTGCGGATTCAACACCAATATTAACATGCATTAAATCTTCTTGAAAAATCTGCCAAAGCTTTGTTCCAAATTTTTTCAGTCGTTGCACGACCTTCCTCCCCTTTCCTTTAAACCCTAGACACAATACTCTTATTATATCTTATTTATTGTATCATAATTGCCTACTTTTTTCTTGTTGAAAGAAGTGATTTTTACCCTTTCTAAAAAATTAACGACTCCTCTTCGCCAAAAAAAATCTCAAGATTCACTAATAAGTAAATCTTGAGATTCAGACGTCAAAAAAAGAGGATGCAAGCATCCCCTTTTCTAAAAGTTATTATTTACCTTCTGCTAATACGCGTTCTTGTTCAACAGCAGCTTGTCCTAAGATGTTTAAGTAGTTCCATGGACGGTCAAATACTGGTTGGAAGAAGAAGTCTACATAAGCTAAGTCTTCGATTGTCATTTTGTTTTGGATTGCTAATGACAATGTGTTTGCAGAAGCTGTACAGTCGTATTTAGACATTACTTGTCCACCTACGATACGGTTTGTACCTACTTCGTAAACTAATTTCATGTAGATTTTTTCGTATGTTGGCATGAATTCTGGACGGTGGTTATCTACCACGTATACAGAACGTACATCTAATCCAAAGTGAGGTGCGCTACCTACGTTAACCCCAGTTGAACCAATGTTCCATCCGAATAAGTGTAATCCAGATGTTGATTGAGTTCCACGGTATTTCACTTTGTGACCGTTGATGTTTTTACCTACTAATGAACCCATACGTACAGCGTTAGTTGCTAATGGAATGTATGCATGTCCTTCGTTAGGGTTGTAGTTAACAGCACAGCTGTCTCCTGCAGCATATACATCTTTAACAGATGTTTCCATGTAGTCATTAACGATGATAGCACCGTTAGGCATAGTTTCTAATTGGTCTTTCACTAAGTCGTTGTTTGGACGGAAACCAACACATAAGATAACCATGTCAGCTTCGTATTCGCCACCTGAAGTTACAACTTTGTTTACAACGCCGTTTTCGCCTTCGAATGATTTAACCATTTCGTTTAAGCGAACTTGTACGCCACGTGCACGTAAGTCTTCTTCTAAGATATCAGTGAATTCTGGGTCTAAGTATTTGTTTAAGATACGGTCTAAACCGTCTACTAATGTTACTTCTTTACCTTCTAATGCAAAAGCTTCAACTAATTCGATACCGATGTATCCACCACCGACAACAACGATTTTCTTCTTGTCGTTTTTCTTAGCAAAGATTTCTTTTGCTTGGTTGTAGTTTTTACATAATTGAACGTTTTCTAATTCACGTCCTGGAATTGGAGGAAGAATTGGCCATGATCCAGTTGTAAGTACTAATTTGTCAAATGAATCAGTCTTTTCTTCGCCTGTTTTTAAGTCTTTTACTGTTAATGTTTTACCAACAGTATCGATGCTTGTTACATCGTGTTCCATACGAACAGTAGCTCCTAATGAAGCTAATTCTTCTGGACTAGAATAGAATAGTCCTTGAGGGTCTTTAACAACTCCTCCTACGTATAAGGCAATCCCACAAGATAAGAATGAAACATTATCATTTCTTTCGTATACAACGACTTCTGTTCCTGGATTGTCATTTAAAATTGTTTTAACTGCAGCAGTACCCGCATGAGTACATCCAACTACTACAACTTTCATGTATTTTCCTCCTATAAACCTGTTTGTTTATTTGTGCTAGATAAGAATTATTATTATCTATACTTCTATATGGTACACATTACATCTAAAAAAAGCAAACGATATCATTTGGCAAAAATGTTAATTTTTTCTGGGTTTTTCAATCTTTTTCAAATGTTCATTAGCGGTGGCCATTTTCACGTTATTTTATTCTAAATGAGAACAGTTATCGATATTTCTTCATCAAAAAACTCTATCCCAATTTCTAAGGAATAGAGTTTTATGTTTCTTCTCAGTTTAGCTCTTCAAAGCGTTGTTTCATCGTTGGATTATTCTTCACGAGCTTCTTCACGGTTAAGTCTTCCGCCTTATTATTCGCTAGGCGTAAATTATTTTCAGAAGAAAGCAGTGCCGCTTTTGTCTTCTCAAGACTCTTAATCGTCTTATCGATTTCATCAATGGCCGATTGGAATTTTTTACTTGCGAGTTCATAGTTCCGCGCAAAACCTTTTTTGAAAGTCTCAAGGTCTTCTTCAAAGTGCGTAATATCGATATGTTGGTCACGCATCAAGGCTAACTCTTGTTTATATTGCAGTGAATTTAAGGCTGCGTTACGTAGCAAGGTAATAATTGGAATAAAGAACTGTGGACGCACCACATACATTTTCGGATATTGGTACGATACATCCACAATGCCCGTGTTATAAAGTTCATTATCTGCTTCTAGGAGACTGACAAGAATCGCATATTCACATTGCTTCTCGTGACGGTCTTTATCCAACTCTTTAAAGAAGTGTTCGTTTTTCTTCTTCGTTGCTGTTTCGTCATTTTCATTCTTCATTTCAAACATAATGGATAGAATTTCAATCCCATTCTCATCATACTCACGGTAGATATAGTCACCCTTACTTCCCGTTTTAGCATCATTATCTTTGCCAAATTCTGCACGCGGGAACGCCGTCATACGAAGACGATTAAATTCGATTTCGCAATGTTGTTCTA